>JBFHVZ010000001.1:0-45803 GCA_041589295.1 Pseudomonadales bacterium
CTCCGACCATTTTGCCGACGTCGGGAAAATGGTCGAGTTAGGCTCCGGTAGTCAACGTGAAATCGACGATATTATGGTTACCCGTTATGCTTGCTACCTCATTGCTCAAAATGGTGACCCTCGCAAGCAGGAAATAGCGTTTGCTCAAACCTACTTTGCCATGCAAACACGCCAAGCCGAGCTTATAGAGCGGCGCCTATTGGAAGCTGAGCGTGTTCAAGCTAGGCATAAGTTATCGGCAACAGAGAAGGAACTTTCCAGTGTGATTTTTGAGCAAACTGGAGGTAACAACAATTTTGCTTTAATTCGTAGTAAAGGCGACACGGCCTTATTCGGCCGCAATACCAAAGCAATGAAAGCACAGTGGCGCGTCCCAGATAGTCGTCCTCTCGCAGACTTTGCCCCAACCATCATTCTTAAAGCGAAAGACTTTGCCACAGAGATCACAATACATAATGCTCGCAATCAAAATATGACTCGTGAGCAACAAATATCCAGTGAGCATGTCACCAATAATCAGGCCGTGCGAGATACTTTGCTTAATCGAGGTATTCGACCGGAAAGCTTAGCGCCTGTAGAAGACGTTAAAAAAGTAGAACGCCGCCTAGCATCGGCGGATAAAAAATCACTAAAGAACCCTGACACCCTTAGCTTGGAAGATGAGTCTGATAGTTAAATTCTATTAATCTATTTTAGCTAAGTCTGTAACGGTTGAGTAATTTGTAGGAGGCTCGCCCCGAGCCGATGGTCGCGTCGGGGCAACGCTCTTACAGAGCGGAGAATTAACGATTAGTGCTTGGTGTTGGATGGCGGCGCTTCGAAGATTTTAAGCGGCTGCTCTCCTTCATCACGAACGGCTTGCCCAACAGGTGTGACTCGGGTGGTCAGTTCCTCTGCTTGTGGAATCTCGTCTTTCATTACATCTAGATAGCCACAGGCCACACACTCTCGGGTTTCCTTCCCTTCTTCATTTTTGTACATCACCAGCTTATCCATCTCGCTGCACTTGGGGCAGACGGCGCCGGCAATGAAGCGCTTGGTTGCTTTGAACATAGCGGTCTCACTAAAAAATAAGGGGCATTATAGCGCGAGATGCAGCAGGATATATGGCGCATTTTGTGTATATATTTTGTACATGCGTACTTCTCTTCTTCATACTCGCGGCTGACTTAATCTGCTAGCATCCTTGGCGCTTTAGGCTACCCAATTAGAAAACCTCATGAATGCCATTACTCGCTTTCCCGGCTGGGGAAGTGCTCAAGTTGCTGTGTTGCTGAATTTCGGCGTCGAGTGTGGTGTGTCGGCTGAGACACTGCTGGCGGGTAGTGGTATCTCTGAGTCCGAGCTGGCGTTAGCAGACCCTACTCTTACGCAAGAGTTGCGGGTGATCCGCAATTTAATGGCAAGCAGTGACTTGCATCCGTTCGAACTGGGCTTTGAGGTCGGGCGCACTTGTGGGGTGAATACCTTTGGTTTGCTGGGGCAGGCGCTGGCGGCTTGTCACACGCCACGGCAGTTAATCGCGGTGGCAACGGAGTTTCTGAAAGGGAATCACCATTTTTTGCGTATTCATAATCAGGTGACGATTCGACGCATTCATACGGTGTTCGATGTGCCTGAGCACTTGGCCGAAGACGAGGGGTACTTCTTGTTGGGGCGAGATATGGGCGCGGCCATTGTCTTTCAAGACAGTGTATTGCAAGGGCGTTCTTCCACTACCGTTGAAGTTGGGTTCACTGGCCCAGAAGTACCAAGCATGGCTAAAGTGGGCGCTGCCTATGGCTGTGAAGTGAAATACCACCAACGCGAAAACTATTTAGATAATTCATTACGCGCACTGACTCTGGTAATGCCCATGGGCAATCGCTATTTATCGAACGTGTTGGTTAAGCGCTTACGTCACTTTTTCTCTAGTCGGCCTGCAGTGGGGTCGGACGGCCAGAAAATTCACCAAGATATTGTGTTGCTGCTGGATCAGGTGGGTTATGCCGAGATGAGTAAGGAGCAGATGGCGAGCCTACTGAATATGTCGCCGCGTACCTTGTCCCGCTATTTAGAAAAAGAAGGTACGACGTGGCGTGTGTTTTACAACCGTTTGCGCATGGAAAAAGCACAGCAGTTGTTGTGTCACACGGACAGCAATTTAGAAACCATTGCCGAATCGCTGGGGTTCTCCAGTGCCAGTGCGTTTTCCAGCGCGTTTTCGCGTACGTTGGGCAAAAGCCCACAGCAGTATCGACAAAGCCAGTGTGCTGTTGCGACGCTGGATTAAAGTGTGATGATCGTCACATTGTCTAGCTGATGGCCTAACGGCGCATGCCGTGTCCAGTTAAAGAATTCTGCCTCTGCCGCCCTGTCTCTAACATTCAACACCTCAGAATCGGCACCGGCCGATGAAGCTCTGAACAATAAAAATAAAAAAACAGGTGTTGAATGAAACTGAAAAAAACCATCCTTGCAGCTGGAGTGGCTGCAACATGTGCCCTGCCCGTTCAAAGTGCGCAAGCACTGGATATCGCAGGCTTACTCAACTTCGCCGGCGGGATTTTTAATCAAGCCTCTTTCCCAGAATCCAGTGCGTACACCACGGACGATGATCTGATTATTCAGGCGTTCGACGGGGTGGAAATCGCGGCCAATATTTTTGTGCCGACCACACTGGGTGACGGTGAGCTGGCCCCAGCTGTGATTTTTATTAACAGCTGGGCGTTAAACGAATACGAATACCTGCAGCAAGCAGCCGAGTTGGCCGAAAAAGGCTACATCGTTTTAAGTTATTCCACTCGTGGTTATGGCACCTCAACGGGTCAAATCAATACCGGTGGTCCAAAAGACATGGACGACTTCTCGCGCGTTGTGGACTTCCTCATTGCCAATTATCCAGTTGACCCTCAAGCCATTGGTGCGGCGGGTATTTCGTACGGCGCGGGTATTTCTTTGTTGGGTGCCGCCCACGACAGCCGAATCAAAGCGGTCTCCGCCATGAGTGGTTGGGGCAGTTTGGTGGATGCGCTTTACGGTGATTCCACACCTCGTTTGGTTTGGGGTGAAATCCTGACGCTGACGGGTGATCTCATTGGTGACCTTGATCCTATCGTGAATCAGCACTGGGATAACCTAACCAGCCAAAACCTCAATGCCCTACCAGAAATTTACGCTTGGGCAGATGAGCGTTCGCCACTGATGAAGGTAGACCAGCTAAACGCTAACGGCACCGCAGTATACTTGGGCAAAGCGTATGGTGATGTGTTGTTCCGTCCGAACAGCATTCTGGAATTATTCAGCGCATTAGAAGGGCCTAAGTTTGTGGACCTAGAGCCTGGCACTCACGCGACTGCTGACTTGTTGCCACCATTATTAGGTTTAGAAGAAAACACACAGTGGGATCACACCTACGCTTGGTTTGACCACCATTTAAAAGGCGAAGACAACGGCATGGACACGGCGAAGCCAGTGAACATGAAAGTGAAGTTTTCAGACAGTTGGGAACAGTACGACAGCTTCCCTCTGCCTGAAGCCACGACCGAAACCTTCTATCTACATCCGCGCAGTTTGTTCGATGACGGTGACCTAGAAACCTACGGTTACAGCGGCTGGGCCACGGACGATTCTTATCACACCCTGCTGGGCAGCATTTACGAAACGGGCTTCCCGCTGCTATCCGAAATGTTGTCGCAGCTTGTGGATGTGCCAGTGCTGACCAATGTACCCCTTGCAGCGGACACCAACTCGGTTTACTACAAAACCGGTCGCCTTGGTGACACCATGCAGATTCGTGGTAACGGTAATGTGCGTGTGACGCTGCAACCTCATGCAGAAGTGGCGCAAATTTATGCCTACCTGTATGACATGGACGCCAGTGGCACAGCGACGCTGATTACCCATGGTGCTTACACCTTGCCTAAGGTCGGCTACAAAGAAAAAGTTGCCGTGGATATTGAATTGGTAACCACAGCTTATGATGTGCCAGCGGGCCATCGTCTGGTGATCGGATTCGACTCGAAGGACATTGAGTACAAGTCAGTGACGAACAGTGGCTATCGTTTGGATATCGAGTTTAATCGTAACCAACAAAACGTGTTGACCGTGCCGACGCTGTAACCCCGTTTCGGGATAAGCGTTATGAAAAAGCCCTTTGCTGACCCGTGTCGGCAAAGGGCTTTTTGTTATGCGTTAAAAAAAACCGTGTGGGTTAGGCGTTAATGCCGCTATGACGCAATAACGGCTCGACACTGGGTTCACGACCACGGAAGTTTTTAAACAGTTCTGCGGCATCGGCTTCGCCACCGCGGCTTAGAATTTCGCGGTAAAAACTATCGCCCGTTTCTGCATTAAAAATCCCTTCTTCTTCAAAGCGACTAAACGCATCTGCGCTTAATACTTCGGCCCATTTGTAGCTGTAATAACCGGCGGCGTAGCCACCGGCAAAGATATGGCTAAAGCTGTGTTGAAAGCGGTTAAAGTCCGGCACTTTGACTACGGCCACCTGCTGGCGGATGTCGTTTAAAACTTGCTGAACATCTTGCGGTTGTTCTGGGTGGTAATTCAGGTGCATGGAAAAATCGAACAGCGAAAATTCCAGCTGACGCATGAGCATCATGGCGCTTTGGAAATTTTTCGCGGCCAGCATTTTATCCAACAATGCTTTAGGAAGCGGCTCGCCAGTTTCCACATGACCACTAATGAAGGCCAAGGCTTCGGGTTCCCAACACCAGTTTTCTAAAAACTGACTGGGCAACTCTACCGCATCCCATGCGACACCATTGACACCACTGACCGCTGCGGTATTCACCTGCGTGAGCATGTGGTGAATGCCATGACCAAATTCGTGGAATAAGGTGGTGAGTTCGTCGTGGGTGAGTAATGCGGGTTGGTCGCCGACGGGCGCAGTAAAGTTACATACCAAATAAGCGACCGGAATTTGTTGCTCGCCATTGGCTTTAGTGCGACGCACACGGCACTCGTCCATCCATGCGCCGCCGCGTTTTTTCGCGCGGGCGTAAAGGTCTAAATAAAAGCGCGCAATCAATTGCCCATCTTTCAAAATATTAAATAGCTGCGCATCTTTGTGATAGGTGGTGGCGTCGTTGGCGGGTTCTACATCGACGTTGAACAAACGCTTCACCACTTGGAATAAACCTTTCAGTACCGTGGGGGCAGGCAGGTATTGGCGGATTTCTTCTTGGCTGACGGCATAGCGCGCTTGCTTGAGTTTTTCGCCATAGAAGGTGACGTCCCATGCGTTGAGCGCACCATTGGTTAACTCGGCGCCGTGTTCGTCACGGGCAAAGGCGATCAGTTCATCGAATTCTCGTTGTGCTTGTGGGCGGCCTTTTTCTGCTAAGTCGGTTAGAAAAGCCATAACTTGGTCTGTGCTTTCGGCCATTTTGGTGGCAATGGAATATTCAGCGTAATTGTTAAAGCCTAACAACACCGCCAGTTCGTGACGCAGCGCGAGGGTTTCGTCCATAAGTTTGGAGTTATCAAACTCGCCGGCGAGTGGACCTTGATCGGACGCGCGGGTGGCAAAGGCGGTGTACATTTCTTTGCGTAGCTCGGCGTTTTCGCAATAGGTCATGACGGGCAAGTAACAAGGAAAGTCTAACGTCAGCAACCAACCGTCAAGCGACTTGGCTTGGGCCGCTTGAGCAAAACCGGCCAGTGACGATTCAGGGATGCCCGCCAATTGTGTTTTGTCGGTAATGTGTTTTTCCCATTTGTTGGTGGCGTCCAACACGTTTTCGGAAAACTTGCTGCTGAGTTCGCTTAAGCGCGAACGAATTTCGCCGTAGCGTTTCTTTTTGTTTGCGGGCAAGTCCACACCGGCCAAGTGAAAATCACGCAGCGCGTTGTTAATGGTTTTTTGCTGTGCTGTGGTGAGCTTGGCAAATTCATCACTGTCTTTAATTTTTTGATAAGCCTGCTGTAATGCTTTGTTTTGACCCAGTTCGGTACTGTACGCCGACAACTTTGGCAAACAGGCGTTATAGGCAGCGCGTAACGCGTCGGAATTCATCACACTGTTAAGGTGTGAAACAGGCGACCACGCTTTGCTGAGCACATCGTCCAACTCTTCCAATGGTTCCACTAACGAAGCCCATGTCGGATTCGCCTGTTGGCTTAACGTATTGACGGCGTCGAGGTTGTCCTGCAAATGCTGTGAGATTGCCGACTCAATTTGATCCACTTGAACTTCGTCGAAGTTAGGCAGGGCTTGCGGGTTAATTAACGTAGCAGCGTTAGACGCAGAGTGAGACATGGGCAGAACCTAAGACAGTGTGTAAGCTCTCTTTATATAGGTGCAATACGAAGGAATTCAAGCATGACCCATTCGATGAAAGCCAATAACAAAGCGGTTCGCGGCTTTAAAGGTGTCGAACCCAAATTGGATAAAGGCGTGTTGGTTGACCACAGCGCCGTGGTGATCGGCGACGTGACGATAGGTGAAGACACCAGTGTGTGGCCTAACACGGTGATTCGTGGTGACATGCACAGCATAAAAATTGGCAAGCGTTGTTCCATACAAGACGGCTCCGTGCTGCACATTACCCACAGCAGTGACTACAACCCTGGCGGATATCCGCTTACGCTGGGTGACGAAGTGACGGTGGGCCACATGGCCATGTTGCATGGTTGTACCATTGGCAGTCAGGTGTTGATCGGTATGCAATCCATGGTCATGGACGGCGCAGTGATCGAAGACAAAGTCGTTTTGGGTGCGGGCTCGTTGGTGCCGCCGGGTAAGGTATTAGAAAGCGGTTACATGTATGTAGGCCGCCCAGCCAAACAGGTTCGACCATTGACGGAAAAAGAGCTGTCGTATTTTTCATACACAGCGGGTAACTATGTGAAATTGAAAAACGAACACATCGCCGAAGGCTTTAATGCGGTCTAACTGCGCCTCGGTAAAACAATGTAAGACATAGGTCACAGACATTGTCTAAAAAAACGTACTGGGTAAACTCCTGCGCTGTCTCATAATGTCCGCGAACTATCAGCCGAACCGCTTTTAGAATTCGCGGTTTTTGTTCAAGGAGGAACGCCCATGTCCAACGCAGCCGTAATCGTGTTTTTACTGGCCATGCTGTTGCCTTGTGCCGGTATGATTCCCGCCGGTATCCAACAGGTCCAAGCCAGTGTGCTGCCACCGCTGCTGTTAGCCAAAGAAGCAGGCAGCGAAGCCTTATCAGAAGAACATTGGGTGAGCGAAAAGCTTGATGGCATTCGCGCATACTGGAATGGCGCGCAATTGCTGACACGCTCTGGCAAACCCATTTATGCCCCGTCTTGGTTTACCCAAAATTTTCCCGCTACGCCACTAGACGGCGAACTTTGGATTGGTCGCGGTCAATTTCAGCGACTGGCGAGTATCGTGCTGGATAAGATTCCAAAAGACAGCGATTGGCAAGATGTGGGTTACTACGTTTTTGATTTACCCCACAACGAAGAGTCATTTGAGCAGCGCCAAATTATTTTAGATAACCTCATTGCCCGCAGCCCTGTGGAGCACCTGCATTATGTTCGTCAGCAGTTGGTTAATGAGCAAAGCGAAATAGAAGCCATGCTAGCCAATGTGGTGGCTGGCGGTGGCGAAGGCTTGATGTTGCGTCAGCCGTACAGTTTTTACGAAGCCGGCCGGTCCACTACGTTGAAAAAACTTAAACCCAAGTTGGATGCTGAAGCCGTTGTGTTGGGATATGTACCAGGTAAAGGGCGTTACCGTGGCCTAATGGGCAGCATCTTAGTGAAAAACGAAGATGGCATGGAATTCAAAATCGGTACTGGTTTCACTAATCTAGATCGCGCGAACCCGCCGGCTATTGGCAGCACCATCACCTATCACTTTCAAGGGTATACCGACAGTGGCATCCCGCGCTTTGCTAGTTTCTTTCGTCAGAAAATTGCGGAGTGAATGAGAGTCTGGGGTCGGACGTCAGCGGTCGGGAGACGTTTGACGGAAAACAGGAGACGCATGTAGGAGTCGACGCGTCGTCGCGATCACCTAAGCTGTGATGCGAACAACATAGAGCGATGGTGAATGCATTTTGCTAGCTGCTACGGGCTTGCCAAAGTTCGCCCTGAAACGAGATTCAAAATACAGCTAGAAGCGTAATGAGCGACTCAAGTTCAAGGCAAGGTCTCAAGCGAAATACGGAGTTTATGCAGTTATAAATGAGTAATTTCGCTTGAGGCCTTAACGCAGAAATTGTGAGCGCAATAGCTTCTAGTGGGCTTCATCCCAATTATCGCCAACCCCCGCTTCCACCACCAACGGCACATCCAGCTGCGCAGCCGACTCCATCAATTCCTTAATCTTGGCGCTGACTTCATCCACTTTGGCTTCCGGTACTTCGAAGATCAATTCATCGTGCACCTGCATAATCATGTTGACGTCGCTGCCTTCGTTGTCGAGCCATTGCTGCATGCGAATCATGGCGCGTTTGATGATGTCGGCGGCGGTGCCTTGCATGGGGGCGTTGATGGCGGCGCGCTCGGCAGCCTGACGGCGCATGGCATTGCGGGCTTTGATGTCGGGTAAATGTAGGCGACGACCAAACAGGGTTTCGACGTAGCCGGTTTCGGCGGCTTGCTCGCGGGTGCGGTCCATGTAGTCGCGCACGCCTGGGTAGCGTTCGAAGTAGGTGTTGATGTACGACTGAGCTTCTTGGCGGCTAACGTCGATCTGGCGGGCTAGACCAAATGCGCTCATGCCGTAGATTAAACCGAAGTTAACGGCTTTGGCGTGGCGGCGTTGCTCGGAACTGACATCGGCTTCATCCACACCCATGATTTCTGCCGCGGTGGCCCTGTGGATATCTTTGCCCTGCGCGAAGGCATCCAGCAAACCTTTGTCGCCGGATAAGTGAGCCATAATGCGTAATTCAATTTGGCTGTAGTCCGCTGCAATGAGCTTATAACCCGCTGGGGCTTCAAATGCTTGGCGGATTTTACGACCCTGTTCATTGCGAATGGGGATGTTCTGCAAGTTGGGGTCGGTGGACGATAAACGCCCCGTGGCGGTGACCGCTTGGTGATAGCTGGTGTGTACCCGACCTGTCTTGGGGTTGATCATCAGCGGCAGCTTGTCTGTGTAGGTGTTCTTTAATTTGGCCAGTCCGCGGTGCTCTAAAATCACCTTGGGCAGTTCGTACTCGTGGCTCAGTTCGACCAAGACTTCTTCTGCCGTGGACGGGGCGCCTTTCGGGGTTTTCTTTAGTACGGGCAAGCCCAGCTTCTCGAAGAAGATGGTTTGCAGTTGCTTGGTGCTGCCTAGGTTAAAGCTCTCACCGGCCAGATCATGGGCTTTGATCTCTAATGCTTCTAAACGCTGTGCTATCTCTTGGCTTTGCTCGTGCAGTTTGTCTGCGTTGACCAGTGCGCCGAGGTGCTCCATGTTAGTGAGCACTTGCAATAGTGGTAACTCGGTTTCTGTATAGAGAGTGAGCAGTGACTTACTGGCAGACAGCTTGGCGTGTAGGGTTTCATGCAGACGCAGGGTCACATCGGCGTCTTCGGCGGCGTAGGGCCCTGCCTGCTCAACAGCAATTTGATTAAACGTCAGCTGTTTTGCGCCTTTACCTGCAATGCTTTCGAAATCGATGCATTCGTGGTCGAGGTAAAACTTGGCGAGGTCATCCATGTTATGGCGCGTGGCCGTGCTGTTCAGTACATAACTTTCGAGCATGGAATCGTGCTCGATTCCGCGCAGCCTGATGCTGTGATTGCGCAGCACATGGGCGTCGTATTTTAGGTTCTGTCCGACCTTGTTGACGGCTGGGTCTTCCAATAATGGTTTCAATTGCGCCAAGGCCCAGTTGCGATCCAGCTGCTCTGGCGCGCCAGCGTAATCGTGAGCCAAGGGCACATATGCGGCCTCGTTTGGTGCAATAGCAAAGCTGACACCCACGATCTCGGCCTTCATGTAATCAAGGCTGGTGGTTTCGGTGTCGAAGGCGAAACGTGGGGCGTTTTTAAGCTTTTCTAGCCAAGTGTTGAAGTCGCTTTCTGTGGATAAAATAGTGTACAAACTTCTGTCCACAGCGCACGAAACCACTTCGACTTCTTCCTCTTCCTCTGTGGATAAGTTGGTTGATGGTTTAGCGGAGGATGCTGTTGCGGATGTCGCTGCACCGTCACCGGACAACTCTTTGGTCCAAGTGCGGAATTCGTACTCGCTGAACAGTTTGAGCAGAGCAGCCGTGTCGGCGGGCTGAACCTGAATATCATCCAAGCCTTGTTCAAGCGCCACATCGGTTTTGATGGTGGCCAGTTCGTAAGATAGAGGCAGTTGATCCAATGCAGCGCGCAGGTTTTCACCGACCTTGCCCTTCACTTGGTCGGCATTTTCCATAACACCTTTTAATGTGCCATAAGCATCTAACCACTTAACGGCGGTTTTCGGCCCGCACTTTTCGACACCGGGAATGTTGTCCACTTTGTCGCCCATGAGGGCAAGGTAATCAATGATTTGATCTGGGCGTACGCCAAACTTTTCACTGACACCGGGCACATCCATGAAGGTGTCTGTCATGGTGTTCATCAGCGTCACATGTTCGGTCACCAGTTGGGCCATGTCTTTGTCGCCCGTGCTGATTAGGGTGTCGATGCCCTTCTCGCTTGCTTCGCGTGCCAATGTACCGATTACGTCGTCGGCCTCTACGCCTTCGATCACCAACAGGGGCAGGCCCATGGCACGAATGATGTCGTGAATGGGTTGAATTTGAACGCGTAGGTCATCGGGCATGGGTGGGCGGTTGGCTTTGTATTCGCTGTACAAGTCATTACGGAAGGTCTTGCCTTTGGCATCGAACACAACAATGGTTTTGGAGGCCGGATAGTCCTTTTGCAGTTTGCGGATCATGCTGATCACGCCGCGGATGGCGTTGGTGGGAAAACCCGAGGAGGTGTTCATTTCGCGGATGGCGTGAAAGGCTCGGAACAAATAGGACGAGCCGTCCACCAGAATGACGTGTTGAGGAGTTTGCGCGGTCATGGACGGATTCTTGTGTTAGCCGATGAGTAGACAATTGCCACTGTTCTGTGTGCGGTTTTAGCTGGAGTTTGAGTCAAAACCCGCTATACAATGGCTGTATCTCTGAAAAAACTGGAACGCAGTTTATCATGATTCTGAATCTATCCCGCTTTCTTTCCCGCTCGGTGTTTGTCTTGACGCTGGTGGTCTCAACTCTGTTTGCCTTGTTGTCAGTACAGGCTCAGGCAGAAGAAGAACCGAAAATCACCATCTACCATACTGAAGACAAAACCTTTTACGAATACACCCGTGAAGGTGAAGTGGTTGAGATCAAAGTGGTGCCCAAAAAGGGCGAACCTTACTACCTAATTCCTAACGGTGGTGCCGACGAAGGTTTTCGTCGCGCCACCGAATCCAAGCTGAGAGTCCCCACTTGGGTGATTTTTAGCTGGTAATCCTGATGCCAGGTTCAGGCGACTGCCGTGGTACCTATCCATGGCAGGTGACGCTTGCGCCGATTTCTGGTGACGTTCATGTCTGTTTATACGCAACTTTCCCAGCATGACATTCAGTCGTTGCTGACTCAGTACAACCTTGGCCAATTAGTGGCGTTCGAAGGGGTGGCGGCTGGGGTCGAAAACACCAACTACCGTTTAACCCTTAAAAAAGACGGCCGACAAACGCCCTACTTTTTAACCTTGTTTGAAACCTTGGATAAAGGCGAGTTGGACTTTTTCTTACCCTTGTTGGCCCATCTGCAGCAACATGGTTGTTTATTAGCATCGCCCATTGCGCGTTTAAACGGTGACTTAGTCATTACTATTAAACAAAAGCCAGCGGCGATTTTTAACTGCCTAGCGGGTGGTCACCCCTCGTTAACCCCGCAGCACTGTGAAGACTTAGGTGAAGCCTTGGCACGCATCCATTTGGCGGGCAAAACGTTCGACCAACAGCGCGACAACACACGGGGTTTTTATTGGATTCAGCATCAAATTAAAACTCGAAATATCAGTGTGAGCGATGCAGATTTTGCGTTGATGCAGGATGAATGGCAGGCGTTGCGTGAACATCGTTTGCAATGGGAATCGCGCAGTCAGCAAGAGCTGCCCGTAGGCATTATCCATGGTGATTTGTTTGATGATAACGCCTTGTTTGATGGCGCAACTCTAAGTGGCGTGATCGACTTTTACAATGCATGTAGCGATTACTGGTGTTATGACTTGGCCATTACACAAATGGCGTGGGCACTGGATGGCACAACGTTGGATGCCAATCGCGCCGATGCCTTGCTGACAGGCTATCAACGAGTACGGCCGTTGACCGTGGCAGAGCAAAAAGCGTTGCCGCAGTTTTTACGCATGGCGGCGTTGCGTTTTTGGTTGTCCCGTTTGCATACCCAAAAGCAGCAACAGGGCGTGGCCATGACCACAGAAAAGTCGCCAGAACAGATGCGTGATTTATTGAGTTGGTTACGGGCCTAGCCTAGGTTATAAGTCAGCGGCGTCGTCGTTAGCGTCCAGCAACACTTCGCCGATCTGACACTGGTTGCGACCGCCCTCTTTGGCGGCGTAAAGGGCGCGGTCGGCGGCATCAAACACATTGTCTGGTACGGCGTCTTTGGTAAAACTGGCGATGCCGCACGAAATAGTAATTTGCACGCGTTTGCCTTTAAAGTGAAACGGACTGGCCTCCACTTGCTTGCGTATTTTTTCTGCCACGCGTAACGCGCCTTCGCTGTCGGTTTCCGGCAAAATCACCACAAATTCTTCGCCGCCGTAGCGGGCTAACAAGTCAGTATCTCGCGTTCCTTTTTTCACCTGTCGACTGATCAATTGCAAGACCTTATCACCAGCCGTGTGGCCATAGGTGTCGTTAATGCTTTTAAAACGGTCCACGTCGCACACCACCAAACTGAGCGGGTGGCCGTAGCGACGAAAGCGTTCATATTCGGTTTGGATATAAATGTCATAGGCCCCGCGATTGGGCAGTTGAGTGAGGCTGTCGGTCATGGCCTTAAGCTGGCTTTTCTTAAGCTGTGCTTTGGCGTCGTTAAGCTCCCCTTCCATGGCTTGAATACGGCTTTTCAGTTCACCAATGTGGGATTCAAAAGCCTGTTCTCGGGTTTGCTGCTCCGAACGATAGTGGTTTACCGTGCCGAATATTTCATCCAACTTGGTGGTAACCGATACTTTAAGCGCACCAAAGTCCTGCGGGTCGGCTGACAACGTGTTCTTTAAGTCATCCAAATGATCGCGCATTTTGGCGTCGAATTCGGCGCTGGCGGTTTTAAAGCCGCTTTCCAGTTCCTCGCCTTTTTTCAGCCACGACTGCAGTGTGGCCAAACGCTGGTTTAGGGTTTTAAGGAATGCTTCGAATTCCTGTTGTTCGCTGCCTAAGGCGGCGAGCACCAGTTCGGCCAATATTTCTAATGCGGGAACCAATTCGTACCAGCTCAGACCTTCCTTGATTTTAGTGAGCAAACGTAGGGCTCTGGGCTGTTCTTGATTGGGCAAGGTTAGCTTGGATACTAACGATTGCAGCAGCTTGGACACTTCGACTGTAAGCTGGCTCATGCCCTCTTCGGCTTGGTTGACGGCTTCTTCTATGTCGTATTGTCGTGTGTCCCCAGAATCCTCGGTGGTGTCGTCGCCAGTGCCGTTAGCGTCGCTGCTTTCGTCTTGGTTGTTGGCGTCTTCTGCTTTACTGCCGAACAGGCGGCCAAACCAGCTATCCCCTTTCTCGCCAGCCTTGTCGGCACCGTGCCCAGAGGCTTCGACCAAGGCTTCTGCCCATTGTCGTAGTGCGCTGACCATGCCGAGCAGCAACTCTACGCTGTCGCCGTCTTTAGACTGCTTGCGCAGTTTTTTCACTGGGGCTTTTAGCGCGCGCGGTAAGCTGGCGTGACTGGTTTCGATGGACAGTAGCGCGTGGTAAAGCTTCTGTCGGTGGCGCTCTTGGTGGGACTGCCAACGCTCGAAGCCTTCTTCGACGCGGTCGAGCAGTTTGCTCAAACCTGTGATTTGATCGTTACGCAGAAACTGCCGCAGACCATCCAGCTGACTGTCGAGATCGGGGTCGCGCCCTTCGCTGATCAGACTCAGGCGTACCAAGGCTCGCCTGAGGTTATCGGTTTGATCCTTAAAGCGTTTTTGCAGCTGGTCGTTTTCGTCAATAAGGTCGAGGTACTTACGTTTCCAGCGCTCGCCATCCGCTGTCATGGGCTATCCCTCCGGTTACCTGATCAGTATAGAAAAGGATTGGGCGGGCGTGGGCGTAAGAGGGTTGGGATGTTATTCCCGTGATTCATACGTCTTTTAGCTTTTTAAATGACGGCGTGAACCCATCCATGGGGCCTTGACCTCGCCATCCATGGCGAGGACACATTTAAAAAGCTAAAAGTCGCAGAATCACTACGTTTGAGACGACCTGAAATATCACTCGAAATGAAAATGAAGGGGCTAATTAAACGTTTGAAGCGCCCAGAACGGGCGCTTTTGAATTAGTAGGCAGGCTTACTTCTTTAAGTTCTTGCGCTCTTGCTCGATGAGATAGTTCACCACACCGAAGATTTTGTCCTGACCGCCGGCGCTGCTGGCGTCAACGAAGTATTTACCGTTCACAATGACAGCGGGTACGCCGCTGATTTGATATTGGCGAACACGTTGATCGGCCATTTTTAATTGGCGGCGCACATTAAAGGAATCATAGTGTTTGTCGAAATCAGCTTCGCTTACGCCGTATTGCGCTAAAAAGGCTTTTTGGTCGTCTTCGTCTAGCAACCATTTACGGTCTTTGTGAATGGCTTCGAATACTGCGCCGTGGGCTTTTTCTAATACGTTGGTTGCTTCCATCACATAGAACAGTTGCGCGTGGATTTGCCATTTGCGGTTAAATTGCGCGGGCATTTGGTAAAAGTCCACGTCCACTTGAATGGATTTTTTCCATGCTTCGACGGTGGGTTCTAAGTGATAGCAGTGTGGGCAGCCGTACCAAAAAATCTCAACCACTTCGACCTTGCTGGTGTCTCGTGGAATGGATGGGTTTTCCAGTACTTTGTAATGCTGTCCGGCTTTGTAGTCTGCATTGGCAACCATGGCCAAGGTCAACATGGCCGCGGCGACCAAGCCCTTAAACAATTTCATGAAGCGATTCCTTAACGCGATTTTCAAAGGTGTCTTAGCCTAATGGCCTTGCCGTCATTGGACAAGTAGCGAGGTCAAAGTTCCAACGAAAAGTCATAAAGATTGTTCAAAAGCCAGCGCGAATGAAAACACAGAATGGATCTAACTGAGATCAACCAATCCACCAGACACAAAAAAACGGCTGGGTTTTGCAACCGCAGCCGTTTTTGGATTGATCATTCGTGCTGCGCTATAAACGCAGCAGAGTGATTAGTGCAGACCTTGAATGTAGGCTGC
This sequence comes from Pseudomonadales bacterium, assembly GCA_041589295.1. GTDB lineage: Bacteria > Pseudomonadota > Gammaproteobacteria > Pseudomonadales > Oceanobacteraceae > Bermanella. The sequence goes on from JBFHVZ010000001.1 coordinate 15,391, forward strand.
TACTTCGTCAATTTCTTTGTTGCTCATTTTCTTAGCGATGTCGCGCATCACTTCGTTAGCATCGTTTGCACGCTTGTCTTCTTGGAACGCCATCAACTGAGCTTTGATGTAATCAGCGTGTTGACCGCCCAATGCAGGGAAGCCTGCCGCAGACATGCCGCTGCCGTCAGCTGCGTGACAAGCTAAACAAGCTGGAACGCCAGTGGCTTGGTTGCCTGCACGGTAAACTTTTTCACCGCCAGCCACTTTGTCTTTCGCTGCATAGCCAACAGAGCGTTTTTGGCTGGCGAAGTACGCTGCCAAATCAGCCATTTGGCCTTCGCTTAAAGCTGCAACCTGACCGGCCATGATGGCGTTGTTACGGTCACCGGATTTGAAGTCTTTCAACTGCTTCAGCAAGTATTTCTCACCTAGACCAGCAATTTTAGGAAAAGTTGGCGCAGCGGCGTTGCCGTCAGCACCGTGACACGCGCCACATGCGGCCGCGATTTTCTTACCCGCGGCTGCGTCGCCTGCTTCTGCACCTGCTACCAGGCCCAAAGATAACATCAAGCTAATCGCCAACTTTTTCATGCTTTTCTCACTTGTTAATGTATTGAAATCGCTTACTTCGCCTTGGCCATGTAATCGATGATGGCTTCATATTGCGCATCAGTACAATCGTTACACAGACCTTTTGGTGGCATAGCGCCCTTACCATTTTTCACACTGGCGACCAGTGTGCTCATGCCGGTTTCCAGTCTCGGCTTCCAAGCGGCGGGATCAAAAGCTTTCGGTGCATTGGCTACGCCCGAGGCATGACAGGCCGCACAGGCAACCTTGTATTTAGCTTCAGCGTCAAATGCGTTAGCGGTTGTAGCAGCAACTAATGCTGCGGTTAGTACCAGCGCTTTTTTCATGGCTTTCTCTCCTTAGCCAGGTTTTTGTTATTATTGAAAACGGTAGGCCACAGAAAATTTGTGGCATTATAACCAAACTTCGGTCTGATACCAGTATCGAACCGCCCATAACCCCCGTGCTAAAGCAGTATAGACGACCCTATGGATTACCCCTTGATCAATTTCCAGCGCGCCAAATTCCTCATCAGTGCGCCGAGCCTAAAACAATGTCCACCGGACACTGGGGCTGAGGTGGCCTTTGCGGGTCGTTCTAACGCGGGCAAATCCAGCGCCCTGAACACCTTGGCACAGCAAACCAAGCTGGCGCGTACCAGCAAAACACCAGGGCGCACTCAGTTGATAAACTTCTTTGCGCTGAGCGAGGAAGCCCGCCTTGTGGACTTACCGGGCTACGGCTTTGCTAAGGTGCCTGACCGCATGAAGCGCGAGTGGCAACGGAATATGTCCGAGTATTTGGAAGAGCGCCAAAGCCTACGTGGTGTGGTGCTGGTAATGGATATTCGCCATCCGCTCACCGAGTTCGACCGCATGATGTGCGATTGGGCCCATGCCGCCGACATGCCACTGCATATTCTGTTGACCAAAGCTGACAAGCTAAAGAAAGGCCCAGCGCAGAACACCAAGCTACAGGTTAAAAAAGCGTTAGCTGATATGGGCGATTTGGTCACGGTGCAGATTTTCTCGTCGCTGAAAAAAGACGGCACTGACTTGCTGCGCAACCGCCTAAGCGAGTGGCTGTACGTGGATGACCAAGCAGACGCAGCATTAGATCAAGAATAAGCTTTCTTAAGATCTAAATGGCTAAGAGTCTGTGTAAAAACGCGCTAGTTTTTAAATAGGCTCTAGAACTCGGCTTTTAAAGCCAAACCTAGGGTGGTGTCAGTACCACCTGTGAGTTCGATGCGTTGCTTCTCACCCTCGTTGCTAAACTTTTCTACGGCTGGCTGGGTCATGGCCAGATTCAAATAACTCTGTAATTGAAGTTGCGCCGTCAGGTCCCACTGGTAGCGGGTGCTAAAACCAAACTGACTTTGGTCGCCGTAACTGATGTCTGTATCTAAGCTGGCGTTGTAGCTTTTATAGGGAAAGCCGCGCATCAAATGCCAAACAAAGACGAGATTATGATCTTTGGCCACGTTTACTTGCGATCCAAAGTTCACTGCTAGGCACCAAGGCCCGCTCACCCCATGACCGTTTACTTTTTCGCGGGTAGTCGTGTCTAAGCGCAGCGACCCCAACCAGTGGGTGCCCAGTTCGGTTACCCAGTTGGCGGCTAACTCAACCCCCAATAACGAATAACCTCGACCAGAATCGCCCTGTTGGCCTGTGTCTGTGGTATTAGAGCGTGCGGGATTTGCTCCAGCAATGGATGGGCTAAATTCTGTGGTAATTGCTGCACCTGGCGCTAATCGATATTGACCGATTAGGGTTAAGTCGGTTTCACCGGCCTGCTCGAAACTGCCTTCCATGGTGGACAGTCCTTCGTCATTCACGCTGCGATGCCAACGCGCCTCGGCGTAGCCTTGGTTCACGCCAACCGCCCAGTCTTGATGTAGACCATAAATATACGTGAGTGAATGTCGCCAGCGGTTGCCATGGCTACGGGCATCATAGGTGGTCCGGTCGTCAGCATCCAAGGCCGCGCTGTTGGTCAGGTAGCTGCCTGATGTTTGCCATTCACTGTATTGATTATCGAAATGCAGGTAATGGCCGCCAGCAGCGGGCATGTCGCCGGGCAAATTTACCGCACCGGCCAGTGCGACATTGCCACTGGTGAGACAAAAAGCGGTGAGAGAAACCGAAAACAGGGTACGCATGGTCAATCCATTTTTTATTGTTGTTATGCAGCCGTGCCAACCAGCGCTGGTACGCTAAAAGCGCTATAGCCTGCGGTTTATAGGCATATTTGTCAACGAAGTAGACGGTTTGAGCGGTTGGGAATTAGCCTGCTTAGGCCAGAAAAAAAGAAGCCTGATCGCCATTGGGGGAGAACGATCAGGCTTTAAGTATTCTTCGACTTCATTGGGGAGATAATCGAAGAACAAGCGGTAAAACTACCTATGGAGAGTCAGGCAAAACTCCTGTTTTGCCCACAACCACTGAGACCTTCACAATCTCACTTGGTTTAATGAAAATGTAGTACGAAAAATAGCCATTTCCAGTGTTTCTTTGGCTTTTTTTCGCCAACCTCTCGTCAATTCGCCAGATAGCCAGTTAGCAACTGCTTCGGCGCTGGCATCAAACCCCTAAATTAGGCGCTGTAACGCTGCTTAAGCGCGGCAATGCGCTGATCCAAGGGTGGGTGCGTCATAAACAATCCGGCTAGAGAGTTCTTCAATTCGCCGCTAATACCAAAGGCCACCATCTCATCTGGCATATCGCTTGGTTGACCGTATTCCGCCTGTAAGCGCGCCAATGCGCTGACCATGGCTGCTGGGCTGACCAATTCGGCACCGGCAATATCGGCACGGTATTCGCGGCGGCGGCTGAACCAGTACACAATGGTCGAGGCCAAAATACCCAGAATCATTTCAGCGATAAACGTGGCGACGTAAAAACCAATGCCATGACCGTTCTCGTTTTTGAAAACAGCGCGGTCCACAAACGAACCGATAATGCGGGCGAAGAACATTACAAACGCGTTCACTACACCCTGAATCAACGCCAAAGTAATCATGTCGCCATTGGCCACGTGACCAATCTCGTGGCCGAGGACTGCTTTCACTTCTTCGCGGCTCATTTTGTTCATCAGGCCTGTGCTCACGGCCACCAATGAATTATTTCGGTTCCAGCCTGTGGCGAATGCGTTAGCGGCTGGGCTAGCAAACACACCCACCTCAGGCATGCCAATGCCCGCTTTGTCAGCCAATTCTTTCACCGTACTCACCAGCCATTGCTCCTCGGCATTGCTTGGTTGTTCGATGACGTAAACGCCCATGCTCTTTTTGGCCATCCACTTGGACATCAACAAGGACACCACGGAGCCGGCCATACCGAACACCAAACAGAACACCATCAGCGCCTGAAAGTTGAGGCCCTGACTGGTCATGTACCCATTAACCCCCAACAAACTGAGGGTAACGCTGGCGACTAAAATGACCGCGAGGTTCGTGGCCAAAAATAAAAGAATACGCATGTTTTGCATTTTCCTGTTGGTTGCAATTGCCACCAATATGGGGCCGAACTGTGACAGTTCAATGGGGGTGAAGTTTCGTTTGGTTGGCGTAAATGAGCTAAGCGTAGCAGTGGCATACACCTAATCTAATGGTTCCAGTAGGTCCCGATAGGTTTGGCTGAATTGACCATGGTCAAAGAATGCGTATTGATAACACCCGCTAATGAGAATTTGTCGTATTTGTATTTAACTGTCCGTAAAGTTCTGTTAAGGTGCAGCCAGTTTTTTAGCCCAAATGTATGAGACGAGGGTCTTACATGAAATTAGTGAAAGGCGTTGCCTTACTTTCTAGTGCGTTACTGCTGGCTGCTTGTGGCAGCGACAATGATAGCGATAGCAATAGTAACGAAGTTGATTACCCATCCACTTACTCATTTGAAAGTAAGGTTGTCGCGGGTGAGTCTTCTGTTGTGTTTACGGGTCAAGCTGCTCGCCAGCTATTGATCGACGAATTGAAAAAAGCGGTTGGTGCAGAAAACATTAGCCATGCAGACCTGAAAAAAATCTACACCGAAGGTACAACAGGCCTTAAGGGTGCTGACATCTATGATGATGTGAATCGACCAGATACTGCGGTAGGTGTCTCAGCACCTGAAGGCTTCACCCTAGCTCAGGCTGGCTATGATGCAGTATATGGTACGAATGACGCACCTGGCGCTGGTGATAAAAAACTATCAGACAAGACAGCAGGCTGTGACAACAATTTAAGTGCTTCTCAATTTATAGGTTGGGATGTAACCACGCTTGTTCCTTGTAAAGAAGATGCTGAGACAACTACTTATCACGACAGCGCTTACTCGCTGATCTTGGAATGGTTACCAGCTGCGGCAACCAATAAGGTGGACGCTGCCTTAGGCTTGGATTATCAGCAGCTTTTGCAAAAGTTTTTGCTGGGTGCGGTGGCCTTCTCTCAAACAGCGGAAGACTACTTAGCCGCTGATCACGCTAAAGACAAAAAAGGCCTAAAGGCAACCAATGTAGCAGCTGGCGATGCTTACACTAGCCTTGAGCATGCATGGGATGAAGGTTTTGGTTACTTTGGTGCTTCTGTTGATTATTTAAATATTGATGACGCAACCATTGCGACAGATGCTATTAAGCACAGTGACGTAAACGGAGATACCAAGATTGACTTGCTGCGTGGTGAGTACAACTATGGCTTGGCCGTTTATGCGAGCAAGCACGATGTCATGACAGGTACAACCGACCTAAGCAAAGAGATTATGGTTGCGTTTTTGGAAGGTCGTCAGCTAATCACTGACAACCATGGCACCACTCCTGTAGTAGGTGACGCTTTACACACGCAACTGGCTGCTATCGCAGATCGTGCGGTTAAAGGCATGGAAAAAGTTATTGCTATTTCGGTTATCAAGTACATTAACCAAACCATTGGGAAACTAGGGTCTTATACTCATGGTCAAAGCGATGGTTCTGTCATTGCAAAGCCTTGGTCTGAACTAAAAGGCTTTGCATTGGGTTTGCAGTTCAATTTAAACCCAGTTATGGACGAAGCTAAGCAGATTCAACTGCATAACTTAATTGGCCAATCTCCGGTTGCTGAAATTACAAATACCCATGGCAATGATAAGGCCAGCTACATAACAGCCTTAGAATCTGCACGTACTTTGGTACAGGAAGCATATGACTTCGATGCTACTGAAGTTGTAAACTGGAAATAAAGGTCCATTCGCCAGTAAATCTTAAGGCCGTCGTTGACGGCCTTTTCACGTTCTGAGGTAAAGACAGTGAAATTTAATCACATTTTGACACTAAGTATTGTTTCGCTACTTGGGGCCTGCGGTGGTTCTTCGGGTGGCAGTAGCACAGCACAAGATACTTGTGACAAGTTGGCCAGCTCTACATTTAGTTGTGATGATTTGCTGCGAGATGTGGTTTCAGAAGGTGTGCTGCCAGTGGTTCAAACCTTTTCGACCAAACTATCAGAATTAGATACTAAGGTGGCTACCTATTGTGACGACATCGCTGACGACGTGAAATTGGCTGCGGCACGCACAGCGTGGAGCGATGTGATGGAGCCATTACAGCAATTTCAAGTTATGAATTTCGGGCCTAACAGCGATGAAGAAGTTGGCCTATTGCCCTTTTATGATTGGCAAACTGCCAGCCCCTTCGACATTGATATTGCCATCGCAAAAAGCGCTCGGTTCAGCGACACCGGCCTTTCTAGTTCTGACAATGAAAAAGACTTAGTTACCATCGAATATGTTTTATTTGATGTGGCTGCCGTACAAACTTACGACAATCCAGAGTTCGAAAACTCCAATGTAAAAGAATGGCGTACAGGAAAAACTGACGACCAAATTCAACAAGATCGTTGTACGTACGCAAAATTGGCGACCGCGGCTTTAGCTTCACAAGGCACGGCACTGGTGGCGGCGTGGAACGAATTTGATTTTGTTGCCGCCTCAAGCAATAAACAGGACTCTGCAAATGAGATTGCTAAATCTTTATTCTATTTGGATAAAATTACCAAAGACGTAAAGATTAAGGCGGTGTTACCTCAGCCTGATGACAGTACTAGTGGTTTTAGGGCGGAGAAGCTGGAATCGCAGTTCGCCCATCAAAGCAAAGAGGCGATTGAAAACAACCTCAGAGGTGCGTTGTTACTGTTAAACCTGAATGACTCGGACAATAGCAAAACAGCTTTGGATGACTATTTAGTCGCAGCAGGCCAAACCGAGGTGGCTGTTGCAATGCAGGGCGCATTAATTGACGCTATTGCTAACGTAATTGCGATCGAAGGTGATTTATACACTGCAGTTGAAGACGCAATGAATGAAACTGAGATCGCAACGAATGAAACGCAGTGCAAGGCGGTTGCCGGTACGGGCACTTATGTTTCAGATACTTCTGATATCGAAACTTTTTGTGCGCTGCAATATCAAGTAAAAACGCTGACCGATATCTTAAAAGGCGACTTTACTTTATTAACTAGCTTCACCATCCCTGCGACAGCAAGTGGCGATAACGACTAGGTTGGCTACTTCCACGTAATTTCTTTCATTAGCAGCTGCTTCCACAGTGGCTGCGTTTCTTTCGGCCAGTGGTAGTCTTCTTTACCACTGCGCCAACTGCCCGCCATTCGATCCCATATGGCCAAAATAGAACCGTAGTTATTATTCATGGTGGTGACGCCATGGTGCGCTTGATGCTGGGATGGGCTAATCAGCCAGTTTTCTAGTTTTCCGTAGCTTAGCTTGATGGGGCTGTGGCGAAGGTTAGCCCCTAAGGCGTTAAACGCAATGATCCAAATCGTTGCCCCCCAGATTTGCCAACTGTTGGGTGTAAAACCTAAAAAGAAAAATGCGCTACCCGCCGCCGTACCATGAACCAGCGCCCCACGAATTTGATACAGCACGCTTTCCAAGGGATGAATGCGTAACGTACTCAAAGGCGTGAGAACGGTGGCGCTGTGATGCACTTGGTGGAGTCGCCAGAGCCAGTCGGACTTGTGCATGGCCCAGTGCAGTAGGAAACGGCTGGCGTCATCTATCAAAAACACCACTAAGGTGTAACAGCTAATGATCACAGCACTGTTCCCCAGACTGCCGGGCTCTGTCGGCAATGCAAAGTGTTTCCAAGCGTTAAATACGAGTAACGACACCTTAAATGTGAGCAGCAACCATGTAATGCCTAGCACGGCAAATAACGTTCGGTTAAACAGAATCAGGGCGTAATCTTGTCGAGTTGAAGGGTTCCACCAATACGACAGCTGCCCTAGCTGCTTAAAGGGGGCTTGCCGTGCGGGCCATTGGCGCTTGGCCCACCAAAATGCCATGAGTAACGCCGGTAACCAATAGGCAAAGTGAGTGCGCACTGCTGGGTCGAAAAGCCAGTCCGTGACGGCCTCAAGCCAATTGAGGACTAGGATTAAGGGCTCACTTACAGTCATGGGAGTGGTTTATCCGTCTGTGCAGTGGGTGGAGCCTGATGATGGTGGTGTGATGATGTGGCAGTTTGAGCCAGATCAGCATTCGATGCATTTCAGACAAAAGTAGCCGTATTTTAGCGCAATAAGAATCGAGTATTAATTAATATTGAATCGCATTTGTGTTTAAATACCGCCCAGTTTTTTGACCGTTTGCAGTGGTTTCTCCATGAAATATGCCCTCGTTCCACTCTCTGTATCCATCCTGCTTGCCAATAATGCCCTCGCCGAAGCACCTGTTGAGTTGCAAGGGGTTTACATTACCGGTGGTTCGAATGAACTGATGACTCAACCCGGGTCGGCCACGCTCATTGATGACGTAGAACTCGAAACCTTTGAATACACAGATATTCACCGCGTTTTGAATAGCGTACCCGGCATCAATCTGCAGGAAGAAGACGGTTACGGCCTGCGTCCAAACATTGGCATTCGCGGTACAGCCCCAGAGCGCAGTAAAAAAGTCACCATTATGGAAGACGGAGTATTAAGCGGCCCTGCCCCCTATTCAGCCCCGGCGGCATATTATTTCCCCAACGTCTCGCGCATGAGTGCGGTAGAAGTATTTAAGGGCCCGTCGGCCATTCAATATGGTCCTGCCACGATTGCCGGCGCCCTGAACCTAGTAAGCCGTCCGATTCCCTACGAGGCTTCTGGCGAGCTGGATGCTCAGTATGGCCAGTACAACTTCCAGCGTTATAACGCTTACTATGGCGGTCAAAGCGGCAAGCTAGGCTATTTGGTTGAAGGTTTAACCATGTCCACTGATGGCTTTAAAGAATTGCCGGACGACAGCAATACCGGCTTTGTGCGCAACGATGTCACCCTAAAAACCAGTTATGAAATCAACGGCAAGTACAATCAGTCGCTACAACTTAAGCTGGGTTACGCCGACGAAGATTCAAACGAAACTTACTTGGGTTTAACGCGCGATGATTTTAATGACGACCCATACCAACGCTATGCCGCGTCGCAGCTAGATAACATGCAATGGGAGCATTATCAGTTTCAATTAACCCATGTATTTGAGTTATCCCATCTCACCAAATTCACCACAGACATCTACCAAAATACGTTTAGCCGTGATTGGTTTAAGTTGAACGGTATTAATAGCAGCAGCGCCCCGAGTATTGATACAGTTTTGAAGAATCCGACGACAGGAAGTAATGCGTCCTACTACGAGTTATTGACTGGTGAGCGAAACTCCACAAGTTCAACTACCATGCTACGTGTCGGAAACAACGGCAGAACTTATGTTAGCCAAGGCGTGCAATCTCGTTTGAACACCAGCTTCAATCTCGCTGGTCTGACAAATGATTTAGAAGTTGGTTTGCGCATTCACGCTGACCAAGTTGAACGTGATCACACCGAGCAAAGTTACAACATGGTAAATGGCGATTTGGTTGCGGCTGCGGGCAGTGAAAAATACAGTACCACCAACAATAAAGGCGAAGCACAAGCCATTGCCCTTTACGCAAAAAATAACCTAACCCTAGACAAAACCACCCTTACTCTAGGCTTACGTACCGAAAGCATCGAAACTAAATTAACAAATAATTTAAACAACGACTCGAAATCATCTTCTGAATTTGTTGTGTTGCCGGGAGCGGGTGTGTACTCGCAAGTCACGGACTCGTTAGGTGTGCTGGCGGGTGTGTACAAAGGCTTTACTTCCACTGCACCAGGCCAAGACGGAGAGGTAGATCCAGAAGAAAGCATTAACTACGAATTGGGTTTGCGTCTGCAAGGCGAGCATCAAGTTGAACTGATTGGTTTTATGAATGACTACAGCAACTTCAAGGGCACCTGTACAGGCAGTAACTCTTGCGATACTGCCAACATCGACCAAGAATCCAACGGCGGTGAAGCCGTGGTGTACGGGGTGGAATCAAGCTACAAATACGAGCCAAACTACAAAGCCTTTAGTTTTCCCATTCAGTTGACCTATACGTATACACAAAGTGAATTCCAAACAACGTTTACGGATGAGCTGGGTGTGTTTACCGATGCTGGTGCATCGGTTAATAAAGGCGACGAAATGGCCTACCTACCTGAGCATCGTCTAAATGTAAAACTGGGTGTAAAACACATGGACTGGAGTGTCGTGCTCAGTGCTTTGTATCAAAGTGACATGCGCGATGTGGCGGGCCAAGGTGATATTCCACAAGCACAACGCATTGATGCTCACACAGTGTTGGACCTAGCGGCGAACTATCAGGTTAACCCAATGGTAGGTGTTTATTCGACAGTGGATAACCTATTAGGCGAAGAATACATGGCTGCAGCACAACCCATGGGATACCGTCCAGGTAAGCCCCGCGCAATTCATGCTGGTGTAAAAGTGGCGTTTTAATTTTTGAATTCTATTTCTTAAAACGCCTGCTAAATAGCGCGCATAAAAAAAGCAGAGCTTAAACACTCTGCTTTTTTTGTGTTTTTTTCGGTTTAGTAAAACGTAAGTGCGTTAGTGCGCGTGGGAAAATCCCCAGCTAATGCCCATTTGCTGTGACAGACACGGCCACTCCTGCCACACCGAAACCGTATTGCCTTTTTGTGATTGCAAATAATCTTTAAACACTGGACTGTCGTAGTGTTTTTCTTGCTCCATCATTTGACAAGCCACTTGGTGCACCATTTCATCCAATTGGTTCGCTAACTCCTCACCAATTAACGAATGCGCCACCACATTAGCTAATGTCATATCCCAAGGAATTAAAGGTAGGCCGACACGACTAATGTAACGGTCGTTTACTTCTTCAAATAAACGATGAGCTAAATAGGCTTCGTCCATTAACGCTAACAAACCGATGTGATTGTTAGGCAGTTTTGGTGGCGACAAGAAATAATCTTCTGCCATTTTTAAAAATGGAAAAACGTGTTTTTCAATGCTGGCTTTTTTGGCAGCGGTGCGCAGTGCATCGAGAAAATCGGGAACCTGCTGAACATATTCCATCGCGAAACGAAGCAATGTAAGTGCATCGTCGTCGCCATCCACAAAAATGTGTCCGGGAATTTTTTGTTTGAGGTGAGACTCAAGGTGACGGCGAAACGTCAGGGTTTTTTCTTCGTGTTCAAATGCCTTTCGGATGATGTCGCGCAATGATCCCACTCGCATGGGGTTTCCTCCTTGCTATGACTGTCGCTTGTGGCGGCGCGGGCACAGGGACACCCGTGAAGGAAAACCTTCAGTCATACTGCATTTATTTTATTGTTTTTGATCCATCGCTATTCTGGTGAAGAACGGCGTTTGCTCCCGAGTGCGTTGATCAATTTACGGAAACAGCAGAGCGTGCTCAACGCACTTTAGGCCTTTTTTTAGATGAATAATCACTAAAAAATATGTGTTCATTCTTTTTAATTTTTAGGCCTTTTATGATGCTTTAAAGCCTAGTCGAAGATTTAAAAAATGCGAACTTGCGGGGGTGAATATTCTTTTAAGTGCTAACCAATTAAGGCTTTATTGATGGCCGGTCGTAACTTGAACAGAAGCCAAAGCGCCCGCGCAATTAAGAAACCGTAAAACGCTAACCAAAGTCCGTGATAGAGCCAATCTTGGCTAAGCCACCAGACAGGGAAGAACACCAAAAGCACAGCTACTAGCAGGCTATTGCGCATAGTGCGCCCATCGGCCAAACCCACGAAGACGCCGTCCAACCAGTAGCTGGCAAATCCAGCCAAAGGTAAACCGATCAACCAAGGGGTAAGTTGAGCCAGCAATTCCAGCACGTCATCCTGTGATGTCAGTAGGCGCAAAATAGGGCCATGACCTAACCATAGAATGCACGCAAAGAGCACAGCGGTTGCCAGTGACCACTGACCGCTCATTACGATGGCACGATGAAGGTGTAAGCGATTACCTGCGCCACAGGCGCGGCCCACCAGTGACTCGGCGGCCACAGCAAAGCCATCTAATGCGTTAGAAACAAACAATAAGAGGTTAAGCAAAATAGCATTCGCACTGAGCAAGGCTGCCGAATGTTGGGCTCCTTGGCTCATAAAAAACGCCAAGGTAAATAACAACAAAACAGTGCGCAGGAATAAATTGAAATTCAGGTCGAGCAAACGCGCGGATAGCCGACGCCACTGTGTCCATTGAGGGGTTAGTGCCATGGCAGTCTGTTTAAAAACATGGTGCCAAACAAATGTTAAGGCAGCCAAAAGCTGGAGATACTCGACCAGAACCGAAGCCCAAGCTACACCGGCACTGCCTAAATCTAGGTAATAAACAAAACCGTAATTGAGAACCGCGTTTAAGGTGTTGGCGCTGACTAATAAAATGAGCGGGATGCGGGTATTGCCCATGCCGATAAACACACCCAGCAGGCAGTAGTTCATGAGCGTGGCGGGTGCTGCATAAAAACGGATGCTGAGATACTCATTGGCTAGGGGTGTGACATCTTGCACGGCGTCCACCGCCCAGATCATCAGGCCAATAAGCCACGGGCTAAGCAACAACAGCAAGCCGCCAAGACATAGGGCCAAGGTCGACGAGACTTGGGTGATCGTGACAATGTCGGCTTGGTTCTGACGCCCCAACGCTTGTGCAATCAATGCCGTGGTGCCCATGCGTAAGAAGCCAAAGCTCCACAGAACAAAGGTAAACAGGCTGGCGCCCATGGCAACCGCTGCGAGGTAATTTGGATTTTCGAGGTGGCCCAAAATGGCCGTGTCCACCAAGCCTAAAAGCGGTACCGAAATATTGGAAAGCATGATGGGCCACGCGAGTTGCCAAATGTGCGCGTGACGCAGAGAGTTTGTGTTAATGTGCCCGCATTCCTGCAAATAAAAATCAGAGACAGAGTCATGAAAAAGGTCTTCCGTGCCCTGCGCCCTTTGTGTATGTCCGCCGTGCTGGTTGTTGCAGCTGGGTGGCTGTCGGCCTGTTCAACAGACACGCCCCCTCAAGGGTATCAGCCATTGCCCCAGCCGTTGGCGCTACCTGAATTCGAATTATATGATCAAGCAGGTGAGACCGTCACCGCCGAGCGTTTTCAAGGACGCTGGACGGTTTTGTTTTATGGTTTTACCTACTGTCCTGATGTCTGCCCAACGGTTTTGGGTGAGCTTAATCGCGTCGCAGGGCGCTTGGGTGAGCAGTCCCCTGCCATTGTCTTGGTCAGTGTCGACCCCGAACGGGATACACCGCAGCAGTTAAAGCAATACATAGAGTATTTTAATCCGGCGTTTCAAGCGTGGAGCGGACAGTTGCCGCAGATCTCTAAACTGGCTAAGCACACACATATCTTTTTTGAGAAGCAGCCCTTGGGCGACAGTTACACCATGGACCACAGTTCGCAGCTGGTGTTCATCAATCCAAAAGGCCAATACGTTGGCTTCTTCCCACCGCCACACAAGGCTGACGTACTGGCGACAGCGTTACGCCAGTTGATGGGCCTCTAGCCAAAAGACGCCCACGAGTTGCTCGTCATCGGTCCAAAAATGTTTTGCTAAAAAACCCGCTTGGCGAGCGTCATTTAAAAATTGATCGGGCCGAAACGTGTAAGCGCGTTTAGTTAGAATGGCCTCGCCCGCTTTAAGATAAACCCGTTCTGCAAAAACTGACGCGACCTGATCAAGCTGGCTGACTAATGTCATGTCGATGCACTGTTCGTGGGAATTAAACTGCGCGCAATGTCGAAAGTGATCCGTATTAAGGCTGCCACTACCTAGTTGATTTAAGTGATGCAATGCGTTCAGGTTGAGACGCGCAGTGGCTCCCGCGGCGTCATTGTAGGCTTGCTCCACTATCGGGGTGTCTTTGTCTAAATCCAATGCAATCAGCAACGCGCCATCATCGCCAACCGTCGTGCGTATGTTTTGCAAAAAGGCTTGCGCTTCGCTGGGGGCAAAAAGTCCAAGTGTGGAACCGGGTAAAAACGCGATGCGCTTTGCGTGGGGATTTAATCGCTGTGGCAGTCGTGTTTGGTGGCGAAAGTCGAGGCAGGTGGCGTGAATTTCTAACCAAGGAAAGGCTTGTCGCAACGCAATGGCGCAATCGTATAAACCATCTTTGCTGATGGCCATGGGGACATAGGCCTTGGGTTTGATAGCGTCCAGCAGCACACGAGTGCGTGCATGGATGCCACCACCATATTCAATAACAATGCTGTGTTCGCCAGCTTCGTTTACCAGTTGTTCGCTGTGCTTGCTCAGGAGTGCCCGTTCGGTGCGCTCGAAATAATACTCTGGCTGCGCTTCCCGTTCCTGCTGCAAGGCTAGACCGACTTCATCATACAAATACTGAACTGGGATGCGTTTAGGCGACTGTTTTAGACCGCTTAAAATTTCTTCGCGCTGCGTTCTACTGGGCTGAGAGTAATCGTAGAAATAAACACCGGCGGTGGATGCCGTATCAGATAGGGTGCTCATGTCTTGCCGTCCTTTTTTTTCAGCCTATTCCGTTGAACCAAACAACACTTTAAACAGGCTGTCGTGTCGTCCGTACCCAAGCATTGCTCGCTTTGGACGACTGACTATAGAGCATGAAACATGAAACACCAGTGACATAGCGTCAGCGGTGATTGACCTCGCTCAAGTAAACCTTAATGGGTTTGGTTAAACGACAAGCATGAGACGAAGGCGTCGGTTAAGCCTTTATAGAAATCCAAAAAGGTTTGTTGCGGTAAACGGTACTGACCACCGATAGGGTCGATTTGCACCAACGGAATGGACAAACCCTGAGTGAGCTTGCGCACAATGGGGGACGAAAACTGAGGTTCGGTAAACAAACAGCTCACCGCTTGGGTTTCTAAAATTTCACGTACCTCTAACAAATGACGACTTCCCACCGGATGATCCGGATCGGTGGTCACACTGGCCAATTGCTTCAAACCGAAGAATTTCACCCAGTGACTGAATGCATCGTGGTAGACCACAAACCCTTTGTCTTTAAAGGGGGCAAAAGTCCGTCGACTTTGATCTTGCCAGTTTTCCAGCGCGGATAAAAACGCCTTGGGCTCGGGTAGTTGAAGTGCGTTCTGAACCTGTTTAAGAATGCCAGCAATGCGTTGCGGTGCCAGCCAGATATGTGGGTCGTCGTGGTGATCGGCATGGGGAAGCAAGGCCAAGTGATGGGTTTGGCTGCTCAGTACCTTATGCAAATATGGCTCAAGCTCAGGCCCTAGCCATAGCAAAAACGGTGTTTGCTCAATGGCTCGACGGTCACTGGGTTTTAGGCTGAAATCATGGGGTGATTGATTGGCGGGTACCAGATGCTGTGCGTTAAGGTGTTGTGGCCAAGCGCTGTTCAGCAGTAAGGCCAAGGGGTAAATACTGGTCATCACCTGTTGGGCTGGTGTGGTTTTCGTGGGCGCAGTTGATGCCTCGCTGGCACTGCTCGTCAGGCTGTACAAAGAGAGGGATACAAGCCAAGCGAAGATAAAGATACGGTTAACGATGGGTTTCATACTGCGAGTCTTAGGGGAAAATCTAGAAACTGAGTGCTATATGATACACTAGCGCGCTTGCCTTATCTGTCCATTCCTTAAAACGCTTTCGAGTTCTTTGCCTGTAAATGAACGATTACCTACTGCAGCTTCGCAATGCCAGCTATGCCCATCAGGGGCGCACCCTGCTGTCTGGCATTAATTTGGATGTCAACGCGGGGGAAATCATTACCTTGATTGGTCCAAACGGTGCGGGCAAAAGTACCCTGTTGAAAATGGCGTTGGGCCTATTGCCCATGACCGAGGGCCAGCGCATCAGCCGTCCTGATTTACGTATCGGCTACATGCCCCAACACATGCACATCCCTGAAACTCTGCCGCTGACCCTGAAAGACTTTCTATCGTTGGCCAAGGGCTTTCAAGCCAGTCAGCTCGATCGTGTATGCCAGCGTTTGAGCATCAGCGGATTATTGAGTCGTCCCATGCAGCGCTTATCCGGCGGCGAACTGCAACGTGCCTTGTTAGCTCGGGCGTTGTTGTCGTCACCCCAGTTATTGGTATTGGATGAGCCGGTGCAAGGTTTGGATGTGACAGGTCAATCTGAGTTGTATGCATTGATTGCACAACTGAAAGACGAATTAAATTGCGGCGTGCTCATGGTCAGTCACGATTTGCATTTGGTCATGGCGGCCACCGACCGTGTGATTTGTTTGAACGGCCATATCTGTTGTGAGGGTCATCCGCAATCGGTGCAGCAAGATCCAAGTTACTTGCAGCTATTTGGAAAAAGCGTGCCTGCGCACTTGGTGCCGTACACCCACCATCACGATCACACCCACGAAGACGGCTGTGATCACACCCATGAGCACGACCATCAACATGGCCACGACAATCACAAACATGGTGGTGAACAAGCCGATTCAGGAGAACGCCTATGATGTGGTTATTGGATGCCCTGCTAGCAGGTTGGCTGTTGTCATTGATGAGTGGCCCCTTGGGCAGCTTTATCGTATGGCGTCGCATGGCCTACTTTGGTGACACACTGGCGCACTCGGCATTGTTAGGTGTGACCTTGGGTTTGTTACTCGACGTGAATTTGAATGTGGCCATTGTCTTGTGCGCTGTATTTATCGCGCTTATTTTGGCGAGCCTACAGCGTCAACACTTTATTCCCAGTGACACCTTACTGGGTTTAATGGCACACACCACGTTGGCCGCCGGTCTGGTTACGCTCAGTTTGGTGGAAAACGTACGTATTGATATTAACGGCTATTTGTTTGGGGATTTATTGGCGGTGAATCGCGATGACCTCATCATGATGGCCGTGGGTGCTGCCGTGGTGTTGGTGATTTTAAGTCGCATGTGGAAGGGCTTGTTAGCCGCAACGGTTAGCGAAGAGTTGGCGCAAGTGGAAGGCTATCCCGTGGCACGATTGCGTTTATTGTTCATGGTGTTGTTGGCAGTAGTGATCGCGGGTGCCATGAAGTTAGTGGGCGTGTTGTTGATAACCGCCATGTTGATTATCCCTGCAGCGGCAGCGCGGCCGTTTAGTGAAGGTCCGAAAAAAATGGCGCTGCTGGCAACTGTGTTAAGTATGGTGGCGGTGCTGGCTGGTTTAACCTTGTCTTATCAGTTTGATACACCGGCTGGTCCCAGCATTGTTTTGACGTGCGCCTTGCTGTTTGTGCTAAGTCAGTTGGGTAGTAAATGGTTTGTGCCGAAAGCAGAGTAAGTCGAGAGCCAATTAAAACCTTTTTTAAAAAGGTTTTGAAAGAGAACAACGCGCAATAAAAAACGGGTGTCGGTATTAACGACACCCGTTTTTTTTTGGAATCTACGTCTAGCGGTTTTGACGTGGTGCTTTTTGACTGCGTTACGCTTTATCTGACAGCAAGGTTTTGCTTACAAATTGCCATTGTTCAGGCCAGTGGGTCAGTGGGCTGTTTTCAAACTCGGTGCGCACGTATTGGCGGATTCGGCCTTCAACTAACGCGAGTAATAAATTGGCAGCCGCAGATTCACTAATGGATGGCACTTTATTTTCGCGGATTTCTGCTTCACGCAAAATCTGTTTGAACTGAGTTTCTAAGCGCTCAAAAAATTGTGCAATGCGCGCGCGCAAACGTTCAGTTTCGCCACTGAGTGCGTCCCCAGTTAGCAAACGACACATGCCTGGGTTTTTATCCGCAAAGGTTAAAATCAGCGTCATTGATTGTTCGCAACGGGCTAGGGTTTCACCGTGCTCGCTGCGAATGCGATTGATGCGGGTGAAGATGGTGGCTTCGATAAATTCGATTAAGCCTTCAAACATTTTCGCCTTACTTGGAAAGTGGCGATACAGTGCGGCTTCGCTCACACCCACTTCTTTCGCAAGATTGGATGTGGTGATGCGCGCGCCTGGATTCACTTCCAACATGTGGGCAAGTGCTTGCAGGATTTGCTGTTTGCGAGAAACTTTAGATTCGCGTTCCGTCATACTGAAAATTCGACTGGACTCGACCGGCAGAAAGGCAGACATCCTAATCGGAACTGCCGAAAGCTGCAATGTTAATGGGGATTTTTAACGGGGTAATTCTTTGAATTAGGAACTGGGTCATAGTCGCCCAAGTCGTTCCCTTGGCTCACTCAGGCGTAAACAAAAAAGCCGAAGCTAATGTCTTCGGCTTTTTTGTTTTACTAAGCAGATTTATGGGTTTTTTAACCTGCTTTAGACGTTAGTCTATTTTGGTTTGCTCAGCGTTGGTGATCAATGTACCCACACCTTCGTCGGTGAAAATTTCCAACATGGTGGAGTGATTCACACGGCCGTCGATAATGTGCGCCGAGGTGACGCCGCCGTGTACGGCATCCAATGCGCACTGAATTTTTGGCAACATGCCACCGTAGATGGTGCCGTCTTCAATTAACGCGTCCACTTGTTGAGTGGTAAGACCCGTTAAAATGTTGCCTTCTTTGTCCATTAAGCCCGCAATGTTGGTGAGCAATAATAGTTTTTCTGCGCCGACCGCTTCGGCCACTTTGCCTGCTACCAAGTCAGCGTTGATGTTGTAGGACTCGCCATCTTTGCCGACACCAATGGGGGCAATAACAGGGATGATGTCGGACTTGGCCAGCATGTCGAGCACCTTCACGTTAATGCGTTCTACTTCGCCCACGTGACCGATGTCGATGATTTCAGGTTGTTGCATGTCCGGGGTTTTGTGCGTCACTTTCAGTTTGCGCGCGTGAATCAACTGACCGTCTTTACCGGTTAGACCCAAGGCTTCGCCGCCGTTTTGGTTAATCAAGTTGACGATGTCTTTGTTCACCAAGCCGCCCAGTACCATTTCGACCACGTCCATGGTTTGGCTGGTGGTGACACGCATGCCATTCACAAAGTGGCTTTCGATTTTTAGCTTGTCCAGTAACTCGCCGATTTGTGGGCCGCCACCATGAACCACGATGGGGTTAATGCCGATGAGTTTCAGCATGACCATGTCGCGAGCAAAGCTATTTTTCAGCTCGTCTTCGGTCATGGCGTTGCCGCCATATTTCACAACGATGGTTTTGCCAACAAAACGTTGAATGTATGGCAGGGCTTCGCTCAGGACTTGAGCGATGTTAAAAGCGGCATCACGGGATAAGGGCATGGCGATTCGCATTGTTCGTTAAATGGTGGACAGTAAAGTGCAAGATTATACAGGCTGCAACCTAGCACGTCTTGTGGCGGATCAAGCCCGCCCAAATGACATCCCAGACTAGAACGCTATGGGTAGGTCAGGCACCAGACGTTGCAGCTCGGCTTTGACGCTTTGTTGAATGTGGTCCAACACGGTTTGGTTGTCTGCTTCGAAGCGCACCGTCAAACAAGGTGTGGTATTGCTGGCGCGTACCAAGGCCCAACCCAAGCCCTGTTCGTGTTCAAACAAAATGCGCAGGCCATCGACGGTGTGCACTGGGTATTCTTTAAAGCCGTCGGCGCTGATGATTTTCATGGTGTGGAATTTGGCTTTTTCGTCCACGGGCAGTTGAATTTCGGGGGTGGAAATCGGCTGCGGGAATTGCGCCAGTCGTTGGCTTAGGGATTCTGGTTGTGCCCCCAAGAGCGCTAGTAAGCGCAGCCCAGCATAGATGCCATCGTCCACGCCTAAGCCTAGCGTGTCGTTAAACAGAATGTGGCCGCTCAGTTCGGTGGCAAATGCTGCGTTGGTTTCTTTGATGGCCTTTTTCATGGTGCTGTGACCAGTGGCGATCATGCGACCTTGTCCGCCCCATTGACGAATAAACTGCGGCAGCAGTTCGGTGCATTTCACATCGTACAAGCAGGTGGCGTCTGGATGACGTTGCAAGATGTCCTGTATGAACAGCAGAGACAAGCGGTCGGGTAAAATGGCTTGGCCTTGGTCGTCAATGACGCCTATGCGGTCGGCGTCGCCGTCTAGGGCGATGCCCACGTCTGCTTGGTGTGTCAGCACAGCGTCCCGCAAGTGGGTTAGATTTTCGAGCTTGGCAGGGTCTGGGTGATGCAGTGGAAAGTCGCCGTCGATGACGCAGGCCACTGGAATGACCTCACACCCCAGACCTTCAAACAAGCTCAACGCCAAAGGGCCACCGATGCCATTACCTGCGTCTAACACCACTTTTAGTGGGCGTTTCACTTCAAGCCCCTGCAATGCACGACGCGCGTAGTGATCGACCACTTCGGGCACTTGGCTCACTTGCCCTTGACCTTGACCTTCTTTAAACAGGTTTAACTGAATGCGGGACAGCAGCACCTGAATGTCTTCGCCGCTGCGCGCTTTTCCGGCCACTGCCATTTTGATGCCGTTGTCTTGTTTAGGGTTGTGGCTGCCAGTGATGATGGCGCAGCTGAGGGCTTGTTCTTTGATGACCCAAAAAGCCACCGCGGTGGGGGCAGGGCCAATTTCCAGAATGTCGCAGCCTGTGGATAACACACCACGACTAAACGTGTCTTTCAGTGCAGGACTAGAATGACGACCATCCCAAGCCAGATAGCATTGCTGCTGACCGGCCAAGCGCACTTCGCTGCCAAACGCCTTGCCGATTAACTCGGCACTGCGTTCGTCCAGTGCGCTTGGGTATTCGCCGCGAATGTCATACTCGCGAAAAATGCTTGGGTTTACGTCCAGCATGATGTCCTGATCTTTGGGTTGGCCGGTTTAGCTAATGATTGTCTGGCAAGGCGTGGCAACAAGCCAACGCGCAAGCAGGCGGACAAAAGCGCCTTTCTGGCCATTATTTCGTGCCGGTAGAACCAAATCCGCCCTCACCACGTTCGGTTTCAGTAAAGGCTTCAACCAGATCAAACTCGGCTTGCACCACAGGTACGATGACCATTTGCGCGATGCGCTCGCCCACTTCCATGGTGAATGGCTCGTGGCCACGGTTCCAACAAGACACCATGAGTTCGCCTTGGTAATCGCTGTCGATTAAACCGACCAAGTTGCCCAGTACAATGCCGTGCTTATGGCCCAAACCGCTGCGCGGCAGGATCATGGCTGCTAAGGCAGGGTCTTCGATGTAGACCGCCATGCCAGTGGGAATCAGTTTGGTTTGGCCCGGCTCAATGGTGATGGCACTTTCAAGACACGCGCGCAGGTCTAAGCCAGCGCTGCCTTCGGTGCCGTAGTGCGGCATGGGGATTTCGTTGCCTAGGCGGTTATCAAGAAGTTTGACCTGAAAACGTTTTTTCATACTGTGCTCGTGTTCGGATACGTTCAAAAGTTATTGGGCGTTCAAGCGTTTGGCTATTTCGGCAATGATGTCACGGCTGACCTGCGCCTTGCTCGCTTGTGGTAATTCAATTTGCTCGTCACGGCCGACAAGCGTGACGTGATTTTCATCGCTGTTAAATCCAATGTCTGTACGACTAACGTCATTGGCGATGACTAAATTCAGTTTTTTCTTTTCCAGCTTGCCTTGTGCGTACTCAATGACATTCTGAGTTTCGGCGGCAAAGCCCACGGTAAAGGGTTTGTTCGGTTGCGCGGCTACGGTGGCAATGATGTCTGGGTTTTTTACTAAATAAATGTGCATGGCGTCATCATGCTTTTTGATTTTTTGCTCGGCGCGGTTTTCGGGGCGGTAGTCCGCCACAGCGGCGGCGCCAATGAAAACATCCACTTCATTCAAGCGCGACATCACAGCATTAAGCATGTCGTCGGCACTGGTGACGGACACACGGGTTAAGCGCTCTGGTGTGGCTAGACTCACGGGGCCGCTAACTAAGATGACTTTGGCGCCAGCGTCACGCGCGGCTTCTGCCAAGGCATAACCCATCTTGCCGCTGCTGTGGTTGCTGATGTAACGCACAGGATCGATGGCTTCGCGGGTAGGGCCAGCGGTGATCATCACGGTTTTGCCGCTAAGGCTGCCCGCTTTAAAGGATTCGGCCAGCAGTTGGGCTAAGGCTTGCGGTTCTAACATGCGTCCAGGACCCACGTCACCGCAGGCTTGTTCGCCTTGGTCTGGGCCCCAAATACTGAGGGTGTTGGGTTTTAATTTGAGCAGCTTTTCAAGGTTAGCTTGCGTGGTTTCGTCGGCCCACATGGCTTGGTTCATGGCCGGTGCCAAACTGATGGGTGCGGTAGTGGCCAAACACAGGGTGCTGAGTAAATCACTGCCCATGCCCGCGGCAAAACGGGCAATGAAATTGGCGCTGGCCGGTGCCACTAAAATGCGGTCGGCCCACTTGGCCAGTTCGATATGACCCATACCGGCTTCGGCTTCTGGGTCTAACAGGCTGTGGTGCACCGGATTACCGGACAAGGCTTGCAGCGTCAGCGGGGTAATAAATTCTTTCGCGCCTTGGGTCATCACCACGCGTACGTCAGCACCGGCGGTTTTCAAAGCGCGGACTAATTCTGCGCTTTTATAGGCAGCGATGCCGCCGGTAATCCCCAGTAATATGCGTTTGTTGGTGAGTCTGTGCATGGTTGCTCCTTAGCCGAGGGCGCAGTATAACACCGACACGGGGGCGGTATGCACCCGCCGTCCGCTTGGGAAACACGAGACTAAATCCAATAGATTAATGACCTTTCAAGGATGAAAGTATGGCGATCAGCGATTGGCCGGAGGGCGAGCGCCCAAGGGAAAAACTTCTTAATTTGGGTGCCCATGCACTCAGTGACGCCGAGTTGCTGGCGATCTTTTTACGCACAGGCGTGACTGGCAAAAGCGCGGTGGATCTCGCCCGCGATCTACTCACCGACTTCGACGGTCTACGGCCGCTGTTAGAAGCAAACCAAGCACAGTTTTGTAAGCATCTAGGATTGGGGCCAGCCAAGTACGCTCAGCTGCAAGCAGTGTTGGAAATGGCACGGCGGCATTTGGGGCAAACCTTACAGCGCAGCAACGCGTTTACTAATCCGCAGGCGGTAAAGGACTTTTTGGCCAGTAAGATGCGGCACCTTCCCCATGAGGTTTTTGCCTGTTTGTTCTTAGATAGCCAGCACCGACTTATTCAGTACGAAGAGTTATTCATCGGTACCATAGACGGCGCGTCTGTATACCCTCGCGAGGTGGTAAAAAAGACGCTGGCCCACAATGCATCGGCGGTGATTTTCGCTCATAACCATCCATCTGGGGTGTCGGAGCCAAGTCGCGCCGATAAAGCCATTACACACCGCTTAGTGAGCGCGTTAGATCTTGTGGACATTCGGGTGCTAGACCATTTGGTCGTTGGCGAAGGGGAAATGGCATCGTTTAGTGAGCTAGGTCTGCTGCCTCGGCCTTAGCTGCGGTATGATTCGCCACGGGAGTGCTTCATACTTGTGGCCTACTAAAGATGTATTTTTAGTCGTTTTATGCCAAGCCCTGCTAAGCTTTAGCAGGGCTATCTTCCCCCTGAGTTGTGACGTAAATGCGGTTTAACGTTTTTTTAGTGTGCTGCCTGCTGTGGTTGAGCAGTGCGGTAAATGCAGTACAGGTCGAGCGCAGTTTGCTGCGGATAAGCCAAGATCAGGCTGCCACCTTAGATGAGGCGTTGTCGTCTTCGTTGTGGCAAACGGTGGACACCTTTGGCAACCATGGCTTTAGCGAAGACATCTTCTGGCTCAAGTTAGAGCTATTCCTTGCCCCCAACGAAGCACCTGCTACCCGTGTGGTTAAGCTGGCCTACCCTGTCCACGATCATGTGGATATCTATCAACTGCGTTTAGGTGTCATTGAGCAACATTGGCCCATGGGCGATGCTCGCGCGGATGCGCAGTGGGTGTTTCCGGCTAAGTTTTTCGCGGTGCCGGTGACGGTGGAACCAGGCCAAAAAACGACCCTATTGATTCGCGTTCAAGGGCACAATTCCAAGGTATTAAAGACCGATGTGCTGACCGAGGAAGCCTTTCAAAGTGACATCTTGCTGCGCAATGTGCTGTCTGGTGCGTTCTACGGCATGCTCCTTATCATGGGGTTGTACAACCTGAGTTTGGCGTTTCTGGTGCGGGACAAATCTTACTTTGTGTATGTGTCCTACGTGTTTTGTTTTGGCTTTTTGGCGCTGGCGCTCACGGGGGATGGCCACTTTGTTTTGTGGCGTGATTACCCAAAATTTAATGAATACGCCATCATGCTGGCCGGTGGTTTGCTGGCGTTTCCGACCATTTTCTTTCCGTACTATCTGCTGAATATTCGGCAAAATGCGCCGTTCTTGCGCAAGTACTTTTTTGCCGCTGCTGTGGTCGCTCTAGTCTATGTGATCACCTTGCCGTTCATGCCCATTGAGTTGGGTCTTAAGCTGATCAACATTATTAACATTGTGACCACGTTATTCTTGTTGGGCACAGGGGTCTTCTTGACCATAAAACGGGTACCGGTGGCGTGGATCTACACGCTGGCGTGGTCGTTTATTATTTCGGGGTTAGTGGTGTTATCGCTGGCGGCTTACAACGTGCTGCCCATGAATGATATTACCAGTCACGCTAACTTGATCGGCGGCTTGATCGAGATGGTATTGCTGTCCGTGGCCTTGGCGCAGCGCATTCACATGGAGCGCCGCGCCA
Organism: Pseudomonadales bacterium; assembly: GCA_041589295.1. Classification (GTDB taxonomy): domain Bacteria; phylum Pseudomonadota; class Gammaproteobacteria; order Pseudomonadales; family Oceanobacteraceae; genus Bermanella. Next base: position 39,792 of record JBFHVZ010000001.1, read on the forward strand.
AGCTGCAAGCGCTGCAACAGGTGGCCAGTAAAGAGGCCGAAGTTCAGGAACAGCGTCGTTTGTTCCAAGACCTGTTTGAAGAGGCACCCGTGGGAGTCTGCATTATCAATGACAAAGGACGATTATTGGCAGCCAACCCAGAGTTGTGTCGTTTGATGAATTTCAGTAGCCCAGAAGAAGCCCTGCGTCACGATGTGACTTTCCGCTCGTGTTTTTCAAATCATCTTGAATTGGAAAAAGAAGTCTTCGCCAAGGGCAAGGTGCTGGACCAAGAAACCGTTCTCACGACGATGAACGGCACCGAGCGTATTTGCTCGGTCAGTTTGCGGGCGCGTATTCGAGCCGGTGAGGTTCAGGTCGAAGGCTACCTCACGGACATTACTGAACGTAAAGCCGCGGAGCGTATTCGCGACATGATGGAGCGAGAGCGCATGATGTCGCTGGAGCAACTGGTCACTGGCGTTGCCCACGAAATCAATACGCCACTGGGCATCAACATCACCTCGGCGTCGTGCATTCGTGACGAACTACAGCAAATTGATCAGCAAATGCAAAACGGTACGCTGAAAAAGCAGACGTTCGGTGACTTTGTGGCTTCGACCCTAAAGGCCATTGGTTTGATGGAGAGCAACCTCAACCGCATTGCCGATCTGGTGAAGCGCTTTAAAACCCTGTCGGTGCAGCACTTACACGCACAGAAAGAAGCATTTGATTTGGTCGCTTTGACAAAAAATCATTTCACCGCTGCTTTAGAAGCCATGCCCAATGTTCAGGTGCGCCTGCCCAATGCATCGCCAACCATGGTCAACATGGACCCTGCGGTGTGGAATATTATTTACGAACAGCTGATCGAAAACAGCCTCACCCATGGCTTTCAGGCGCAGGCCAGTGGTCACATCGCAGTGGATGTGCAGCAGCATGGAAACACGGTCAGTGTGACGTATCGCGATGACGGCCCGGGTGTGCCCTCAGAGATGCGAGACAGCTTGTTTAACCCGTTTGTGACCACACGTCGCGGCAATCAAGATAATGCCGGCTTGGGTTTGTACCGTGTCTACAACTTAGTGGCGCAGGTGTTAAATGGCCGTGTGAAGCTTTTGGATGAGGCGGGCTTTGTATTGCAAATCGAATTTGACGTTGAGGCGGCTTAGCCCCTCAACGTCTTTTCCCAACGAACAACCGATTTTTTTAACAGCCCAGTTCGCGGCTTAATTCTTCGCTGCGGTCACTGGCCGCTTTTAATGCGGTTTTAACCAACTCTGGCAAGCCGCCGTCCACAAAGGCGTTGATCGCGCGCTCGGTTGTACCATTCGGTGAGGTCACTTTGCGACGTAGCTCCGCCGGAGCATCTTCACTGTTCATGGCCATGGTGGCCGCGCCCAAGGCGGTTTTGAGCGTTAGCTGACGAGCGGTTTGTTCGCTCAGGCCCAGGGATTGGCCGGCGGCGATCATGGCTTCCATCAACAAAAAGTAATAGGCCGGACCAGAGCCGCTGACGGCGGTGACCGCATCCAGTTCGCCTTCGCTGTTGACCCATACGCTGATGCCTACAGCATCCAAAATGGTTTCGGTTTGTTGTTTTTGTTCGCCAGTCACTTGTCCGTTTGCGAACAAACCGCTGGCACCCTGTTGTACCAACGCAGGGGTGTTGGGCATGCAACGTACGATGGCCAGACCACCACCGCTCCACACATCAAGGCTGTGCAAATTAATGCCAGCCGCCACCGAAATCAGCAGCGGACGCTTTTGTTGCAGTGCGTCTTTTAATGGCGACAGCACGGCTTCCATGACTTGTGGTTTTACCGCCAGCACAACCACATCTGCTTTGTTAATGGCTTCGATATTGTCTGTGGTGCCCTGAATGCCCCACTGCTTGGAAAGTTTGCTCACCTGATCGGCGCTTGGGTCGCTGGCGATAATGTGGTCGGGGGCGATGCCGTTTTCGATCATGCCGCCCATAAGTGCGCTGGCCATGTTGCCTGCGCCGATAAATGCGATGGTGGTCATTGCGAAGTCCTTAAAAATTAACTCTTCAAAATATTAACTGCGGGGGCCGAACAGTGCCGTGCCGATGCGCACCATGGTGCTGCCCGCAGCGATGGCGAGCGCAAGGTCGTCGGACATGCCCATGCTGAGCGTGTCGGCTTGTGGGTAGTGTTGCTGTAACTGTTTGAGGGCCGCTGCCATTTGCTCGAACTCGGTTTTTAATCTGAGCTGTTCAGTATCGGTGTGAGCTGGCGCAGGGATGCACATGAGACCTCGTAAGCTGAGGTTGGGTAATTGCGCAATGGCTTGCGCGAGTGCGGGTACCTCGTCGAGAGAAATCCCTGCTTTGCTGTCTTCGGCACTGATGTTCACTTGAATGAGCACGTTTAGCGGTGGCAAATGAACAGGGCGCTGATCGTTCAAGCGCTGGGCAATTTTTTCTCGTTCTAGGGTGTGTAACCAATGAAAGTGCTCGGCAATGGCGCGGGTTTTATTGGACTGTAATGGGCCGATGAAATGCCAGTGGATGTCCTTGTATGGGCCGATCTCACTGAGGGCGATGACCTTGTCGACGCCCTCTTGTACGTAGTTCTCACCAAAGGCTCGCAAACCTTGTTGATATGCAGCTTCGATATCACTGATGGGACGGGTTTTGCTGACCGCTAATAATGTCACTTGTTGAGGACGGTTGGCGTGGGTTTCGGCCTCGAAAATAGCTTGTTTTACGCTTGCGAGACGCGCTGCAAAATCCGTCATGTACTTATTATCCGCTGTGGTTACAATGTGTCGCTATTACAAATATAAAGCAGGCTTATTCCTGTCTCGTTGGAATAAGCAGCGGTGGATTATCGCACGGTCCTGATGATGGATGAACAGGAAGCCTAGCAGGTCAGCGCCTGCAGCCTATAGTTAAAGGGACATAACGTGCCGTCGAGGTCCTCACCATGAGTTTAGATCCAGGTATCAGTTCAATGGATATTACCGAATTACTGGCGTTCTCTGCCAAGCAAGGGGCTTCCGACTTACACCTTTCTGCGGGCCTACCGCCGATGATTCGTGTGGACGGTGACGTACGCCGCATTAACCTTCCCGCGCTTGATCATAAAGAAGTGCACGCGCTGGTGTACGACATCATGAACGACAAGCAGCGCAAAGATTACGAAGAATTTCTAGAGACGGACTTTTCGTTCGAGGTGCCCGGTGTGGCGCGCTTCCGTGTGAACGCGTTTAACCAAAACCGAGGTGCTGGTGCGGTGTTCCGTACCATCCCAACCAAGGTACTGACCTGTGATGATTTAGGCTTGGGCCAAATCTTTAAAGACTTGGCATTAAAGCCTCGCGGCTTGGTGTTAGTTACCGGCCCGACGGGTTCTGGTAAATCCACCACGCTGGCGGCCATGTTGGATTACGTTAACGAAAACCACTACAAGCATATTCTGACCGTCGAAGACCCCATCGAATTCGTGCACCTGAGCAAAAAGTCGTTGGTCAACCAACGTGAAGTGCACCGCGATACCATGAGCTTTAACAACGCTCTAAAAAGCGCATTGCGTGAAGACCCGGACATCATTCTTGTGGGTGAGATGCGTGACTTAGAAACCATTCGCTTAGCTTTAACCGCAGCCGAAACCGGTCACTGTGTATTCGGTACTCTGCACACCACCAGCGCGGCGAAAACCGTAGACCGTATTGTCGACGTATTCCCTGCCGAAGAAAAAGCCATGGTGCGTTCCATGTTGTCCGAATCGTTGGAAGGGGTTATTTCACAAACCCTGCTTAAAAAGAAAGGTGGCGGGCGTGTGGCCGCCCACGAAATCATGGTGGGTACGCCAGCCATCCGTAACCTGATTCGTGAAGAAAAAGTCGCGCAAATGTACAGTGCCATTCAGACTGGCGGTTCGCTGGGTATGACTACCATGGACCAGAGCTTACGCAGCTTGGTAAACAAAGGCTTGGTCACGCCAGAATCGGCGCGCGAAAAAGCCAAAAACCCAGATCAGTTTTAACCCGTAATTAAATCGTTAACCTGTTCCAACGAGTGGCCCGCTGGGCACCAGTAGAAAGAGACGCTGATGGATATCGAAAAACTTTTACGACTGATGATCGAAAAATCCGCATCGGATTTATTCATCACAGCGGGTATGCCGCCCAGTATGAAAGTGCATGGCCGAATTCACAGCGTGACCAAAACACCGTTAAGCCCGGACCAAACGCAGGACATCATTTACAACATGATGAGCCCGCAACAAAAAGCCGAGTTCGAAGATAAAAAAGAACTCAACTTTGCGGTCAGTGCCAGCGGAGTCGGTCGTTTTCGTGCTAGCGCGTTTTTCCAGCGCAACCTCGTGGGCATGGTGTTGCGTCGCATCGAAACACGCATTCCACAAATTGATCAGCTGGGTTTACCCGAAGTCATTAAAGAAATTGCCATGAGCAAGCGCGGCTTGGTGTTGTTCGTGGGTGCCACCGGCACGGGTAAATCCACTTCGTTGGCATCCATGATTGGCTTTCGTAATCAAAACAGTCGCGGCCATATCATCAGCATCGAAGACCCCATTGAATATATGCACCAGCATCAAGGCTGCATCGTGACGCAACGGGAAGTCGGTCTGGACACGGACAGTTTTGAAGTAGCACTTAAAAACACCCTGCGTCAGGCGCCGGATGTCATCATGATTGGTGAGGTGCGTACGGCTGAAACCATGAACCACGCCATTACGTTTGCCGAAACCGGTCACCTATGTTTGGCTACCTTGCATGCTAATAACGCTAACCAAGCGTTGGACCGTGTGATTCACTTTTTCCCGCCGGAACAGCATTCACAAATCTGGATGGATTTGTCGCTGAACTTAAAAGCCATCGTTGCTCAGCAACTGGTACCAACACCCGATGGCAAAGGTCGCCGTGCGGTCGTAGAAGTCTTGATTAATACGCCATTGGTGGCGGACTTGATTCGCAAAGGCGAAGTGCATGAACTCAAAGCCTTGATGACCAAATCCAATGAACTGGGCATGCAGACCTTCGACCAGGGCTTATACAAACTATATCAAGCGGGCGAAATCACATACGAAGATGCGCTGTCCCATGCAGACAGTGCCAATGACTTGCGTTTGATGATCAAGCTTGCTTCGGAAGACGCAGAGCAACTCACCACTGCCACCCGTGGTTTAACCCTTCAAGATTAATAAAAGAGAGACGCTAAACGGGAGACGGAAAACGCAATCCTATTAGCGTCTTCCGTCTCCCGTTTGGCATTTAGCGAATGATGAAAAAACTCTTACCCGTTATCGCCGCTATTTTATTTGTGGTTTTTGCCTACGTGGCCTATCAGTACCAACAAAATGCCAGCGCGGCATTGGAGCAAATTCAACAAGACAAACATTGGTTGCGCGAAACCTTACCGCAACAGCAGGCAGATAAACGCGGCCCATTTACCGAACCAGCCCATCACGAAAAGAAATGGGTGCAAACCGAGTTGGTGCAACAAGGTGTGAATGACAATCGCATGTTCGTGCGCATCTACAACAGCTTGTTTATTTTGAATGGCCAGCGCAGTTGCTTGCGTACTGCGCTGGTGTATCCCCAACGTCAAATCACCATTGACGATCAACGCTGGTTAAACGACGGCGAGAGTTGTTTGCCTTAAGCTTCAAACACCGCAGCCCAACAACTTAATCGAATCTACTTCAGCAGTTGATTTCGGTTCGACAATGTTTGGATAGCCCCTAGAAATGGAATTCATTACATCTGAAGCATTTGAGCCAAGCCTTCTTTTGGCTTTGTTTTTTGTTGCCTTGTTTGCAGGGTTTATTGATACAGTTGCTGGTGGTGGCGGTCTACTTACGATCCCTGCTTTGTTATTGGCTCAAGTTCCTCCTATTCAGGCATTAGCGACCAATAAACTACAGGCGTCGTTTGGTACTTTTTCTGCGGCAATGACCATGGTTAAGCGTGGTCAAGTAAACCTAAAACAATTACGTATCACGTTACTTTACTGTTTTATAGGGGCGGTATTGGGGACTTGGC
>JBFHVZ010000002.1:0-45657 GCA_041589295.1 Pseudomonadales bacterium
GCATGATGCGGGTATTTCAAGTGAGTTTGTTTGAACGAAAAACGCTTAAGGCTCTACTTCAACCGGATCAATTTAAGAGGAAGGTAAGCGAACCTCAGATGAGGTTCGCGATATGACGATAAAACTGTGGGACAGCAGTGGATTATTAGGTGCGTTAAAAATCAACAGGCCGAGCTGTTTAGGGAACTGCTCAACGATGTGATAAAAATTCGAGAAGAAGGTTTGGAGTTGGCCGTCAGTTAATTGGTCGAAATTGGCAATAGCTTTGGATTCTAATAGACGGCTTAAACAGTGTTGGCAGACGGCATCGTATTGTTGTTGCATGGTGATTTCCTTATTAAATGGATGAAATTAAAAAACGGCAATTCCGTAACCGACAATGGCGTCGCTAACGTTAATCTCGAATTTGTATTGAGTTAAGCCACGGCTGGTCGTACGCTTTTCTACAATAGTTGCAGTGACGCGAATATCATCCGCAGGGACTGGCTTTTTATAGGTAAGATGTTTTTCTTGTAAGACCACTTCTCGTGAGTTCTTTTCCAAGTCGTTATCTAAGTGGGCAAGTACTACGCATGCTTGGTAGATCCAAACCTCGGCAGTGATGCCGGAAAAAAACACACCGTACTTGGATGACATAAACGTTTCTTTTATGTCGAGTTTGAAGGTGAACTGTGGATTTCCATTTTCGGTTTTGAATTCAACACTGTCGACATCGACAATGTCTTGTTTGTATCCGTTGGTGAGATACATGGACATGAGTTGATTGATGTTTTCGGCTTTCATTTTCTCTCGCTTGTAGCGTTATTATTTTTATATTTTTGAACACGTTATTTTTATTGTTGTGTGCTCAAGCGAAAAAGATCCTAGCAGTTGTTTGCTTTAATAATAAAGAATTAGTTGTGAAACGATCGTCAGAAAAGACCCTATTATTTTGAGCTTTTACTTTAAGTTGAATGTTTTTTAGTAATTAGTTTATTTATTGGTTTTATCGTCCCAAGTAATTAATAAAATTATTAAATGTAGGGTTTTTGTTTTTTTGATTCGTAACTCTTCGTTTTTAGGTCTCGGGTTTAAAATTTTTTGGCTTTGTTTTTTTTGAGAGTGGTTAAGCGTTCGATTACATAAGCTCGATTAGATCATCATGGCGAAAACGGATTAATGAATTAATGGACTGAAGAGGCAAGAGCAAGTGGGCAAGTAGCATTAAAAATGATTAAGAAGGGGAGGCCTCACTGAGGCAGCATAAGAAGCAGAAAAAAGCAGGCAAGGAATCAACATGCATGAAGGAGAGGGTATATAAGGGCATATAAATAAGGGCATACAGCTAAGAGTTCCGCTGGTGATGATTGTGGCGGGTTAAGTGGTTGCTAATAGGTTTGCTAAAATGGTCGCTAATAGGTTCGCGAAGAGGGGGATGGAAATCCCATGCCTAGGTGATCCTATGGTCAAAAAACAACTGGTCGTGCGCAGCAGGCATGGACCAATGCTTGTGTGTTCCCCTAGCAGGCCAAATGAATCGTGGCTTTCGAGCATCGTCACAGATGGCTATAATGCGCGCCGATTGTTAGTTAGCTGGTCAGATCCCTATGAGTTCCCTGCCCCAAGAGGTGAGCAAGCGCCGCACGTTTGCCATTATTTCCCACCCTGACGCCGGTAAAACCACCATCACCGAAAAGGTGTTGTTGTTCGGTAACGCCATCCAAAAAGCCGGTACGGTCAAAGGACGCGGTTCTAATCAGCATGCCAAATCTGACTGGATGCAGATGGAAAAAGACCGTGGTATCTCCATTACTACCTCGGTGATGCAGTTTCCCTACAACGAGTGTTTGGTCAACCTGCTGGATACACCGGGACACGAAGACTTCTCCGAAGATACCTACCGTACGCTGACAGCGGTGGACTCTTGCTTGATGGTGATCGATGCCGCGAAAGGTGTAGAGGATCGCACCATTAAATTGATGGAAGTAACACGTTTGCGTGACACGCCCATCATCACTTTTATGAACAAGTTGGACCGTGATACTCGCGACCCCATCGAGCTGATGGACGAGGTGGAAGACATCTTAAAGATCGCCTGTGCGCCAATCACTTGGCCTATCGGTATGGGTAAAGGCTTTAAAGGCGTTTACAACCTGTATGATAATGAGATTATTTTGTACGCCACAGGCCAAGGCCACACCATTCAAGAGCGTCGTGTTATCAAAGGCTTGGATAACCCTGAGCTGAACCAAGTGCTGGGCTCTTATGCGGACGATTTCCGTGACGAGATCGAGCTGGTACGTGGTGCGAGCCATGAGTTCGACAAGGAGCTGTTCTTGTCGGGCGAGCTAACCCCTGTTTATTTCGGTACCGCTCTTGGTAACTTTGGTGTGGACCACATGCTGGACGGTCTCACCGCTTGGGCGCCTGCTCCAAAACCGCGAGCCACAGAAGTGCGTGAAGTGGAACCCACCGAAGATAAGTTCACTGGCTTCGTCTTTAAAATTCAGGCCAACATGGACCCTCAACACCGCGACCGTATCGCGTTTATGCGTATCGTGTCGGGTAAGTATCAGAAGGGTATGAAAGCCAAGCACGTGCGTATTGGCAAAGACGTGCGCATCGGTGACGCCATGACATTCATGGCCGGTGACCGTGAAGCTGCCGAAGAAGCCTACGCCGGAGACATCATTGGTCTGCATAACCATGGTTCGATCCAGATTGGCGATACCTTTACTTCTGGTGAAGACTTGAAATTCTCCGGTATTCCGAACTTTGCCCCTGAACTGTTTAAGCGTATTCGTCTGAAAGACCCGCTGAAACAAAAGCAGCTATTGAAAGGCGTGATTCAGTTGTCCGAAGAAGGCGCCGTACAGGTATTCCGTCCGCTGAAAAACAACGATCTAATTGTGGGTGCCGTGGGTATTCTGCAGTTTGACGTGGTGGCTCAGCGTTTGAAGGATGAATACAAAGTCGAAGCGATTTACGAACCGATTAGCGTGGCGACCGCGCGCTGGGTGGAATGCACTGACAAAATCAAACTTAAAGAGTTTGAGAAAAAAGCCTACGAAAACCTAGCCTTGGACGGTGGTGATAACCTAACGTACATCGCCCCGACCCATGTGAACCTATCGCTGGCGCAGGAGCGTCATCCGGATATTAAGTTCCGCGCTACTCGCGAACACTAATCTGGCTATTGCACTTGGAAATAGTGCGTTAACGTCTGGCTGGAAGCTTGATGCCGGAAGCGCGAAGCTAAGCGGTTTTTGCGAGTGTGTAGGTCGCCCTCGGCGCGCCCCTTGTGGGTGTCAGGGCGACAAGTATGTTTGAGTTGGACGTCGGAAGTCGGACGTCTAGAGCATGAAATAAATTTGGCGTGAAGCTTGGCACCAGATGTCGGGCTGAAGCCACGACCTACGACTGGTAGGCGCGTAGGTTGTCCTTCAGGGCGACATGGTTAGGCAAGTCGGGCTAAACCCCGACCTATGCTGGCGTATCTTGTAGGTCGTCTTTTAGGGCGACGATTGAGGCTAGACGCCTGCCGTGTAGGTTGGCATTTATGCGAACTAAAGCGTGACGCCAGAAGCGAGAAGCAAAACTATCATGCTAGCTTCTAGCTTCTAGCTTCTAGCTTCTAGCTTCTAGCTTCTAGCTTCTAGCTTCTAGCTTCTAGCTTCTAGCGCCACTTGAGCAACCCGTATTCTGTATTAGGCTGAATGAGTAAGCTTGAACAATAGGGATGTGGCGATGATTTACCTCTATCTACTTTTAACGATGGCGGTGACCTTGGGCTGTTGTGCGCTGAGCTATCGTTTTTTTGGCGAGAAGATTCGCCAGTATGAGATCAAACTGGATGATGGCAAAGGCTATTTCTTGATCAGTGTGATCATGATTGCGTTCTTTGGCGCCAGTGCGGCCTACTTTGTAGGTTCTTTGTTGGGGTTTGATCGTGATCCAGAGCTGCAAGGCCGCTTGGTTGCTGCGATTTTACTCAATACTGTGGTGGCTTTACTCAGCCTGACGTATGGCCTTTTGCATTTTAAAGAAGGTGAAAAATACCGGTAGCTTCCCAGTATTCTCTTCTGTATAATCCGCCGCCATCGTTTCCCCGGACGAAGCCCTAACACTGTGTTGCCCGCTGGGTAAACCCAGATTGTTGTCGGTAACATGCTGATTAGGCGGAATTTAAAAGATTATGAAAACTTATACTGCAAAACCCGAAACTGTAAAACGTGAGTGGTTTGTCATCGACGCTGAAGGCGTTGCTCTAGGCCGTTTGGCTACTGAGATCGCTTCTCGTCTGCGTGGTAAGCACAAGCCTGAGTACACTCCTCACGTTGACACTGGCGACTACATCGTTGTTATCAACGCTGACAAAGTTGCTGTAACTGGTGCGAAAGCTCAGGACAAAATGTACTACCGTCACACTGGTTACCCAGGTGGCCTGCGTGAAATCAACTTCACTGATTTGCAAACGCGCAAGCCTGGCCGTGTAATCGAGCTGGCTGTTAAAGGCATGCTGCCTAAGAACCCTTTGGGTCGTGCAATGTACACCAAACTGAAAGTGTACGCGGGTACTGAACACCCACACACTGCACAACAACCAAAAGAACTGAAGGTTTAAGGGGAATATCATGGCTGCAAATCAATACTATGGCACTGGCCGTCGTAAATCTTCCAGCGCACGTGTTTTCCTGCGTCCTGGTTCTGGTCAGATCGTTGTAAACAAGCGTCCTCTAGAAGAGTACTTCGGTCGCGAAACCTCCCGCATGGTGGTTCGTCAGCCGTTGGAACTGACTGAGAGCGTTGAAAAATTCGACCTGTACATCACTGTTCAAGGTGGTGGTGCTTCTGGTCAAGCGGGTGCGATCCGTCACGGTATCACTCGCGCTCTGATGGAATACGATGAGACTCTGCGTCCTTCTCTACGTGCTGCCGGTTACGTTACTCGTGACGACCGTGAAGTTGAGCGTAAGAAAGTGGGTCTGCGCAAAGCTCGTAAGAAGCGTCAGTTCTCCAAGCGTTAATTTTCGCTGGGCAGAAACTGTCGAAAAAACGCTCAAGTTTTTACTTGGGCGTTTTTTTTTACCTAAATCAAAGGTTTATGTGCAGATTAGCCGCGTGAAATTGACCCTTATCCTTGTAAGGATCAGGGGTTTTCATTACTATCTGCCCCGTTTTTTTCTCGCGGTTCGGCTGGTTGTGCTTTAGTTAGTGGATAACCGGCGTTTCAGCCCTGAAAACGGGCCAATAATAAGCTGCAAAGAATTCGAAAATCGTGGATGGGAGAGAGCCAGAATGAGTAATGACGGCGTAAATCACGGCCGACGCCGCTTCCTCATCGCCACAACTTCGGTTGGTGGTGCTGTAGGAGCTGTGGGTGTCGCTGTGCCTTTCGTAAAATCTTGGAATCCAAGTGAAAAGGCAAAAGCAGCAGGTGCGCCTGCGAAAGCAGACGTAAGTAAAATTGCTCCAGGCGAGATGATCGTTGTGGAGTGGCGTGGTAAGCCAGTATATGTGGTTCGTCGTACTGATGAGTCCGTAGCCGTACTGGAAAGCTTGGCAGGCGATCTGAAAGATCCAAACAACGCAGACAAAGGTCAGCAGCCAGAATACGCAAACAACACCAATCGTTCTCGTAAGCCAGAGCTAGTGGTTATTGAAGGTGTGTGTACTCACTTGGGTTGTGCGCCAAAATTCCACCCAGAAGTGAAGCCAGAGCCATTTGATGAAAACTGGAAAGGCGGTTTCTTCTGTCCTTGTCACGGTTCTCGTTTTGACTTGGCTGGCCGAGTGTTCAAAGGCTCTCCAGCAGCTAAGAACCTGAAAATTCCACCTCACTCTTTCGAGAATGAGAACACCCTGATCATTGGTGTGGATGAGGAGAATAGCTAATGACTAAGTTTCAAGCATTCATGGGTTGGTTGGACCACCGTTTACCGGTGACCACGACCTTTGAAAAGCACATGTCCAAATACTACGCGCCAAAGAACTTTAACTTCTGGTACTTCTTCGGTGTGTTCTCTATGGTTATGTTGGCCAACCAGATTTTGTCTGGTGTTTGGTTGACCATGTCGTACAACCCTTCTGCTGAAGGTGCGTTCGCGTCTGTTGAATACATCATGCGTGACGTTGAGTTAGGTTGGTTGATTCGTTACATGCACTCTACCGGTGCTTCGTTCTTCTTCATTGTGGTTTATCTGCACATGTTCCGTGGCTTGATGTACGGTTCTTATCAGAAGCCTCGTGAACTGATCTGGATCTTCGGTATGTTCATTTACCTGATGCTGATGGCAGAAGCCTTCATGGGTTACGTACTGCCTTGGGGTCAAATGTCTTACTGGGGTGCTCAGGTAATCATCTCCTTGTTTGGTGCGATCCCATATGTGGGTGAAGACCTAGTAACTTGGATTAAAGGTGACTTCCTAATTTCGGGTATCACACTTAACCGCTTCTTCGCTCTGCACGTTATTGCATTGCCATTGGTGATTGTGGCTTTGGTTGTCCTGCACATCCTTGCTCTGCACGAAGTGGGTTCTAACAACCCAGACGGTATTGATATTAAGAAGTACAAAGATGAGCAGGGTCGTCCGCTAGATGGCGTGCCATTCCACCCTTACTACTCAGTGCACGACTTGGTTGGCTTGGTTGTTTTCCTGTTCGTATTCTGTTTCGTGTTGTTCTTTTGGCCAGAAGGTAACGGTTTCTTCTTGGAGCACGCTAACTTCGAAGAAGCCAACGGCCTGAAAACCCCAGAGCACATTGCGCCTGTGTGGTACTTCGGTGCGTTCTACACCATCCTACGTGCTTGGATCTGGGACATTGGTCCTCTGAGCTCACAGTTAGGCGGTGTAATCCTGATGGGTGCAGCGATTGCGATTCTGTTCGTACTGCCTTGGTTAGACCGTAGCCCTGTGCGCAGCTGGCGTTACAAAGGTTGGATCTCACGTATCAACCTAATTGTATTCGGTATCTTCTTCGTATTGTTGACTTGGTTGGGTACTCAGCCAGTGACTGAACTGAACAAATGGTTGGGCTGGATCGGCACACTTGTTTACTTTGCTTGGTTCATCACGCTGCCTTACATCTCAGCTAACGAGAAAACCAAACCAGTTCCAGAAAGGGTAACAGGCTAATGAAAAAGTTAATTGCAGTTGTTTTTGCTCTGCTGCCTTCCTTGACTCTGGCAGCAGGCGGTAATGTTCACCTGGACGACGCCATGGTGGATCTGGACGATCAAGCATCTATGCAACGTGGTGCGAAGTACTTCGCTAACTACTGTATGGGTTGTCACAGTGCCAAGTTTGCGCGTTACAACCGTGTAGCTCGTGATCTGGGTATCGACGAAAAAGACATGGAAGAGAACCTGATTTTTGCTGAAACAAAAATCGGTAATCTGATGCAAATCGCCATGCGTCCTGAAGATTCTAAGAAGTGGTTTGGTGCAACACCTCCAGACCTAACTTTGGTGGCGCGTGTACGCGGTGCAGATTGGGTTTACACCTACCTGCGCAGCTTCTATGCAGATGAAACTCGTCCATACGGCGTAAACAACGCGGTATTTAAAGACGTAGGTATGCCTCACGTATTAGAAGGCCTGCAAGGTAAGCAAGTTAAAGGCACAGCCCCTGTTGTTGTTGGCTTCGACCCTCTGACCGGTCGTGAACTGACCGAAGAGAAAGAAGGCGTGCTGTACCTAGCTGAGAAAGGTGAGTTAAACGAGAAAGAGTTCGATACTTTGGCTCGCGACCTGACTAACTTCTTGGTGTACATGGCAGAGCCAATGGCTAAAGACCGTAAGGAAATCGGTTTCTGGGTATTGCTGTTCCTAGCGATCTTGTTTGTGCCGGTTTACTACTTGAACCGTGAGTACTGGCGCGATATCCATTAATCGCTAGCAACGTCGCTTTGGCGGCGTTAAAAAAGAATCCGACCCACAGTCATTTAGTTCATCTAAACTCCTGTAGGTCGGATTTTTTTATGCCTTGCCAAACCATCCTAGCTAACGCGATTAAAAGGCATGTGCTTAATGGGTTCTCATTCATGCTTCTAATGAGTTGTCTGTCGAAAGGCCTGATGTACTACAGTTGGCGGTGTAAGGAGTGTCACTCGGCTGAATATTCTTATTAATGACTTCGGCTCGAGGCGAGCCTCCTACAAACTCCTGACCCCAGACCCCCGGCTTTATCTGGTCATTTCACGTCTAGCGTTATTAATTCCCCCAAATGTTGGCAGCATGGTGTATAATTGGCCGCCAAATTTTTAAGCTACTCTCGATTTCATTTTGAGTGAGGAATTCATATATGGGTGTTGTCGCTAAGCGCTCCTCCATGACCTTCTTTTCTGACGGTAAAGATCACTACAGCCATCGTGTACGCATTGTATTGGCTGAAAAAGGGGTGGCTGTCGAGATTCACGATGTGGACCCTGACAATATTCCAGAAGACATCATGTCGCTAAACCCATATGGCAATCTGCCAACCTTGGTTGACCGTGATCTGGTGTTGTACGAACCAAATATCATGATGGAATACCTAGACGAGCGTTTCCCTCATCCGCCGTTGCTGCCTGTATATCCGGTTGCCCGTGCTGAAAGCCGTCTTTGGGTTCACCGTATTCAAAAAGACTGGTGCTCACTGGCCGATATTATTCTGGCTAATAAAAACGAAGACGCTGTGGCCGCTGCCCGTAAGTCATTGCGTGAAAGCCTGATCAGCACTTCACCAATCTTTGGTGAAAAGCCTTTCTTCATGAGCGATGAGTACAGTATTGTTGACTGTGTGACCGCACCTTTGTTGTGGCGTTTACCTGTCATGGGTATTGAGCTGCCAGAGAAGCAAACCAAGCATTTGAAAGCGTACATGGATCGCTTGTTTGAACGTGAGTCGTTCCAAGCAAGTCTGTCCGAAGCCGAACGAGAAATGGTCGAATGACCCCAAGCCGTCCATACCTGACCCGCGCGTTGTTTGAGTGGATTCTCGACAACGACTTCACGCCTTATGTGTTGGTCGACGCCAGCATTGTTGGAGTGCAGGTGCCGAAAGAGCACGTTAAGGCAGGGCAAATTGTCCTCAACGTTAGCCCGAATGCTGTTCGGGATTTGTTGATCGACAACGAAGCGGTGCAATTCAATGCCCGCTTCGGTGGTGTGCCGCAGAACATCTATGTGCCGATCATGGCCGTAATGGCGATTTACGCAAAAGAAAATGGACAGGGCATGGTATTCGGTCATGAGGCCGGTGCCCCAGATCCAAACCAGCCTCCCGAACCGCCTAAACCGAAAGTGGTGAAGAGCAGTGGTGAGGGCAAGTCGGACCGACCAACAGGCCGCCCGAGTTTGTCGATTGTTAAGTAGGCTTGTAGCTTGACGCCGGAAGCCAGAAGCAAAACTATTTTGTCTAGCTTCTAGCTTCTAGCTTCTAGCTTCTAGCTTCTAGCTTCTAGCTTCTAGCTTCTAGCTTCTTTTCTATTCCATCGGTCCAAATAACTGCCAGTCGATAAAATCACATAGGCAGTGAATCACCAATAAATGCACTTCTTGAATTCGAGCCGTGACATTGGACGGTACGCGAATTTCCATGTCATCGGCAGTCAATAGTGATGCCATATCGCCCCCGTCTTTGCCGGTTAGGGCAACGACGCGCATTTCTCGGTCGTGAGCCGCTTGAATGGCTTGAATGACGTTGGCGCTATTACCACTGGTGGATATGGCCAGCAGAATGTCGTTGCTGTTGCCTAATGCACGAATCTGTTTTGAGAAGACTTCGTTGTAGTGGTAGTCGTTGGCAATGGAAGTCAGAGTCGAGCTATCTGTGGTCAGGGCGATGGCTGGTAAGCTGGGGCGCTCGCGCTCAAAGCGGTTTAATAGCTCAGACGAAAAGTGTTGGGCATCGCCAGCGCTGCCGCCGTTCCCGCAAGTCAGAATTTTCCCGCCTGCTAGCAGGCTTTGAACCATCATTTCGCCTGCCTGCTCGATGACGGGACCAAGTACCGCCATGGATTGCTGTTTGGTTTCGATGCTGGCTTGGAAGTGCTGCTGAATACGATCTTGGAAATGCATGCTGACTACTCAAATTTACGCTGCCCGAAGCATACACAAAGGCCGCGTAAATCCCAAGCTTAGGTCCATGATAGCCGTTGGTAGTTGCTAAAAATGGCGACTCAGTAAAACGCGTTTCGTATCCATTCAATGTGCCGCTGGCCATGGCGTTCGCAGATGCCGACGACGTCGAAGCGACAGCTAGGTGGCCGATCCCCGTAGACTTGTTGCAGATAGCGCTGCGCGGCTTTAATCAGTTTGCGTTGCTTGCTGACGGTGACGCTGGCCAGTGCTCCGCCGTAGGTGCCATCTTGTCGGTAGCGGACTTCGACAAACACTAATTGTTCGCGATCTTGCATGATGAGGTCTATTTCGCCTTGGCGATACAACACGTTATGTCGTAGCGGCTTTAGACCTTGGTCCTGCAGATAGTTGGCGGCCAGTCGCTCGCCTCGTTGGCCAGCGACTTGTTTGGGGGTGGGTCGGCGTGGTTTAGCTGTCGGGTTGCTCCACATTGCGCACATATCCTTGTGTAAGCGTGGGCCGTCCGCGGGTAAACACCGCAAACGGTAGGTGGCGGATGATTTGTCCGTACTCATCCATTGAAAGCTGCCCTGTGTGAGCGGGTAGCTGGCTGTTCGCCAGCAGCTTGAATTGCCCAAGGCGCGGGTAAAGCTGGAAGGCGTCAACACCCAAAGCGTAAAGGCGGTCAAAGCCAGATCGATTTTGCGGCCATAACGTTTGAATTTCTGATTTTAGGTCATTGTCTTTGAGTACCCAAGGGATGTCGCAGAACACAACGCCTTCGAGGTCGCGGTCTTTACTGCGTTGTTCATCACCTGTGTAGACATGGGAAGTGGCAATCACGGGAAGGTGGCCAGCAAAGTTAAATGCCAGTGTAGGTTTAATTTGGCGGGCTTGTTGGGGCAGTGCCGCCATAAAAATAAAGTCCACGTCTTCACGGCGACGAGGTTGGAACTCAAGTGATCCAATTTGTTTGCGCATTTGACGGGCGCGACGTTCGCTGTCGTCGATGGCAAACAAGCGGCGGATGACGTTGTTAAAGTCACCCTTGCCATTAAAGAATTGAGCTTCAACCAGTTGCCCACCTTGAGCTTGCCAGGTGTTGATGAAACGTTCGAATACGCGTTCCCCCCAAGCGCCTTTTGGCATGATCGCCACGGCGCGTTCGTAGCCTAGCTGGCGCGCATAGCGTGCAGCCAGTTCTGCTTCGTCCTCGACGGCCAAACCAAATTGAAACAGTTGCACTGGGTTTTCGCGATTATCGCGCCAGCCGTAATTCAAAGCCAATGTAGGCGCGGGTAGTGATTCTTCTTGCTGCAAGCGCTCAACCTCAGACTTCACCATGGGGCCGATGATGAGTTCATTGCCATCAAGAATGGCTTGCTTGTAAAGGGTCCAAAAGTCCTTGCTTGCGGCTGTGTCGTAGATGCGAATCTCTGGCACATCAACACCCGCCTTTTGAGCTTGATAGTAGGCGGCGAAAAGGCCGTCTCGAACTGCGCGACCCGTGCTGCCCAGCTTGCCGGACAACGGCACCATTAATGCGATGTTTTTAGGCTTGTTGCGGACATAGTGTTCCAGTTGGTCGAGGCCACCGGGTAAGCTCTTGGCGGCGGCATGACCATCGTAGCGTGCTTGCCAGCGACGCAGTGCGGCGAGTTGACGATCTAAATCCAGTTGGTTTTCTTTGATGAGCAGTGCAAGTTCGAGCCAGCCTTTGAAGAGTGCGGTGGTGGATTTGGCGGCAAGAGATTTTAGCTCCTCGGCTTCGGCCTGAATCAGGCTCGCCCATATGGCTTCGTGATTGTTGCGGTATTCATCACCACTGAGTGCCCCCGATAAAAACATGCGCTCGCGGGCGCTGGCGATAAACTCACCTTTTAGATACAAGGCTTGAGCGCGAACATATCCCACGGCGTTAGGGAAAAGATGAGGTAGGCGTTCGAAATCACCCGGTGCGACGGCGTTCAGCGCAGAAATTGCATTGTCGCCACGACTGAGTGCGATGGCTAGAAGGGCCGATGCCCAGTAAAAATGAATGCGATCTAGCTCGGTTAAGCTAACAGGATCTAGACGTTTAAGCTGGTGTTCAGCGTCGAGCAGTTGGCCGTTGTCGATCAGTGATTCGATAATGGATAATTGCGATGCACTGTCTTGGGCGACGCCCTGAGGGGATTGTGTTACGGTGCGCGGCCCTGAGCAGGCACTCAATAAAGTGATCAAGCATCCGATCAAAAAAAGCGGAAAAATCCGTTGGCTCATCATAGTTACTTTTTTACCCCAATTAAGGCGAGGCATTATGGCAGAAAATCAGCTCTATGTGGTGGCTACTCCCATAGGAAATTTGGCTGATATCAGCGCGCGTGCACAACAGGTGTTTGAAGCAGTCGATGTTATTGCTGCTGAGGATACCCGCCACACCAAACGCCTGCTAAATCACCTTGGTGTGAGCAAGCCGTTATTGGCGGTGCACGATCATAACGAGCAGCAAGCCGCGCAAGTACTGTTGGATCGTCTGAGTCAGGGGCAGAGCGTGGCGTTGGTCAGTGATGCCGGAACACCCTTAATCGCCGATCCCGGTTATCACGTGCTCCAGCAGGTGGTGGATGCAGGCTATACCGTGGTGCCTGTGCCGGGTCCGTGTGCTGTGATCACTGCCTTGTGTGCATCGGCATTACCTACTGATCGCTTTATCTTTGATGGCTTTTTGCCCCCTAAAAGCGGCGCGAGGCAGCAGTATTTTCAGTCAGTGAGCAATCAAGAGCGTACCTTGGTGGTGTATGAATCACCCCATCGAATCCTTGCGTCACTGGCCGATATGCAAGCTGTGCTTGGCGATGAGCGTGAGATCGTTTTAGCTCGTGAGCTGACTAAAACTTTCGAGACCTTTTTGCGTGGCAGTATTGGTGAGGTCAGGGCCGTGGTCGAGGCCGATGCCAATCAGCAAAAAGGCGAGTTTGTTGTCATGATTCGCGGTGTACCTCAAGCCAAAAAGCAAGATGTCTCTGACGAGGCGATTCAGCTATTGAAGGTATTAGCGGAGGAGCTTCCGCTGAAGCAAGCCGCCGCGTTGACCGCAAAAGCCACTGGATTCAAAAAGAACAAGCTCTACCAGATCGGTTTGGACTGGCAGCGAGAGGACTAGCGCAGCACTGACCGAGCGATTGGTCGTTGCCATTCCCGCAAATAAGCGTATCCTTGCGCGCCGGAGTTGGTCAGGCAATCGCTGCTTTTTTAGCTTGCTAAAAAAGGGGAGGAAAGTCCGGGCTCCATAGGGCAGGGTGCCAGATAACGTCTGGGGGGCGCGAGCCTACAGCCAGTGCAGCAGAGAGCAAACCGCCGATGGCCATATTCGTATGGCACAGGTAAGGGTGAAAGGGTGCGGTAAGAGCGCACCGCGCGACTGGTAACAGTTCGTGGCATGGTAAACCTCACTCGGAGCAAGACCAAATAGGTTCCCATTGGCGTGGCCCGCGTTGGGAACGGGTAGGTCGCTGGAGCCAATGAGCGATCATTGGCCTAGATGAATGGTTGCCACGGTCGTTGACCGTACAGAACCCGGCTTATAGACCAACTCCACTTCTTTTTATTTGCGCTCGCCATAGCGAGACAAACCTGTCTCAGTTCAACTTTTTTGACAAATCAGTCTTTTAGACCAAAAAAGTCTAAAAATAGCACCATGCCCGAATCGCCACACAATCGGGCGTTCTACCCCCTTGATTCATAAGGCTTTTCTTAGTCTGGGAAAATCCCCCACTTGCCTTGGGTTAGGTAAGTCCTTGTCATTGTTACAATTTTTGGCGTTTTCATACCCTGTGTGCGCTTGCAAAGGCCCTGCGCTGTTTCTATAGTGTGCAAAAGTGTTTAAATGTGGGTAATTGTGGGTTTTTGATGTTTAGGGGTGTGCACCAGATCAACATGGATGCCAAGGGTCGCATGGCGATCCCTGCCCGCTATCGCCCGCAATTAACCGAAGCCGATGCCGGTGCATTGGTGGTGACCATAGACACCGAAGAAAAGTGCCTTTTGGTTTACCCACTTAAAGAGTGGGAGCCCATTCAGCGCAAACTGGAAGCCCTGCCTAGTTTTAACCCTGCGGCCCGACGCATTCAGCGTTTAATCATTGGTCATGCCACTGATGTCGAACTTGATGGTAATGGGCGCATGCTGTTGCCTGCGCCGCTGCGTGAGTACGCGGGTTTAGAAAAAAAGCTGGTGATGATGGGGCAAGGCAATAAGTTCGAGTTATGGGATGAAGCCCACTGGAACGCATGTCGCGAGCAATACCTGAGCGACATGAAAAACGATGAACAACTACCTGAAGAATTATTGAATCTATCGCTATGAGTGAACACATCACAGTCCTGTTAAACGAAGCGGTAGATGCTCTGGTTGTGGATCCAGACGGTCTTTATGTGGACGGCACCTTTGGCCGTGGTGGCCATAGCCGCTTAATTTTATCGCGCTTGTCCGAGCAGGGTCGTTTGATTGGTATTGATAAAGACCCGCGTGCCATTGCTGCCGGTGAACAGCTAGAGCAAGAAGACAGTCGCTTTAAAATTTGCCATGGCAGTTTTGCGGACATGGCCAGCTATGCGCAGATGCGCGGTGAAGGCAAGCCTGTAATGGGCGTGCTGATGGACTTGGGCGTCAGCAGTCCGCAGTTAGACGAAGCCGAACGAGGCTTTAGTTTTATGCAAGATGGCCCTTTGGACATGCGCATGAATACCAGCAGCGGTGAAACAGCGGCGCAGTGGATTGCCCGTGTTGGCGAAGAAGACATGGCCAATGTGTTTTACGAATTTGGTGAAGAGCGCTACAGCCGACGTCTCGCTAAAGCCATTGTGCAACGTCGTGCCATTACACCGTTTGAACGCACCTTGGATTTAGCCAGTGTTATTAAAGAGGCACACCCTAAATGGGAAAAGGGTAAGCATCCAGCCACCCGTTGTTTTCAGGCGATTCGCATCTTTTTAAACAATGAGCTGGGTGACTTAGAACAAACCCTAGACGTTGCCACAGACATGCTGGCTGCTACAGGTCGTCTAGCGGTTATTAGCTTTCACTCCTTGGAAGATCGCATGGTGAAGCGGTTCATTCGTGAAAAAGAAAAAGGCCCGCAGTTACCGCCAGATCTACCCGTTATGGCCAAAGACGTGCCTTGTATTTTAAAAAGCGTGGGCAAAGCCATTAAGCCCAGCAAAGCAGAAATAGACGCCAATGTTCGCTCACGTAGTGCAGTGATGAGGGTGGCAGAAAAACAGGATAACTAGTGTGAGAACCGAGCTTTTGCAAAAGCTGTTGGTGCTCATATTGGTGTTGTCGGCACTGGGGGCCATTTATAGCAGCTTTGTGAATCGCCAATTGGCGCATCAATGGCAAGCGCTGCAGCAGTCGCAAAACAAAATGCAGGAAGAGTATGGTCGCCTCATGCTCGAATACAGCACCTTGGCCGCGCCAAGTCGAGTCGAGCAAATAGCGCGCGAACATTTGAATATGGTTTTCCCGACTAAACAAAACACGCAGGTGTTAAACATACGCAAATAACGGTAAAGCAAGCATCAATGCTATGAACAAATCCAATCAATATGCGCAAAGTCAAACCTCTGGCTGGCGTCACTACCTAGTGTTAGTGGCTGGCTTGGGTTTGTTCGGCCTGTTGATTGTACGTCTGGTGCAATTGCAGTTGGTGCAGACCGAGTTTTTACAAGATCAAAGCGAACGCCGCGTGGTACGCGAATACGGTATTGATGCTTATCGCGGTATGGTGACAGACCGTAATGGTGAGCCCTTGGCGGTCAGTACTCGGGTCAACAGTGTTTGGTTAAACCCTAAGTTAATCTTGGAACAAAACACGGACCTCGCACCGTTGGCTCAGTTTCTAAATCTTTCCGCTGCAGAATTAAACACAAAAGTTAAAAACCAAGCACAAAAAGAATTCATTTATCTTCAGCGACATATCAGCCCACTCAAGGCCGAAAAAATTTCTGCGTTAAAGCTTCAAGGTGTTGGCTTAGAACAAGAATACAAACGCTTTTATCCCGCCGCTGAAGTGACCTCTCATGTTGTGGGTTTCACCAATATTGATGAACAAGGTATCGAAGGGGTTGAGTTAGCCTATAACGATTGGTTGTCAGGAGAGCAAGGGAAAGGCCGCGCCATTAAAGATCGCTTAGGAATGTTGGTTAAAGATTTAGGCGTGGTTAAGGCTGCTGAGTCAGGGCAAGACATTACTCTGAGCATAGATTTGCGTTTGCAATATCAAGCCTATCGTGAGCTAAAAGCGGCGGTGCAACAACACGGTGCCAAATCAGGTTCGTTGGTGATGGTGGATGTTGAAAGTGGCGAAGTTCTAGCACTGGTCAACCAACCTGCGTTCAACCCAAATAATCGCGCTGAATTAAAACCGGATGCAGTACGCAATCGCGCTGTTACGGATATCTTCGAACCGGGCAGCACAGTGAAACCGTTTACCGTGGCTGCAGCATTGATTGCCGGTACCGTTGAGCAAAACGATATTATCAATACCCACCCAGGTTATATGCGCTTGGGCTGGAAAACCATTCGTGATCACCGCGACTACGGCAAGTTAAGCGTGACAGAAATTCTTACTAAATCTAGCAATATAGGTGTGAGCAAGCTGGCGCTGAAAATGGGCGGCGAGAATCTTTGGGGCGAGTATCAAAAGTTGGGGCTTGGGAGTCCAGTTGGTCTTGGTATTCCCGGCGAAAGCAGCGGCAAAATTGGTGTGAAAACCAATAAATGGTCAGCCTTAGAAACCGCTACGTTATCCTATGGCTATGGGCTTGCGGTTACACCGTTGCAGTTGGCGCAAGCCTATCAGGCGTTAGCCAATGGTGGTGTTAAAAAGCCGCTGACGATACTGCAAGGTAATCAACAACCTGCTCAGCGTGTGATGCCGGCGGACATCGCTAACAATGTTGTGACCATGTTAGAAACGGTGATTGGTCCTGGCGGTACAGCCAAACGTGGACAAGTCGGTGGTTACCGGGTAGCAGGAAAAACCGGCACCGTGCACAAGGTCGGAACCGACGGCTACGAAGACGAACGCTATCGCAGTGTCTTTGCTGGCATTGCTCCAGCGGACGAACCCAAGGTAGTGACCATAGTGGTTATTGATGAACCATCGGGTCGTGAATATTACGGCGGCGAAGTGGCCGCGCCTGTGTTTGCGCGTGTGATGCAATCCAGTTTGCGCTTGTTAAGCGTGCAGCCAAACGAGTTAGAGTCAATGGTGGTCCACCAAGGTCAGGCTGCTCCGTTTGCATTGGCGGCGGATAAAACCAGTAGTCAAATGGTGGGGCGCTTATGATTCAACTTAAGCAAAGTGCCGCTGCATTGTTTGCATCCATGAGCGATGTGGTTATGCCTGACATCATGCTGTCCACGCTGTGTTTTGACAGTCGAGATGTCACCCAAAACAGCGCATTTATCGCGCTAGGTTCAGTGGCCGGAACGCGCAATGACTATATTCAAACCGCTTTGCAGCAAGGGGCGGTTTTGGTGTTGTTTGATCCCGCAGATGGTCCCGCGCCTCTGGATGAGCGCTGTTTCGCTGTGACCAATTTAAAACAAAAAACTGGGGATTTCTTACGTGCTTGGTTTGGTGATGTGATGCAGCAATTGGCTGTGATTGGTATTACCGGCACAAATGGCAAATCATCGGTTAGCTTTTATGTGGCGCAAATTTTAGGTGCCTTGCAAAAAAACACGGCGGTCATGGGTACGCTTGGTTATGGTGAGCTGTCTGCGCTCAAACCCACGGGTATGACGACCTTGCCTTTGGAAAAACTGCATGCTGCGTTAGCTGAATTGGCGCAGGACTTTGACGCAGTGGCCATGGAAGTCTCTAGTCATGGTTTGCATCAGAATCGTTTGGCGGGTGTCGAATTTCGCGGTGCGGTTTACACAAATTTAAGTCACGACCACCTAGATTATCACGGTACCTTGGAGGCTTATGCGCAAGCTAAAGCTTTGCTATTCCAACGTCCCGAGTTGAACTTTGCGGTTGTAAATGGCGATGACGATTATGCAGATTTAATGCTGTCCGAATGTCGAGCCGATCAAGTCTTACGTTACGGTCAACGTAACGAAAACCAGTTGCGTTTTAAGGTGGTTAAGGTTGCGCAGACAGGCCTTAGCCTTGAAATTGAATACCAGACGCAATCTCAACGCGTTACGCTCCCTTTATTTGGTGTATTTAACGCCTATAATGCCGTCGCCGCGTTAGCGGTGGCTCTGTGCATGGGTTTTGAATTTGAGTCTGCCGTGCAGGCACTAGGGCACCTGCACTCTGTAGCAGGTCGTATGCAGCAAGTTAGCGACGGGGCAAATCAACCGCTGGTTCTGGTGGATTATGCGCATACGCCGGACGCTCTTGAACAAGTTTTGATCACTAGTCGGGATCACTGTCACGGTAAGCTGCTGGTGGTTGTAGGGTGTGGTGGTGACCGTGATCGCAGTAAACGGCCAGTGATGGGTGAAATTGCGGCACGCTATGCAGACGTAGCGATCATAACCAGCGATAATCCGCGCAGCGAATCCCCCGCGTCCATTGCCGAGCAAATGACGGCTCATCTAAAGCCTTCCCAATATCAGATCCAACTGGACCGCGCGCAAGCTATTCGAGATGCCATCGAACAGGCTGCGGCGGAAGACTTGGTGTTAATTGCGGGCAAGGGGCACGAAGATTATCAAGAAATAAATGGTCAGCGCAGCTACTTCAGTGATGTTGCTGTTGCTAAGGCAGTATTAGAGGTTCGACCATGATCGGTTCAGTGAGATTAGCAGAAGTCGCCGCGGCCATTAATGCGCAGCACAGAGGCACCAATGTGCCGTTTCAATCTGTCAGTACAGATACGCGCACGTTGCAAAGTGGTGACTTATTTGTGGCGTTGACTGGTGACCGGTTTGACGGTCACGAATACATTCGTCAAGCCGAAGAAAAGGGTGCCGCGGCAGTCATGATTAGCCGCGAAGTGCCGACGCGAGTGCCGTACTTAATGGTGTCGGACACCTTGACTGGCCTAGCCGATTTAGCAAAGTTTAACCGAGAGCGTTTTACTGGGCCTTTGGTCGCCATAACCGGTAGCAGTGGTAAGACCACTGTAAAAGAAATGATGGCACACATTCTTCGAAGCGAAGCCGGCGAAGAAGAGGTGCTGGCCACACGCGGTAACTTTAACAATCACATTGGTGCGCCATTAACGTTATTGCGTTTATCCAAGCAACATACTCATGCGGTGATTGAACTGGGAGCCAGTGCGGAAGGCGAAATTGCGTACACCGCTAAATTGGCTCAACCCAATGTTTCGATCCTTACCAATGCCGACGCGGCACACCTCGAAGGTTTTGGCGATATTGATACTGTGGCGCGCACCAAGGGTGAAATTATTGATCACCTAGGCGAACGCGGTACCGCAATTTTAAATGCCGATAGTCCTTATTTTGAACAATGGGTTGCGCGAGCAGGCGACCACGGCAAACAAGTGCTGAGCTTTGGTTTGCACGAACGAGCTAATGTAACCGCGCAAAATATTGAGAGTGACGATCAAGGTTGTTGTCAGTTTCAGATGATCACCCCCAATGGTAAGGCAAACGTTAAATTAAGCGTCATGGGTAAGCACAATGTGGTTAACGCATTGGCTGCCACCGCCGCAGCGCTGGCGTTGGAACTTCCACTTAAAAATATCGTCACCGCTCTGCAAACGTTTAGCGGTGTACAAGGGCGTTTATTGGTGATGGAAGGCTTAAACGGCAGCACCGTTATCGATGACAGTTACAACGCAAACCCTGCTTCGGTGCGTGCGGCCATTGATACATTGGCCAGTCGTGGCGGGCAGCGCATTTTTGTTTTAGGCGACATGGCTGAGTTAGGTGCCGAAACACAGCGCGCTCACGCAGAAATGGGTGCCTATGCTCGAGAAGCAGGTATTAACTGCTTTTTGGCAATTGGTGAGTTTAGCCGCGCGGCAGTCAATGCGTTTGGTGATAACGGTCATTGGTTTGCGACACAAGAATCACTGGTGCGTTTTTTAGCACGACAGTTGTCCGCAGAAGTCACCGCATTGGTAAAAGGTTCACGCAGTGCACGTATGGACCGAGTGGTTAGCGAAATTAAAAATGAGAACAAGGAATAAATTCACATGTTGCTATGGCTAGGTGAATACCTTCAACAATTTCACAGCGGTTTTGCTGTGATTCAATACCTGAGTGTGCGCGGTATCTTCGCCACTGTAACGGCGTTGATTCTGGCTCTGTGGTTAGGACCAGCAGTCATTCGCAAATTGCAGGAGCGTCAAATTGGCCAAGCGGTGCGTGATGATGGTCCTAAAAGCCATTTGAGCAAAGCGGGTACACCGACCATGGGCGGCGTGCTGATTCTGCTGTCTATTGGTATCAGCACCTTGCTGTGGGGTGATCTATCTAACAAATATGTTTGGATTGTATTGTTGGTGACCTTGTCGACCGGCGTGGTCGGATGGATTGATGATTACCGTAAAGTGGTTCAGAAAAACAGCCGTGGTTTACCTGGACGTTGGAAATACTTTTGGCAAAGTGTCATCGCTATTATTGCGGGCACTGTACTGTACACAACGGCAACTTCGCCAGCCGAAACGACATTGATTGTTCCGTTCTTTAAAGACGTTGCCATTGAATTGGGCTTTTTCTATATCGTGCTGACTTACTTTGTCATCGTTGGCAGTAGTAATGCCGTTAATTTGACTGACGGCTTAGATGGTTTAGCGATTTTACCTACCGTCATGGTGGGTGGCGCGTTGGGTGTGTGTGCCTACATGATTGGTCACGTGAACTTTGCGGAATATTTATTCTTACCGTATGTACCGGGTTCTGGCGAAGTGGTGATTTTCTGCGGCGCGTTAGTCGGTGCGGGTATCGGGTTCTTATGGTTCAACACCTACCCCGCGCAAGTCTTTATGGGTGATGTGGGTTCACTGGCGTTGGGAGCAGCGTTAGGTGTGTTGGCCGTGATTGTTCGCCAAGAAATTCTGCTTTTTATCATGGGCGGAATTTTTGTGGCAGAAACCGTATCGGTTATTTTGCAAGTGGCGTCATTCAAAATGACTGGCAAGCGTATTTTCAGAATGGCTCCGCTGCACCACCACTTTGAATTAAAAGGTTGGCCAGAGCCGCGGGTAATTGTGCGTTTTTGGATCATCACCTTGCTATTGGTATTGATTGGTTTAGCGACATTAAAGATTCGCTAAAGCAAAAAAGTAAGACCGTTTACACGAACGTAAACAAGCGTAAAAAACACGGTAGGAAAAGCGTTGGAATTCATAACCACAGATAAAATGCGCGTCGTCATCGGGTTGGGTAAATCCGGTTACAGCATTGTCGCGCATTTGGCGAAACAGGGTGGGCCATTGGTTGCAATGGATACGCGCGAACAGCCTCCTTTTGCAGACGCCGTTAAAGAAGCTTTTCCGGATGTACGCTTGGTATTAGGTGGGCTTGATGAAGCCCTACTCAAACAGGCCGCTGAAATTATTGTGAGCCCAGGTTTGCCGTTAGCAACGCCAGAGATTCAAGCCGCTAGTAAGGCGGGTGTGCGTGTGGTGGGCGATATTCAATTATTTGCTGAGCAGGCCAAAGCCCCAGTGATTGCCATTACGGGCTCTAATGCGAAAAGTACCGTCACAACCCTAGTGGGTGAAATGGGTAAGGCTGCCGGATTACGAACAGCGGTTGGTGGAAACTTAGGTACGCCAGCGCTTGAGCTATTAAATGATGATATTCAGCTTTATGTGATGGAGCTGAGTAGCTTTCAACTGGAAGCTACACAAGGCTTGTGTGCCGATGTGGTGACCGTGCTAAACGTGAGCCCTGATCATTTAGACCGTTACGATAGCTATCTTGCCTACCATCAGGCAAAGCATCGAATTTTTCAGGGCGCTAAAGCCGCTGTCGTTAATAAAGATGATCCCCTGTCTGCCCCTATGGCGTTTGATGGTATGAAACAGGTGCGATTTGGTTTAGCCAAACCAGATCTAAATGAGTTTGGTTTGGTTAATCACGAAGACAGTGTCTGGATCGCGAAAAACGAACATGGTGTGATTAAGCCCTTGTTAGATTGTCGCGAACTAAAAATTAAAGGCTTGCACAACCGTAGTAACGCACTGGCAGCATTGGCGCTGGGTGAGCTTGCTGGCTTGCCGATGGACGCAATGTTGAAAGCATTACGTGAGTTTCCCGGTTTGGAGCATCGTTGCCAATGGGTAGCAGATGTTGATGGCGTTGCTTATTTTAATGACTCAAAGGGCACTAACGTTGGTGCGACGGAAGCGGCATTAAATGGTTTAGGGCCGGATCTTAACGGCAAAATTGTGCTGCTATTGGGTGGCGATGGTAAAGGCGCGGAATTCGAATTTTTAATTGCCAGTGTCAAAAAGCATGTGAAATGTGTTGTGGCTTATGGGCGCGACAAAACAAAAATCAAGGCGGCATTAGCGGACGTTGTTGATGTGTTTGAAGCGGATAATTTCGATGACACTATTCGTTTAGCCCGTGAACAAGCGGTTCAAGGTGATGCAGTACTATTATCGCCTGCCTGTGCCAGCTTTGACATGTTTAACAACTTTGAGCATCGCGGCGACACGTTTGTTGCCAAGGTGAAAGCGTTATGACGTCGGCCACGCGCACCATTAAGCCAGCGCCCATTTGGCAGGGTGCAAGTTTTATTCAGCCTATTCGCTTGGATAAAGGCTTGCTTGGCTGCGCGGTGGCACTGGCTGTACTGGGCTGGCTAATGGTGACATCAGCCAGTATGGACTTGGCACAAAAACGATTTGATAACGCGTTTTATATTTCTTTTCGGCACGGTGCTTACTTGTTGTTGGCAGGGGCGGTTGCTTGGGTGGTGGTCCACCTGCCGTTAAACTTTTGGCGCAAATTGAGCGCCGTATTTATTTTGCTCTCGCTTGTGAGCTTGGTCGTTGTGTTGATTCCCGGAATTGGTCGTGAAATTAACGGCAGTACGCGCTGGTTGTCTTTGGGATTTATGAATTTACAACCGAGTGAATTTGCAAAATTAGCCACGGTTATTTACATGGCAGGTTATTTGGAGCGTCGACGTGAAGAGGTTCAGTCTCGTTGGTCTGGCTTTTTAAAGCCGCTAGTCGTGTTGTCGATGTTGGCGGTGTTGCTGTTGCTTGAGCCGGATTTCGGTGCGGTCGTGGTCATGATGGCAACCGCCATGGCCTTATTGTTCTTAGGTGGTGTAAAAGCGGGGCAGTTTTTTCTCACCTTGGTGACCGTATTTATTGCGAGTGTGGTGATACTGGTAAGTCAGCCATATCGCATGCAGCGTTTGGCTGCCTACATGGACCCGTGGAGTTCTGAGAACGTGTACAACGGCGGTTATCAGTTAACACAAAGTTTAATCGCTTTCGGACGCGGTGAATGGTGGGGAGTTGGCTTGGGTAACAGCATTCAAAAACTATTTTATTTACCCGAAGCCCATACGGATTTTGTTTTTGCTATTTGGGCAGAAGAAACAGGCATGCTGGGGGCCAGTGTGCTGATTGCTTTATTCGCGTTTTTGTTTATTAAAGCCATGTTGTTGGGAAAACGAGCTTATGCACAAGGGGCGTTTTTCAGTTCGTATATTGCTTATGGCATGGCCATGTTGATGGGGTTTCAAGCGTTCATAAATTTAGGTGTGAACATGGGGTTGTTACCAACCAAGGGTTTAACCTTGCCATTGGTAAGCTATGGCGGTTCAAGTTTACTGGCTTGTGCAATAGCAATTGCGTTGATGTTGCGCGTGCATCATGAATTGGGTGAAGTAAGCCAAACCGCAACTAACAAAACAACCGCTAAAATCACTCGAAAAACGTCAGCGAAAGGAAGCGTGTCATGACAGCGAAAGGCAATGTCCTCATCATGGCCGGCGGCACGGGCGGGCATGTTATTCCTGCTTTAAGTGTCGCGCGACGTTTAAAAGAGCAGGGATATCAAATTCACTGGTTGGGCAGTGTACAAGGCATCGAAAATGATTTGGTGCCCGACGCAGGTCATAACTTGCATCGTATTTCGGTTACCGGTTTGCGTGGCAAAGGGCCGTTAAAGTTGCTGGTTGCACCGTTTAGTCTGGCTAATGCCATTTGGCAGGCTTGGTGTGTAGTACGTAAGGTCAAACCCAAAATGGCATTGGGTATGGGCGGTTTTGCATCGGGCCCAGGAGGATTTGTCTGTGCCATTGCGCGCGTTCCTTTACTGATTCATGAGCAGAACGCCATTCCAGGAATGACGAATCGTTTGCTAAGTCGCTTTGCGAAACCAGTCATGCAAGCTTTTGAGAATACGTTTGCAGCAAATCAAAAAGTGAAGACCGTGGGCAACCCTGTGCGTAAAAGCATTGTCGCGATCGAAACGCCGGAACAGCGTTTAAAAGATCGCACCGGCCCGTTGAATGTGCTTGTGGTTGGCGGCAGCTTAGGTGCGGTAGCGTTAAACGAAGCAGTGATTCAAATGTTAAATTTGATGGCACCGCAAGAGCGCCCAAACATTTGGCATCAAACCGGTAAACGGAACTATGAGCAAGTTAAGCAAGGTTATGATGCAGCTGGTTTAACGCCAAAAGTATCTGCGTTTATTGCTGATATGTCAGCGGCATTTAGCTGGGCCGATGTGGTGATTTGTCGAGCGGGGGCGCTAACGGTTTCTGAGTTGGCCGCCGCAGGTGTTGCATCTATTTTAGTGCCGTACCCGTTTGCGGTGGACGATCATCAAACGGCGAACGCCAATTATTTAGTTAACCAAGGAGCCGCATGGCTGCGTCCGCAATCAGAGTTGAGTGCGGAATCCTTGGCGGAAGATATTCGTACACTAACCCAATCTCGAGAACAGGTTTTGGCTATGTCTAAAGCTGCGCGTGCGCAAGCTAAGCCAGAAGCCGCTGGGTTAGTGGCAAAATTTTGTATTGAGGCAATTCATGGCTGAAGAAAATAAAGCAGTGCAGCGATGGGAAATTCCCGAGATGCGACGCATCCGCAAGATCCACTTTGTGGGTATCGGTGGCGTGGGCATGTGCGGCATTGCCGAGGTGTTATTGAATCAGGGTTATGCAATCTCAGGATCCGATTTACGTCAATCGGCGGTGACCGATCGCTTGCAATCCTTCGGAGCGGAAATCTTTTTAGGTCACTCTAAAGAGAACGTGCTGAAAGCGGATGTAATTGTTGTGTCGTCTGCAATTAACCGCGAAAACCCAGAAATTCAATACGCCATTGAAAATCGAATTCCAATCGTGCGCCGCGCTGAAATGTTGGCCGAGCTTATGCGCTATCGTCATGGTATTGCCATTGCGGGTACACACGGTAAGACCACGACCACAAGTTTAGTGGCTTCGATATTGGCAGAAGGTCAAAAAGATCCGACGTTCGTGATTGGTGGACGTTTGACCAGCGCAGGCACCAATGCGCAACTGGGTGCAAGTCGCTATTTGGTTGCCGAGGCGGATGAGTCTGATGCATCGTTTTTGCATTTGCAGCCGATGGTTTCAATCGTGACTAATATCGAAGCCGATCACATGTCCACCTATGGCGGTGATTTTAATCAGTTAAAACAAACCTTCATCGAATTCTTACACAATCTTCCGTTTTATGGTCTAGCGGTACTGTGTATTGACGACGAAACTGTGCGCGAAATATTACCGCAGGTGAATCGACCCGTCTTAACGTATGGTTTTACTAAAGATGCCGACTTTTATGCGACGAACATTAAGCAGGACGGCCTGTACACCTCGTTCACGGCCAACCGCCCCGACGGCAACGCGCCACTGAATATTAAGTTGCGCATGCCGGGTCGACACAATGTATTGAATGCGCTGTCGGCCATCGCTGTGGCGACCGACGAAAAAATTTCCGACGAAGCCATCGTGCGCGCGTTGGAAAAGTTCCAAGGTGTTGGTCGTCGCTTCCAAGTGTGTGGTGAATTTGAAAAGGATGGCGATCAAATCATGTTGGTGGATGACTATGGTCACCATCCAACCGAGGTAGAAGTTACCATTAAAGCCATCCGTAAAGGCTGGCCGAATAAGCGTTTGGTTATGTTGTTTCAACCCCATCGCTTTACACGCACCCGCGATTTATACGAAGACTTCGTCCGTGTGTTGAGCGAAGTCGATGTGTTGTTATTACTGGACGTATATCCGGCCGGCGAAGATGAAATTCCGGGAGCAGATGGGCGCTCGTTGTGCCGTAGCATTCGTCAGCGCGGTCGTGTAGACCCTATTTTTGTTGAGCGCGGTGGAGATGTTAAACCGATCCTTAAGGATATTTTAAAGGGCGGCGATTTACTTATGACCCAAGGCGCGGGCGATATTGGTTCGTTAGCGATTCAGCTTGCGCAAGAGTTGCCAGGTGTTCTAAGTGGCGCTGAAGGAGATGGTCATGACGCTTGATCCTAAATCCTTTGGCAAAGTGGCGGTGCTTTTAGGTGGTAACAGTGGCGAGCGTGAAGTCTCGTTAAAAAGCGGTGCAGCAGTTTATGACGCGCTAATTTCCCAAGGTGTCGATGCAGTTAAAGTCGATAGCAAAGAAGGCCTAGTGGCACAGCTTGAAGCTCAGCCTTTTGATCGTGCATTCATTGTGCTGCACGGTGTTGGCGGTGAAGACGGAACCGTGCAAGGTTTGCTGGAGTTTATGGGGTTGCCTTATACGGGCAGTGGTGTAAAAGCTTCGGCCATTTGTATGGATAAATGGCGTACCAAACTAATTTGGGCTGGCTTAGATTTGGCCACACCTAAATTTACTCAGGCGTTGAGTTTGAGTGATTTGCAAGCATTTGCTGCGCAGGTTGGTTATCCGCTCATGGTTAAGCCTGCGTTGGAAGGTTCCAGTATCGGCATATCAAAAGTAAAAGGTGAGCAAGAGTTGGCGGCAGCGTTTGATGCGGCAGCTCAAACCGGCTCGCCAGTACTGGCGGAGCAATTTGTTTCGGGTAAGGAATTTACGGTCGCGATTTTAGATGGCAAGCCTTTGCCAGTGATTCAGTTAAAACCGGCTAACGATTTTTACGATTACGAAGCCAAGTATTTACGCAATGATACCCAGTACTTATTGCCCTGCGGTCTTTCGCCAGAAAAAGAACAAGAGGTTCAGCAATTGGCGCTGGCTGCTTACGAGGCAGTAGGCTGTGAAGGCTGGGGTCGTGTGGATGTGATGCAAGACGAAAGCGAAGCGTTTTGGTTGATAGAAGTGAACACTGTGCCGGGTATGACAGATCACTCGTTGGTGCCAATGGCAGCCAAAGCTGCGGGTTTTTCTTTCGAACAACTCGTCAGTCAGATACTGAGCAGCACGCTAGATTAACCTGTGTGCTGAGTTAAACGGGGCTGGTGGTGAGAACACATAGCAAAAGCAAGGGCAGCAAAGGTGCTACTCGAGTTGCACAAACAAAGCAGCCGATGAACTGGGCTCCCGCTTGGTATTGGGCAAAACGAATGCTGCTTGGAGCGGGTGTTTTGTCTGTGCTGGCAATCACGACCTTGTTTGCTTTGCAGTGGGTTAATAAGGATGTTGAACAATTGCGGATCACTGCACCCTTGGTTCATGTGACCGAGGAAGACATACGTCAACAATTAGCGGCTTATTTCCCTGCCAGCTTCTTCTATTTAGATGTGGCGGATGTTCGCGAAAGTTTGTTGGCTATGCCCATGGTGCGTGAGGCGAGTGTAAAGAAACAATGGCCGGATACTTTGTATATCGAGTTACAAGAAGAAGTGCCCGTGGCCCGTTGGAATCAATCTGAAATGCTCAGTCATGCGGGTGATGTATTACCCATGAGTGTGCAGGAATTATCTAGTGAGCTGGTGTTGCCCAGTTTGCAAGGACAGCCAGCGCAGCGTCAAAATGTAATGCGGCATTACCACCTTTTTACGCAGTGGGCGAAAGCGTTTGCATTAAACTGGGTGGGTGTTGAACAGTCATTGGCGGGTTGGCGATTGCGCGAAAAAAATGGATTAAATGTCTGGCTGGATAGTGAAAATGCTATGGCGGGGTTAAAGCGTTTGGGCGGAGTTTTGCAAAAATTGAATCTACAAAACGTCGAAAGCATTGACCTGAGGTACGAGCAAGGGTTTGCAGTGGCCTGGCGGCCATTAACGGAACAGGCCGATAAAAAAGAGAATAAATCATGACTGGGGCTGCTGAAAGTAAGTTAATTGTTGGCTTGGATATTGGAACGTCCAAAGTCGTTGCCATCGTGGGTGAGGTTTCCCCTAGTGGCAGTATTAAGGTTGTCGGATTAGGCAGTCATCCCTCACGTGGGATGAAAAAAGGCGTGGTGGTAAACATAGAGTCCACTGTGCAATCCATTCAACGTGCCATTGAAGAAGCCGAGTTAATGGCAGGCTGTCAGATACATTCCGTTTACGCTGGTATTGCGGGCAGTCATATTCGTTCCATGAATAGTCATGGGATTGTCGCGATTAAAGATCGTGAAGTTGCGCAGTCAGATTTAGAACGGGTCATTGACGCGGCTAAAGCGGTTGCGATTCCGGCCGACCAAAAAATTCTGCATGTTTTGCCGCAAGAATATGTGATTGATATGCAAGAAGGGGTTAAAGAGCCCATTGGCATGGCCGGAGTGCGCTTAGAAGCAAAAGTGCACATGGTTTCTTGCGCATTAAATGCCGCGCAAAATATTGAAAAATGTGTACAGCGATGTGGCCTAGAAATTGATGATGTAATTCTAGAGCAATTAGCGTCAAGTTATTCTGTATTAACCGATGACGAAAAAGAGTTAGGTGTCTGCATGGTGGATATTGGTGGCGGCACAACCGACATCGCGATCTTTACCGAAGGGGCAATTCGACATACGGCGGTTATTCCGATAGCGGGAGACCAAGTAACCAATGATATTGCCATGGCGCTTAGAACACCTACGCAACATGCAGAAGAAATTAAAATTAAATACGCGTGTGCTTTAACTCAGTTGGCGGGACCTGACGAATTGATCAAGGTGCCGAGTGTGGGTGAGCGTCCACCGCGAAATTTAAGCCGTCAGGCATTAGCCGAAGTGGTCGAACCTAGATATGAAGAATTATTTACGTTGATTCAGGCTGAGCTTAGACGCAGTGGATTTGAGGAGCTGATTGCAGCGGGCATTGTGCTAACGGGCGGCACTTCAAAAATGGAAGGTGTAGTCGAACTTGCTGAAGAAATCTTTCATGCGCCTGTACGTTTAGCGAAACCACATGGTGTTGAAGGATTGTCGGATGTGGTTTCAAACCCAATTTACGCAACATCAGTAGGACTGTTGGTGTATGGAGCAAAACACCAGCTAGGAGAATTGGTTTTTTCACGTAAAGAAGACGACCCAATTGGCTTTTTTTCACGTGTAAAAAATTGGATTAAAGGGAATTTTTAATATTTAATAGGCGCCATTAGAAGTGCGCCTACCGAATAATAAGGAGAAGGGCGATGACTCAAAGAGATGGGGATATGTTCGAGCTTGTAGACGAAGCACAACACAGTGCTGTGATTAAAGTATTCGGTGTCGGTGGCGGTGGCGGTAACGCTGTTGAACACATGGTCACCAGTCAGGTGGAAGGCGTTGAGTTCATCTGTGCAAATACGGATTCTCAAGCCCTCAAAAACATGTCCTCCCGTTCTGTGTTGCAACTGGGTTCGACCGTCACAAAAGGTTTGGGCGCAGGCGCAAATCCAGAAGTGGGTCGTCAGGCGGCGATGGAAGATCGCGAGCGCATCGCTGAAGCCATGCAAGGTGCCGATATGGTATTTATCACTGCCGGTATGGGCGGTGGTACTGGTACGGGTGCGGCGCCTGTTGTTGCAGAAGTGGCAAAAGAGCTGGGTATCCTTACCGTTGCGGTTGTGACTCGACCATTCCCCTTCGAAGGTCGCAAGCGTATTTCAATTGCTGATGCAGGTTTGTCCGAACTGGCAAAGCATGTGGACTCTTTGATTACAATCCCTAACGAAAAGTTACTTGCGGTTCTTGGTAAAAACACTAGCCTACTGGACGCTTTCTCTGCAGCAAACGATGTATTGCTTGGCGCCGTGCAAGGTATAGCTGACCTGATCATCCGTCCCGGTATGATCAACGTCGACTTTGCGGATGTGCGCACCGTCATGTCAGAAATGGGTCAAGCTATGATGGGTACAGGTACTGGTACCGGTGAAGAGCGTGCCCGAGTGGCGGCAGAAGCTGCAATTCGCAGTCCGTTGCTGGAAGACGTTAACCTACAAGGTGCTCGAGGTATTTTGGTAAACATCACTGCAGGTACCAACCTGTCTTTAGGTGAATTTACTGAAGTCGGTGACACCATCGAAGAGTTTGCGTCAGAAAACGCTACAATAGTAGTAGGCACCGTTATTGACGAAAACTTGACCGATGAGCTGCGCGTTACTGTGGTAGCCACTGGTTTAGGACAAATTGAGACGGCACCGAAAAAAGTAGTTGATAACACAGTTAAGAAGTCAGATGGCTCTGTGGACTACAAACAGCTGGATCGCCCAACCGTGATGCGTGGCAGCAATGCGCAGCCGGTAGAACGTGCGGAGCAGCGTGTGGAATCGAGCAAAGACCTCGATTATTTGGATATTCCCGCCTTTTTGCGTCGACAGGCTGATTAATCAGGCGTCATCGCAAAAACGCGAGCGGCAGCTTTGGTCTAAAGTGTGAAAGGCCCGTCATTCGGGCCCTTTGCGTTTGTTGCATTCTCATGCATAATGCCCGACTGCCCTACGTATTGAGTAGCGACTTAATAGAATGATTAGACAACGTACCCTTAAAAATGCAATAAGAGCCACAGGGATCGGTCTGCATTCTGGTGAAAAGGTGTATTTAACCCTTAAGCCAGCCCCCGTAGATACTGGTATCGTATTTGTTCGCACCGATTTGTCCCCAGCGGTCGAAATCCAAGCGACCGCCAAGAATGTTGGCGACACCACTTTATCCACAACGCTGATGAACGGCGACGTACGTGCGTCCACCGTTGAGCACCTGCTGTCCGCCATGGCGGGCCTTGGCATTGATAACGCCTATGTTGAGTTAAGTGCCGCAGAAGTGCCGATTATGGATGGCTCTGCAGGTCCATTTGTGTTTTTGCTGCAATCTGCCGGTGTGCAAGAGCAAGCAGCCGCCAAAAAATTCATCCGAATCAAAAAGCCTATTACCGTCACAGATGGCGATAAAGAGGCCAGCTTTAAGCCTTACGATGGCTTCAAAGTGAGCTTTACCATCGAGTTTGATCACCCGCTATTCGACGAGTCGAATCAGGTGGCGAGCTTGGACTTTTCCACAACATCCTTCGTAAAAGAAGTCAGTCGCGCGCGTACCTTTGCCTTTATGCGTGATGTGGAATATTTGCGTTCACAAAATTTAGCCCTAGGCGGCAGCGTGAGCAACGCCATAGTGGTTGATGATTACCGAGTTTTGAATGAAGACGGCTTGCGCTACGAAAACGAGTTCGTTAAACACAAAATTCTCGACGCGGTAGGTGATCTATACCTGCTGGGTCATAGTTTAATTGGCGAGTTTGTCGCTAAGAAATCCGGTCATGGTTTAAACAATCAGTTGTTACGTGCACTATTGGATAACCAAGACTGTTGGGAAGTGGTGGTCTTCGAAGACGAAAAAGAAGCCCCAATTTCCTATGCCCGCCCAGTGGCGGCCTCTTAAACGAGGAACTTAAAAAACGGCACTATGGTGCCGTTTTTTTGTGTTAGTGGAATGTTAACTTTGGTTCTCATGTGATTTTGGTCTCACATGGCCCGTGACATACCGTCTAAACTTAACCTTAGGTTTACTTTTTAAGATGTTTCAAAGGTAGGACGCGAGCGACATGAATATCATTATCGTCGGTCAGCGCCATGGTCGCTCTAAAACAATATCGTTAGGGCCCTTGGCTCGTTGGATGTTGATTTTTATATTGGCTATTCTGCCTTTCTCAATGGGCGCAGCAGGTTTCTTTTTAACCATGCTGTTGGCCGATGAGGGCTTGTTAGGTCCCGAAACCGCTAAAGCTTGGGAATATGACCTTAGTCAGCAGCGCCGTGAGCTAGAAAAAATTCGTGAGCAAACCGACGAGCAGTTGGTGGGTTTGACCACTAAAATGGCCAACCTGCAGGCCCGTCTAACCCGATTAGATGCGCTAGGTGAGCGTCTTATCGAGCGCTCCCGCCTTGATAAAGGTGAGTTTAACTTTGGCGACACTCCTGCTGTGGGCGGTCCTAGCCGAGATCAAGTGGGCTCTGTTTATCAGGCTCCTGATATCGTCTCTGTATTGGATGAGTTAAGCGAGCAAATCGACAATCGTGAGCAGCAGCTTGAGGTTCTTGATAGCTTGTTGGGTGAGCGCAAAATCACCAGTGACACCTTTGTTGCTGGTCTACCTATCAAAAAAGGTTGGATGTCCTCTCGTTACGGTATGTGTACCGACCCCTTCACTGGTCGTCTGGCCTGGCACGCGGGCGTAGACTTCGCTGGTAAGCAGGGATCTGACATCGTTTCTGTAGCATCAGGTGTCGTGACTTGGGCATCAAAGCGGTATGGCTACGGCCTCATGGTTGAGGTCAACCATGGTGGCGGTTACAAAACGCGCTACGCTCACGCACAAGATACCTTGGTGAAAGTGGGTGATGTTGTCCGCAAAGGTCAGGTCATCGCCAAAATGGGTAGTAGTGGCCGATCCACTGGCCCTCACGTTCACTTTGAAGTGTATAAAAATGGCCGTACAGTTGATCCGGCCGCCTATATTCATCGCACCCGTCGATAATCTCAGCAGACAATTCGCCGTCTGCTGACAAGCCTCTATTCATCTTGTCACTTAATTCCTGTATAACGCAGTGGCTATGCTGCGTTTGCTTACATATTTACCGATAACAAACCTATAAGAATCACAGTACATGTTGACCCAATTGTTGACCAAGGTTCTCGGCAGTAAAAATGAACGAGAACTAAAGCGCCTGCGCAAAATCGTTACCCGCATTAATGCCTTAGAACCTGATATGGAAGCCCTCGACGATGCGGGCTTAAAAGGCAAAACTCAGGAATTTCGTACCCGCTTAGAGCAAGGTGAAACCCTTGATCAAATTTTGCCCGAAGCCTTTGCCGCACTGCGCGAAGCGGGCAAGCGCGTTATGGGCATGCGTCATTTCGATGTTCAGCTCATCGGTGGTATGACACTGCATAATGGCAAGATCGCTGAAATGCGTACCGGTGAAGGTAAAACACTCGTTGCAACCTTGGCTGTGTATTTAAATGCCCTGCCTGCGTTGGGTGTGCACGTTATTACGGTAAACGATTACTTGGCTCGCCGTGACGCCGATTGGATGCGTCCATTGTATGAGTTTATGGGGCTTACCGTGGGTGTTGTGGTTGCAGGCCAAGCACCAGATGAAAAGCGCGAAGCCTATCAATGTGACATCACCTACGGCACTAATAACGAATTCGGTTTCGATTATTTGCGCGACAATATGGCGTTGTCTCGTGAAGAGCGTTTTCAGCGCGGTCTCGCTTACGCTGTTGTGGATGAGGTTGACTCCATTCTCATCGACGAAGCACGTACACCATTAATTATTTCAGGTGCTGCGCAAGACAGCTCTGAGCTGTACAAAAAGATCAATAAACTTGTGCCGAAACTTGTTGAGCACAAAGAGGAAGAAGCCGGTGTTGTGGAGCAGGAAGGTCATTATGTGATTGACCTGAAGTCACGCAGTGTTGAACTAAACGAAACCGGCCATGAATTGGTTGAAGATATTTTGATTCAAGAAGGCATGTTGGAAGAAGGTGACAGTTTATACGCACCTTCAAACCTAATGCTGCTTCACCACGTACACAGCGCCTTGCGTGCACATACTCTGTATCAACGTAACGTAGATTACATTGTACAAGGTGGCCAAGTGGTCATCGTTGACGAACATACAGGTCGTACCATGCCGGGTCGTCGTTGGGGTGAAGGCCTGCATCAAGCGATCGAAGCCAAAGAAGGTGTGGCTATTCAAGCAGAAAGCCAAACACTGGCCTCGACCACGTTCCAGAACTACTTCCGCTTATACACCAAGCTGGCAGGCATGACAGGTACTGCCGACACCGAAGCATTTGAATTCCGTGAAATTTACGGCTTGGATGTTGTGGTCATTCCAACCAACAAGCCCGTAGCACGTATCGATTACAACGATCTTGTGTACCTGTCTGAAGAAGACAAATACAAAGCAGTTATCGAAGAAATTCGTGACGCTACCGCGCAAGGTCGCCCAGTGCTAGTGGGCACCGCCAGCATTGAATCCAGCGAACGTGTATCCAATGCGTTAAAAGCCGAGAAAATTCAGCACAGCGTATTGAACGCAAAGAACCACGCTAACGAAGCACAAATTATTGCGGATGCTGGTCGCCCTGGTGTTGTGACCATTGCCACCAACATGGCCGGCCGTGGTACCGATATTAAATTGGGTGGTAATTTAGAGCTGGAGTTAGAGCAATTAGAAAACCCAACTGACGCAGATATCCAAGCGGCAAAAGCAGATTGGCAATCTCGCCACGAAGCAGTATTGGCATCCGGTGGTTTGCATATCATTGGTACAGAACGCCATGAAAGCCGTCGTATCGACAACCAGCTGCGTGGTCGTGCGGGCCGTCAAGGTGACCCAGGTTCTTCACGCTTCTTCTTGTCATTAGAAGATAACCTAATGCGCATCTTTGCCTCTGATCGTACTCGCCGCTTAATGCAAGCATTGGGTATGAAAGATGGTGAAGCGATCGAACACCGCATGGTAAGTAACGCCATTGAAAAAGCGCAGCGCAAAGTAGAAGGTCGCAACTTCGATATTCGTAAACAGCTATTGGAATACGATAACGTTGCCAATGATCAGCGTCGTGTTGTTTATCAGCAACGTAATGATTTGCTCGAAGCCGATAGCATTGCAGATACCATTGTTAGCATTCGCGAAGATGTTGTGAATGATGTTATTAACCAATACGTTCCACCCCAGAGCATGGTAGAACAATGGGACGTAGAAGGTTTGGAACAAGCATTAGCATCAGAATTTGCGACGCAAATGCCCGTCTCAAAATGGCTGGAAGAAGACAAAGCACTTTATGAAGAAACACTGCGTGAGCGTATTCTTCAACAGCTTGCCGATGAATATAAAGCGAAAGAAACCCAAGTAGGCGAAGACATGATGCGCGATGTAGAAAAACGCATCATGTTGCAAGTGCTAGACTTACAGTGGAAAGAACACCTAGCCACTATGGATCACCTACGTCAGGGGATTCACCTGCGTGGTTATGCACAAAAGAACCCGAAACAAGAATATAAGCGCGAATCGTTTGAACTGTTCCGTCAGTTGTTAAACGATATCAAGCTGGAGACCATTAAATACCTGTCGCGCATTCAATTTCTGAGTGAAGATGAAGTGCAGCGCATGGAAGCCCAACGCCGCGCCGAAGCCGAAGCGCAAAAAATGAATTTCCAACATGCCAGTGCGTCTGCAATGGAAACGGAAGGTTCATCAGCGGAAGCAGGTGAAGAAGTTAAAGCGCAGCCTATGGTACGCGATGGCAAAAAGGTAGGGCGTAACGAACCTTGCCCATGTGGGAGTGGGAAAAAGTACAAGCAGTGCCACGGCAAGCTTGCGTGATTAGAGCTGTCTGCGTCGCCTGAGCGTTGTGAAAATTTTATCAAGATCCTCATTTAGTAAACTAATAGTGCGGTCTCTTAAAATTTTTTGCATAGCTCGGTCATCCTCGCCAACGCTCTAGTGAGTAACACAATTTGTAGGAGCGTGCCCTGCACGCGATAAAGGTGAATGCTTGCATTCACCTTTTTTGATTTTTAGGAATTTAAAAATGGCAGTTAATCTTTCGATTTTTAACGACTTTCTACCCATTGATGGTTTGAAAATTGGTATTGCAAGTGCCGGTATTAAAAAGCCAGGCCGTAAGGATGTGGTTGTATTTGAATTGGCTGACCAAGCGACAACCGCGGGTGTGTTTACCCTGAACGCGTTTTGCGCAGCGCCCGTTACCATAAGCAAACAGCATCTGGCTAAAGGCCAACCTAAATACCTAATCGTTAATACGGGTAATGCTAATGCGGGTACCGGTCCACAGGGTCATACCAATGCCCTTGATGTTTGCCAAGCTTTGGCGAGTGCCACGGGTGTTGCGCTTGAGCAAGTGTTGCCATTTTCCACCGGCGTCATTGGTGAGCCATTGCCAGTGGAAAAAATCAAAGCGGCGATTCCTGCTGCCATTGAAAATTTATCTGCTGATAACTGGTACGCGGCCAGTGAAGGCATTATGACAACAGACACCCAGCCTAAAGGTTACTCGACAGAGTTTGAATTTGAAGGCAAAAAAATCCGTATCAGTGGTATCTCGAAAGGTGCAGGTATGATCAAACCCAATATGGCAACCATGTTGGGTTACATCGCGACTGACGCGCCAATTGCTGCTGATGTGTTGCAAAAGATTTGTAGCGAAGCTGCCGAAAAATCATTTAACCGTATCACCATTGACGGCGACACCTCTACGAATGACTCCTGTATGTTAATGGCAACCGGCAAAGCCGATGTGCCATTAATTGATAAAGCGCAAGGCGCTCTATACGAATTAGTTAAAGCAGAACTGGATAAAGCCTTTACCATTTTGGCCCACGCCATCGTACGTGACGGCGAAGGCGCGACTAAGTTTGTTACCATTGATGTGAGCGAGTGTGAAAATGAGCAAGAAGCCTTACGCATTGCCTACACCGTAGCTCATTCACCACTTGTAAAAACCGCACTGTTTGCCAGTGATGCCAACTGGGGACGTATCTTAGCTGCGGTTGGTCGTAGCGGTGTTAAGGATATGGATCTGAGCAAAATCTTTATTTATTTAGATGATGTTTGCATTGTGGAACAAGGCGGCCGCGCTGCAAGCTATACCGAACAGGCTGGCGCTGCAGTGATGAAGCAGGCGGAACTAAGTATCCGAATTAAAATGGGCCGTGGTAAAGCGCAAGAAACCGTATGGACCACCGACTTGTCCCATGACTATGTCACCATTAATGCGGATTATCGTTCCTAGGTTGATGAGCGGATTATGAAAGTTGTAGCTGTTGTGGCCGCCGCCATTTTTTCACCCTGTGGTAAACAAGTATTTATCGCCCGTCGTGCTAAAAATGCGCACCAAGGTGGCTTGTGGGAGTTTCCGGGTGGAAAAAAAGAAGAAAACGAATCTGCTGAGCAAGCGCTAGTACGCGAGCTGCAAGAGGAATTAGGCATCACGGCCACGCAGTACAACAGACTGATGGAAGTTCAGCACGATTACGGTGATAAACAAGTCCATTTGGATATTTTTACCGTACATGATTTTACTGGCGAGGCGCACGGGGCCGAAGGGCAGCAGACGCAATGGGTGCCACTGGCAGACTTGTCTGTGTTGCCTTTTCCAGAGGCTAATAAGCCAATCATCGAAAAGCTATTGCAGGCTTATACTTAAGCCCGCAATGTTTTTTACCAATACGCTAAAAATAACAACGACGCGAACAATGTCGCGAAAGGGTTCTCATGTCTTTATTACAACGTATACCAGCTAAAAAACTACAACTGGCCGCTATCTTCATTATTGCGGTTTATCCAATTGTAGCCCTGCTTATTCGTAGTGATGCCATGCACTTTCGTAATGGCTTTTTGCTGTTTGCCATTGCGACACTGGCGGCATTTATTGTGTTGGTGTTGGGTGTATTAAAACTGGCAAGAGCCGAAGCGCATGAAAGCAAACCTTTAATCATTAGCTTGGTACTAAGCGCTTTGCCATTGGCCTATATGGGGCTAAATATTGTTAAGGCGAATCAGTATCCATTTATTCATGACATTACTACGGATACCCAAACCCCGCCCGCTTTCACCGCTGCGGCCGAATTACGCAGCGCCGAAGACCATCCAATTAGCTACGATGCAACCGTGGCTGAGTTACAAAAAGCAGGTTATCCAGAGCTAGCGGCGTTGCAAATTAATCGTGATGCCAAGACCTCATTTACCTTGGCCAAAGCTGCGCTGTTAGAAATGGGGATGGAGATTACTGCACAACAAAGCGACACGCTGCCCTACACACTAGAAGCTGTGGATACAACGTTATTGCTGGGTTTTAAAGATGACATCGTCCTGCGTATTCAGGCATCGGGTGAGAACCAATCCAAAATTGACGCGCGCTCCAAGAGCCGTGTAGGTAAAAGTGACTTAGGTAAGAATGCTCAGCGTATTAGCGACGTGTTTGCACGTATTGCACGTTAATTTTCATCGACTTGCTAATAACAACTCAGCGTACTTGCTCTAAGAAGATTTATGTCAAACCAGTTTGTTCATTTACGGATTCACACCGAGTTTTCATTGCTCGATGGCATCGTAAGAGTTAAAGATCTTATTAAAAATGTGGCGGCCGATGGGCAGCCAGCGGTTGCTTTAACTGATCAAGGTAACATGTTTGCCTTGGTTAAGTTTTACGGTGGTTGTTTGGATGCTGGTGTAAAGCCAATTCTGGCGGCCGATATTTGGTTAGAGAATCCAGACGATCCAAGAAAGCCTTATTGTGTGCCACTTTATGCCCTTAATGATAAGGGTTACCGCAATCTAACCGAACTGGTAAGCGCTGGGTACACCGACAACCAGCACCATGGCAAGCCGCAAATTACGTTTGAAATGCTGGCTGCGCAAAATGAAGGACTCATTGCCTTTTCGGGTTTTCAGCAGGGCGACATTGGTGAAGCTTTACTAAAAGGTAAGAACGACCTTGCCATTGAACGGTTACAGCGATGGATGTCGGTTTTTGATGGACGTTTTTATCTAGAACTACAACGGACAAGTC
Organism: Pseudomonadales bacterium; assembly: GCA_041589295.1. Taxonomy (GTDB): domain Bacteria; phylum Pseudomonadota; class Gammaproteobacteria; order Pseudomonadales; family Oceanobacteraceae; genus Bermanella. The sequence goes on from JBFHVZ010000002.1 coordinate 38,903, forward strand.
GAGAAAACGACGAGCGATTAGTACAAGCTTGTGTGCAATTGGCGGCGGAATATCAATGCCCAGTGATTGCCACCAACGATGTACGCTTTGTGCAACAAGATGATTTTGAAGCTCATGAAGCACGAGTGTGCATCGGCGAAGGCTATGTCTTAGACGATCCTAAGCGGCCAAAACGTTACAGCGAAGAACAATATTTAAAAACCAATGCACAAATGTGCGAGCTGTTTGCCGATATTCCTTCGGCCATTAGCAACACCATGGAAGTCGCCCAACGCTGTAGCGTACAAGTGTTATTGGGCAAGTACTTTCTGCCCGAATTCCCCATTCCTGATGGTCTTACCGAAAACGAATTCTTCCGAAAAATATCATATGAAGGTTTGGATGAGCGTTTAGAAACCATCCTGCCCGATAAAACCGCACCTGACTACGAAGCGCGTAAAAAAGAATACTACGACCGCTTGGAATTCGAGTTGGATATTATTATCCAAATGGGATTCCCCGGTTACTTCCTAATCGTAATGGACTTCATTCAGTGGGCCAAAGACCACGACATTCCCGTTGGCCCAGGTCGGGGATCGGGTGCAGGTTCCTTGGTTGCTTACGCGCAAAAAATTACCGACCTTGACCCGCTGGAATACGATCTACTATTCGAGCGATTCCTAAACCCAGAGCGGGTATCCATGCCCGACTTTGATATCGACTTTTGTATGGAAAAACGCGACCGCGTTATTAGCTATGTGGCGGATAACTATGGTCGTAATGCGGTTTCGCAAATCGTGACCTTCGGCACCATGGCCGCAAAAGCGGTGGTGCGTGACGTGGCCCGTGTACAAGGTAAAAGTTATGGCTTGGCTGACAAACTCTCCAAGTTAATTCCGGGTGATCCGGGTATGACACTACAAAAAGCCTTGGACAGCGAAGAAGCCTTAACCGAATTCTTAAACGGCGATGAAGAAGCCCAAGAAATTTGGGAAATGGCGAAAAAGCTAGAAGGTATTACGCGACAAACCGGTAAGCACGCAGGTGGCGTGGTAATCGCGCCGACGAAACTTACCGACTTTTCGCCCACCTTATGTGATGAGGACGGCTCTGGTTTAGTTACCCAGTTTGATAAAAACGATGTGGAATATGCCGGACTAGTTAAGTTCGACTTCTTGGGTTTGCGGACCTTAACCATCATCGACTGGGCACTTAAAACTATTAACGCTATTCGTGCGAAGCAAGGCGAAGAAGCATTATTTATCGAAGGTATTCCGTTAGATGATCAGCCGTCTTTCGATCTATTAAAAGCGGCCAAAACCACGGCTGTATTCCAGTTGGAATCACGCGGTATGAAAGATCTGATTCGACGACTGCAACCCGATAACATCGAAGACATGATCGCCTTGGTGGCGTTGTTCCGTCCCGGTCCATTGGAATCCGGCATGGTGGACGACTTCATTAACCGTAAACACGGTCGCGCCGAAGTGGCTTATCCCCATAAAGATTTCCAGCACGACAGTTTAAAAGAAATTCTAGAGCCCACTTACGGGGTTATCGTTTACCAAGAGCAGGTCATGCAGATTGCACAGACCTTAGCGGGTTATACCCTTGGCGGCGCAGACATGCTGCGTCGAGCCATGGGTAAGAAAAAGCCCGAAGAAATGGCGAAACAGCGCGACACGTTCCGCGAAGGTGCCATTAGTCAGGGTGTTGATCCCGACTTGGCTATGAACATTTTCGACTTGGTAGAAAAGTTTGCGGGTTATGGTTTTAACAAATCTCACTCCGCAGCCTATGCCATTGTGTCGTATCAAACGCTTTGGTTAAAGACCCATTACCCAGCGCCATTTATGGCGGCAGTATTAACCTCTGATATGCAAAACACCGACAAGGTGGTGACGTTTATCGAAGAGTGCCGCGAAATGGAACTGGAGTTGGTGCTGCCAGATGTAAACCAATCTGAATTTGGGTTTACCGTAAACGATGCTGGTGCCATCGTGTATGGTTTGGGTGCCGTTAAAGGCGTGGGCGAAGGGCCGATCGAAGCCATCATCCGTGGCCGCCAAGAGGTTGGACAATTTAAAGATATTTTCCACTTCTGCCAGTCTGTGGATAAAAGCAAACTGAATAAACGGGTGATGGAAGCTCTGGTACGTTGCGGTGCATTCGATGCCATTGGGCCGTCGCGCGCGGTTTTGTTTGCCAGCATTGAAGACGCCTTAAAAGCCGCAGACCAAAGCGCCAAAAACGCTGCTGCGGGCATGATGGATATGTTTGGCGAAGTGGAAGCCGAAAGCGAAGACGACCCTTATCAGGATTACTTGGGCAAGGTGCGAGAATGGAATTTAAAAACCAAACTTCAAGGTGAAAAAGATACCTTAGGTTTATTCGTTACAGGGCACCCATTCGACGAATACGAAACCGAAGTGCGCAAATTTGCACGCACACGCATCAGCAATTTACAGCCTGAGAAAAAGTCGCAAAAAATCGCCGGTATCATTGTTGGTGTGCGTGTGATGAAGACTAAGCGTGGTGGCAACATGGCCATCATCACCTTGGACGACCGTTCTGGTCGTGTCGACGCGCGTTTGTTTAGCGAAGGTTATGATCAGTTTCGCGACAAGTTGATTCTAGACCACCTTGTGGTTATTGACGCTGAAGTGCGCCACGACACCTACAACGACTCGCTAGGTTGTAACATTAATAATGTTTGGAATATTCAAGAAGCCCGTACCAGCTTTGCCAGCGGTCTTAAGCTAAACTTAAACGACACGGCATTAAGTCAGACCGGATACAAGCCGGAACAACTGGTACGTGCTCTGAATGATAAGCTTGCGCCATTCAATCCCGAGGGCACGTCAGTGGTGGTGTCGTACGAACGACGTGACGCCAAAGCGCACATTCGTTTAGGCGATGAGTTCCGAGTTGAACCCACCGACGAGTTAATCTACCGCCTACAACACCAGTTTGGCGATGAAGCGGTGGAATATCTTTACGAATAGAGATTAATAGTTCTTTATGAAAACCCAGTACTTGGATTTCGAACAACCCATAGCGGATTTAGAAGAACGTATACATGACCTTAAGCGTTTGCAGTCCAATGAATCCGCGGTCAATATCAAAGCCGAAATCCAAGGGTTAGAAGAAGAACTGGCCTTTGCCACCCAGCGCATTTTTTCGCGCTTGGCTCCGTGGCAAGTGGCCATGATTGCACGCCACCCCAGACGCCCCCACGCGGTCGATTACATCGAACGTATATTTACTGATTTTGAAGAACTGCATGGAGATCGTTTGTACGCAGACGATCCTGCCATTATTGGCGGTTTGGCTAAATTAAATGGCCGCAGTGTAATGGTGATTGCACAAGAAAAAGGCCGAGACCTGAAAGAAAAAATGCGCCGTAACTTTGCCATGCCAAGACCGGAAGGCTATCGCAAAGCTGCGCGACTCATGCGCATGGCCGAACGCTTTAAATTACCTTTGCTAACCTTTATTGACACACCCGGTGCATACCCCGGCATTGACGCTGAAGAACGTGGCCAAAGTGTAGCTATTGCTGAAAACCTTGCGCTTATGAGTCAATTAAAAACGCCCATCATTAGCACTGTTATTGGTGAAGGTGGCAGCGGCGGCGCATTAGCCATTGGTGTGTGCGATCATTTAAATATGCTGCAATACAGCACCTATGCCGTTATTAGCCCAGAAGGCTGCGCGTCTATTTTGTGGAAAAGTGCTGAACACGCGCAAGAAGCGGCCGAAGCCATGGGCATCACCGCAGAGCGTTTACACAAACTTGGATTGGTGGATACCGTCATTGATGAGCCTGACGGTGGCGCGCACCGAAACTACAAACTAGCGGCAGATCTGATCAAACATGAACTGACGCAACAGCTTGAAACACTTCAACCACAAGCCATGTCTGACGTCATTCAAAAACGTTTGGCAAAACTGCGAGCCATTGGCCAAAACCAATAGGCTGATTTATCAGGTGCTACATCATTCATCAGGTTAAGCCTATGCAAAAACACCTGCAAAAGACCTTGCAACAATATCCACAATTACAAAGTGCTAAGCGCATTTGGATTGGTTTTTCCGGCGGCGTGGATTCGTCTGTGCTATTGCATGCGTTAGCCAACGAACCTCATTTAAAGCCCAAGCTGCAAGCCTTGCATATTCATCATGGTTTATCGCAACACGCTGATCAATGGGTGCAACATTGTGAGCTGGTTTGTGCCGCCCATGGTGTTGCGCTACACGTTGAGCACGTCAACGTTAGCGAACAGGGCAGTTTGGAACAGCAGGCCCGTACTGCACGTTATGATGTATTCGAATCCTATGTTCAGCATGACGATGTACTGGTACTTGGGCATCACCAAGACGATCAAGTAGAAACCTTTATGATGCGCCTCATGCGCGGCTCTGGCTTAACCGGCTTAACCGCCATGGAGGATGAACGACCTTTGAAAAAAGGTTTACTTGTTAGGCCGCTGCTGAATTTTTCTCGTCAGCAAATCGAAGGTTATGCACAACAACAAGGGCTCAGTTGGGTAGAAGACGAATCCAACCAAGACACAAGTTTGGATCGCAATTGGTGGCGCAATGCTTTACTGCCCACATTGGAAGAGAGATACCCCCAAGCGCGACAAAGTTTGTTAAAGACGCTGACTGTTTTGCAAGACGAGCTAGCGCTACTGCAAGATTTGCTGCAACCAGTTTATGAAGAAGTCGTAGATGAACAGGGCTGTTTGGCGCTTTCGGTTTTACGTGAACAAGCACCTAATTTACAAAATCAAATGGTGCGCATGTGGCAAGCACAGCGCGGTCATTACCCATTGTTGAATGACGTTCAGATTCAGCAACTGCTTAAGGATTTCCTAAACAGCCGCGACGATGCCGAACCGCTTTTTGAATGGCAAAGCAATGAAGCCAACAACGAGAGCTGTCATCAAATCCGTCGCTTTCAGGATCGCTTGTACATCATGTCCGCCTTGCCAGAACTTAAGCCATTTTGCTTTGAACTGGACCTCACCGAACCGTTCGAGCAAACCCTTGCATTACCTTATGGTGAGCTTGTCGTGGTGGTGGAAAGAGAGGGGCTCAAACCCAATGTCTATGAGCTGATTAATTATGACGGCGCATTAAAGGCCAAGCCTGAAAAGCGCCCCAGCAAAACCCTCAAAAAGTGGTTTCAAGAGCTGGGTGTGGCGCCTTGGCTGCGCCCCCATTGGCCGGTGTTGATGCACCAAGGCGAGGTGGCCGCCATTCCAGGATTGTTCATTTGTGAGGGCTATGGACATCCCAATGGTTTGTCATTGAAGCTAAATCAGGTTGTTTTGAACAAAAAATAACCAAAAATTTTACGCTTTATGTGGCGCATCCGTCCCGATTCTGGCATGATGCGCGCCGATTTGATGTAGTGCGTCCCAAATTTCCGCTACCGGTGCCGCCTCTGGCAGACAGCCAAGGCCATACACCCCTTCTATTGAGCGCAGTCCGGCCTCACAACGGATGCGCAACCAGACCTAAGTTATTGATATAGCTAGGTAATCGCAGGGTGGATAATGGGATTAAGGATCTACTCATAGTAGTGATCGGCCCAGATGCCCAGTGCTCCCGCTCTGTCCAATTCTTTGCAGAGCCCTTAATTCTGTTTGCCAGATCGTGTCGTAATGCACATTTGCAGGTTTTTTCATGTCTGAAACATCCACTGGTTTTGCCAGCTTAGGTCTTCCGTTTAACTTATTGCGCGCTATTGAAGAACAAGGCTACGAACAGCCTTCGCCAATTCAAGAGCAGAGCATCCCTCACTTATTAGACGGCAAAGACGTACTAGGCTTAGCGCAAACTGGCACAGGTAAAACGGCGGCGTTCACGCTGCCAATTTTGGCGCGCACGTCAGCAGAATTGCGCGCTCCACAAGTATTAGTACTCGCCCCGACTCGCGAACTGGCCATGCAGGTTGGTGAAGCGGTTGAAAGTTACGCGAAATACACCCCAGGCATCAGCGTCGCGTGTATTTATGGTGGCTCGGATTTCTCTAGCCAATTCCGCGCCCTGAAAAACGGTCCACAATGGGTTGTGGGCACACCAGGTCGTGTAATGGACCACATTCGTCGTGGCACCTTGAAACTAGATGACGTTAAAGCCGTTGTTCTAGACGAAGCTGACGAAATGCTGCGTATGGGCTTCATCGACGATGTAGACTGGGTATTGGAACAAGTGCCGTCTCAGCGTCAGGTTGCTTTATTCAGTGCCACCATGCCACGTCAGATTAAAGACGTTGCCGAGAAGCACCTGAACAACCCAACGGAAATTCGCATCAAAGCGAAAACCGCCACTAATGATTCCATTGAACAAAAATTCTGGTTAGTGCGTGACGCCGATAAAAACGACGCCATGATTCGCTTCTGCGAAACCTGCGACATGGACGCCATGATCGTTTTCGTTCGCACCAAACAAGCTACAGAAGAAGTGGCCGAACACATGCGTGCCCACGGCTTCCGCGCCGAGCCATTGAACGGCGACGTGGCACAAGCGCAGCGTGAGCGTACCGTTGATCGTTTGAAAAAAGGTCAAATTGACATCCTCATCGCTACTGACGTAGCCGCACGTGGTTTGGACGTTGAGCGTATTACTCACGTTGTAAACTACGACATTCCTTACGATGCCGAATCCTACGTTCACCGTATCGGTCGTACTGGTCGTGCGGGTCGTACTGGTGAGGCTATCTTGTTTGTGCGCCCACGTGAGCGTCGCATGTTAGGCACCATCGA
>JBFHVZ010000003.1:0-45041 GCA_041589295.1 Pseudomonadales bacterium
ACACTTTCGTCTTTTGGCTATAAGCAGTGCGTTCCACTGCTTGCTCTGGTGATAAGGTTGCCGGAACCGTATACTTGGGCACCTTTCATATTGATCTGATTAACCAAGGTAGATTTTATGGTTCGTGCGCTGTTGTTCGGTGCGATGCTGTTGTCAGTGGCTTTGCTGACGCAGTTAGCAGGATGCGCAAACCCGTCGGAACCCGCTCCCAAGCTTCATACCTTGACTGGTCTGACCATGGGCACCAGCTATATGGTTAAGTGGCCACAACATTATGATGTTGACCCCGACAAGCTGGCTACCAATATCGAGCAGACTCTAAAGCGTGTGAACCAGCAAATGTCCACCTATCAACCGGACTCCGAGCTAAGTCGTTTTAATGCGGCCAGCGCACCGCATCAACAACAGGTCAGTCATGAATTAGCGCGTTTAATTGCACAATCCATTGATTTGCACCGCTACACGCAAGGCTATTTTGATGTTTCCATTGGCCCTCTGGTCAACCTGTGGGGCTTCGGGCCTGATTTTAAGCCGGAGCAAACCCCTGACCCGACTGATTTAGCAAAAGCAGTGGCCTTGGTTGGTATCGACGCAATTAGCGTTGAAGGGCAGACGCTGATCAAGCAGCAAGATCGTTACATTGACCTGTCTGCTATCGCCAAAGGTTATGGCGTCGATAAAGTGGCTGCTGAGTTAGAGAGCTTGGGTATACGGGATTATTTAGTCGAAATCGGCGGCGAAATTCGCAGCCGTGGAGTGAAAGCCCCAGCAAAGACTTGGCAAATCGCCATCGAAAAACCTGACGCCCAAGGTCGATCAGCTCAAAAAGTATTGAGTATGGTGGACACAGGCATGGCCACCAGTGGCGATTATCGCAATTACTTTATGGTGGATGGTGAACGTTTCAGCCATACCATTGACCCAAGTACCGGACGGCCCGCTAAACACAAGCTGGCTTCGGTGACTGTACTGGACCCAGAGTGTGCCCGTGCCGATGCGCTGGCCACTGCTATGCTAGTAATGGGAGAGGTTAAAGCTCAGGCTTTTGCTGAGCAAAACCAGATCCCCGCGTATTTCATTATACGCGAGGGCGAAGGATTCAAATCGGCGGCGTCTAAGGCCTTTGAGGCGTATTTGGCGCAGCCCGTTCCGTTATCTGATTCAGCTGTGAGGTAAACGCCCATGGAAATGTTTTTTGTTGTATTTGCTGTGTTATTGCTGCTGGTGACGCTGATGGCCATTGGCGTGTTGCTGGGCCGTAAACCTATCAGTGGTTCCTGTGGTGGTATGGCGGCCATTGGAATGGAAAAAGCCTGCGACGTATGTGGCGGTGATAAAGGCAAGTGCGAAAAAGAATCGAAAAAGGCCAGTAACGTTGCCGAACAAGTAGGCGACTTGGCTTATGACGCGACAAAAAAATAGCAGCCATTGACGGCGTTTTACTCTGACTAACGACCCATCAATGACTGACTAACAACGAAAACAAGGAGTCACAAATGGCAGATTATCATTACGACGTGATCGTGCTGGGCACGGGACCGTCCGGTGAAGGTGCGGCCATGAACGCAGCCAAAAAAGGCAAAAAAGTGGCCGTGGTGGAGATTTCCAAAGTGGTGGGCGGTAACTGCACCCATTGGGGAACCATTCCTTCTAAAGCACTGCGTCACGCGGTTAAGCAGATAATCTCCTATAACACCAATTCCATGTTCCGTGACATTGGTGAGCCACGTTGGTTTTCGTTTCCACGCATTTTAAAAAGCGCAGAACGTGTTATCGCTAAACAAGTAAAACTGCGTACTGAATTTTATAGCCGTAACCGCATTCACCTTTATCATGGCAAAGGCAAGTTTGTAGACACCAATACCATCGAAATTTTTGATGGCAACGTGGGTAACAACCGTTTACATGCTGATCAAATTGTCATTGCTACCGGCTCTCGTCCGTTTCGTCCGGGTAACGTCGACTTTAACCACGAACGTATTTACGATTCCGACACCATTTTAAAACTAGAGCACACGCCACGTACCATGATCATCTACGGCTCGGGCGTTATCGGATGTGAATATGCATCTATTTTTAGTGGTCTGGGTGTCAAGGTTGATTTAATCAATCCAACCGATCGTCTGCTGCCTTTCCTTGATGACGAAATTTCTGATGCGCTTAGCTATCACTTGCGTAACAACGGTGTTTTGATTCGCCACAACGAAGAATACGAGTCTGTGTCTGGTCACAGCCAAAACGTAGAAATGACGTTTAAGTCTGGTAAAAAGATTAAAGCCGATGCCATGTTGTGGGCGTTAGGTCGCAGCGGCAACACAGATGATATTGGTCTTGAGCACGTTAAGCTTGAGCCCAATAGCCGAGGCCAGTTAGTCGTGGATGAAAATTATCAAACCGCAGCTGCTCACGTGTACGCGGTGGGCGATGTCATCGGTTGGCCAAGCTTGGCAAGCGCAGCCTATGACCAAGGTCGTTCCGCAGCGTGTCATTTAGCAAATGACGGTGACGGTTGGTTTGTTACCGATGTTCCGACAGGGATTTACACCATTCCTGAAATCAGTTCTGTTGGTAAAACTGAACGTGAACTTACGCAAGAGAAAGTGCCGTACGAAGTAGGTCAGGCGTTTTTCAAGAGCATTGCACGCGCACAAATTACCGGCGAAGACGTGGGCATGTTGAAAATTCTCTTCCACCGTGAAACGTTAGAAATCTTGGGTATTCACTGCTTTGGTGACCAAGCGTCGGAGATCATCCACATCGGTCAGGCTATTATGAAACAGCCGGGTGAAGGGAACACGTTGCGCTACTTTGTTAGTAATACCTTTAACTACCCAACCATGGCGGAAGCGTATCGTATTGCTGCGCTAAATGGTTTGAACCGAGTGAGTTAGTTTTTAGAGCATTGGCTGTACTAAAACGAATGAAACTTAAACGCCGGATGATTCCGGCGTTTTTTATTGCGTATAAAACATAAAAAATGAAAACACAGTTTAAAAGTCCGCAAACTTTAATGGTTCAAGGGACAACCTCCGACGCTGGCAAAAGTATTTTGGTGACAGCGTTATGCCGAATTTTGCATCGTCATGGCATTTCGGTGGCGCCGTTTAAACCGCAAAACATGGCGTTAAATAGTGCGGTCACGGCTGACGGTGGTGAAATTGGTCGTGCTCAGGCTGTGCAGGCGGAGGCTTGTGGCTTGCAGCCAACGGTTTTTATGAATCCTGTATTGCTAAAACCCAATTCTGACATGGGAGCCCAGGTTATTGTGCTGGGGAAAGCACGAGGAAACTGGCAAGCGCAAGGCTATCATGGTTTAAAACCCAGTTTGCTCAACGAAGTGCTACAAGCTCATCAAACCTTGGCCGATGAGTATCAAGTGGTCGTGGTAGAAGGGGCGGGTAGCCCAGCGGAAATTAATTTAAGACAAAACGACATTGCCAATATGGGCTTTGCCGAAGCGGCTGACTGCCCAGTAATTATCGTGGCTGACATTGATCGTGGTGGCGTGTTTGCACACTTGGTAGGCACCTACGAATTGTTGAGCGCATCAGAACAGCAACGTGTGGTGGGCTTTGTCATAAATCGATTTCGCGGTGACATTAAACTTTTGGAATCCGGTTTGGAATGGCTAGAGCAACGCACAGGTGTGCCTGTGTTGGGTGTGATTCCGTATGTGATGGACTTACATATCGAAGCAGAAGATGCGGTGAACTTACAGCAAACCACCAAGCAAGATCAGGTGCTGAATGTTGTGGTGCCGGTTTATCCCCGTGCCAGCAATCACACCGATTTTGATGTGTTGCGTTTGCATCCCAATGTGAACTGTCAGTTAGTACGGCAACCACGAGACATGGGTCCGGCAGATTTAATTATTTTACCCGGCAGTAAAAACGTGCGAGCGGACCTCGATTGGTTACGTGAGCAAGGTTGGGATGCAGTCATTCGAAAACACCTACGTTACGGTGGTAAAGTGCTGGGAATTTGCGGTGGATATCAAATATTGGGGCATTGGATTCATGACCCTGAAGGTATTGAATCTAAGGCTGGCTCGACCAAGGGCTTAGGGTTATTAGATATAGAAACCACCTTAACGCCCCAAAAAATGCTGCGCAATGTGCGTGGTGAAGGTATTCATTCAGTGTTTTCTTCTACTAGTAAGACAGTCACGTTAAGCGGTTATGAAATTCATGCTGGTCGTAGTCAGGGGCCGGACCTAGAACGCCCATTATTTAAACTGGTTTACGCCAGCCCAGTATCAGATCCGAAGGTCAATTCAGATGTCCCTTTCGACATCGGTTCCGACTCTGCTGCCGACACTTCTTTAGACGACGCCTTTTACGATGGCGCATTAAACTCTGATCAATCTGTACTAGGCAGTTACGTGCACGGTATGTTGGATGACGGTGTTTTTTTACAATGGGTATTGGACTGGGCTGGGTTGAATGCGGAACAGGCACAATTCGATTATCAACGCTTCCGTCAGCAAGAGTTTGATCGCTTAGCGGATGCGGTAGAACAAGCTATTCCGTTAGAGCGCATTAAAACCTTGCTTTCGCTCAAGGTCTGAATTTGAATCTGAGGTTTAATGCACGGCAGTTTTCCGTTCAAAATACATGACTAAGGCTCAAAACAATGGCATTGGAATCGCTGATAAAAATCGTTCTGGTGGGGGTGGGTGCCACGGTCTGTATGGATGTGTGGGCTCAGTTTTTGAAAAAAGCGTTTAACATTCAGGCATTGAACTGGGGTTTAGTGGGGCGCTGGGTGGCCAATATGCCCAGTGGTCAGTTTGTTCATACCAATATTCTAAAAGCGCAAAAATTCAGCTTTGAAAACAAATTAGGGTGGGGGCTTCACTATGCGGTGGGCATCATCTTCGCACTGGGCTTCGTTTGGTATGTGGGGTTTGACTGGATTGATACGCCCAATGCTGTTCAGGCATGGTTATTTGGTATTAGTACAGTGGTATTTCCGTTCTTTATTATGCAACCTGGTTTAGGGCTAGGGGTGGCGGCCTCAAAAACTCCGACACCAGATAAAGGCCGTTTTTTAAGTTTGTTGGCACATTCTGTTTTTGGTTTGGGCATGTACGGCACCGCTGTATTGCTAAATTTAGTGTAACGAGCATTAAAAGGGTGACAGAGTATGCGAGCTAAATTCCTTATGCTGTCCGCTGTCCTTGCATTCAGTGTCCTCTTTTTAGTGGGTTGTGCAGGTGCTCCACCAACGAATATGGGTTTGCAGCAAGGGCAGTTTGCCGCCTGCCCAGCTTCGCCTAATTGTGTATCCAGCTTTCAGTTTGATGTGGAAGACGAGCATCACTTCCCCATTTATGGTTTGGCCGATGGTCATCAAGAATTTTGGAATTCTCTCACCAAAGCCGTTGCTGCATTGCCAAGAACAACCATTCTTTCTCAACAGCAACCTTACTTATACGCACAAAGCCATTCCCGAGTGTTCGGTTTTGTAGATGACGTGCAAGTGTATTGGGATGTCAGTAATCAACGGCTCTATTTTTATTCCGCGTCCCGCGTGGGGTATTCCGACTTGGGGGTTAACCGTGCCCGTTTAGAGCAATTGGTTGAGTTGCTAAAGCAAGATGTGACGCTAAAGCCCATCAGTGAAAACTAATAGCGATCATGCGCAGCGCCAATAGGGTGAGAATCGTTTTAAACAAAACAACAAAGAGTCGTTCGTTTATGTAATGTCGTAGCGCATTGCCCAAGTAAGATCCAGCAATGGCAGCGATGCTCATACAAAGCAGAAGCGGCCAAAACTCCCAAATGGCGATGCCCAGTCCGGCAAATAAAACCACTTTTAAAATGTGTGTGCTCAGCATGATGCAGGCATTGGTGGCAACGATTTGATCTTTATTTAGCCCTTTGCGCAGCAACAGAGCACTGCCTAACGGTCCTGTGGCCCCCACAATCATACCTAGTCCACCTTGTACTAAGCCCAGTATGAAAAATCCGGCAGGGGAAATCAGCTTTAAATTGCTGAACTGAAGTGAACCGCCCCAAGTTAAATACAAAATAAAAACGCCAATGAATGCTTGCATCCACGTCCAGTTCACCACAGAGACCAGTGGCAATAGCGCCACACTGCCAATGAGGATTCCCCACAAAATGGGTTTTAGTGTAGGCCAGTGAACGTGGTCAAGGATTAGCAGCGCGCGACTGCCATTGCTGATGGTTTGAATAAAACCATGAACCGGAATGAGCGCGGTGCTTGGCACGGCCCCAGCCAACACCGGCATCAACATCAGCCCGCCGCCTTGCCCTAACGCGGCGGTAAAGGCAGATGTTAGCAATGCGGCTATGGCGAGTAGGGTTAAGGTGGTGAAATCCATCATAAGTACTTAATTCGGACCAGACCGATTAGGGTTGGATCCGACGCACGCGACTTTCGCGATTAAGTGTGACACTGATCCACTCTGCGAGTTTTGGGGTAAGTACTTCACCCTGTTTAACCCAACTAAAGTGGCTTAGTTTTTTAACTTTTAAGTCCCGTGCACTGGTTTTCCAATGGCGCTTATCAGCCAAGTGCGTTTTATCGAGTAAGTTTTGCATGGCGCGGTGCGGTGCGTATTTGTCACCGTCGAACGTAATGGCCATGATGGGCGTCTGCATTTGTGAAAGTTTGCCGTCTAGGTTGGTGAACTTTTTCCCTTGGCGGATGCGATACCGACCGGTTTTCGCTGTGTATTGCCAATCGCGAATGACACCCCGTGCTTCGCGTCCCGCGAATCCCAGCCATTTGCCGGGCATATGCCCCATTAATCTGGATATCCACTTAAGCAGTGCAGTACCCCAAAGCACTCTAAACGGGTGCCCATAGCCTTTGTAATACACATTGCCGCTGGCCACTAAGATGAGTCCGCGAATCGCGGGTAAATCGCCTTCTGGTTCCACTTGTTTGGGGGTAAGCAAGCTGGCGAAGCAGGCGCTGAGTTGTCCCCCTAGACTGTGCCCCATTAGGAATACAGGAGCGTCTGGCAGGCGTTGACGTAATGCCTTAAGCGCGGCGGGCCAGTCTTGGCTAAGCATTTCGTGATAGCCAAAATCATGGCTCCAAGAAGCTGGCGCGTGCATAGGGCCATGGCCACGTAAATCTGTGCAGGCAAACTGCAAGCCCTGCTCAGCGAAGGCAGGAGCTAGATCAAAATAAAATGGGGATTCGGTACCCATGGCGGGAAAGAGCAACACCACAGGCGCGCTAGGATCATCACCTGCAAATACATGGAGACAGTGTTCGCAGCCATCCTGGCTTTCGTAGCGGATCAATTCGGACATGGTGAACCTTCCTTAATTCGGCAATGTCCCAAAACGGAGTTTAGCATTTGTACAACTTTTATACTGTGAGTGGGGCCAAGCGTGAGCGGTTCAAAACCCTCGTTAATCTCAGTACACTGCGCGACATACCGAACAGTGGGAGCCATTATGTTATTTGTAGTATCACCGGCTAAAACTCTGGATTACGAGAGCGATTTGCCTATTTCTCAAGCGCATTTTTCTCAGCCCGAGATGTTAGACGACAGCCAAGAGCTGGTAAACCAATTAAGGACACTTTCGCCAGCGGATATTGGCAGCTTGATGAAGCTGAGCGACAAACTAGCCGTGTTAAACGCAACGCGTTTCGAGCAATGGCAACAACCGTTTACAGTAGATAATGCCCGTCCAGCGGTATACGCATTTAAAGGTGATGTGTATACCGGGTTGGATGCGTATTCCCTAAGTGAAGCTGATATGCAATTTGCGCAAAAGCATATGCGTATACTTTCTGGTTTGTATGGTTTACTCAAACCGCTTGATTTAATGCAAGCGTATCGTCTAGAAATGGGGACTAAATTGTCCAACGCGAAAGGTAAAGACCTTTATGGGTTTTGGGGCGATAAGATCACCAATAAACTGAATGAAGCCTTGGCCGATCAAGACGTCTTAGTGAATTTGGCATCAAACGAATATTTTAAATCGGTCAATAAGAAAGCCTTGAATAGCGACATCATCACACCGACGTTTAAAGATGAGAAAAATGGGCAGTATAAAATCATCAGCTTTTACGCCAAAAAAGCCCGTGGCATGATGGCAGCCTACATTATTCAGAATCGCATCACGGACGCACAAGCATTGAAGGACTTTAATGTAGCGGGGTACCGATTCAACGAGGCTATGTCAAAAGCGAACGAATGGGTGTTCTGTCGAACAGAGGCGGATGCTAACACGGTTGTCTAAACGCGGTTGCTTAAACACGGTTGTCTAAACGCGGTTGTCTAAACGCTTTTGGTTTGCTTTTAATCAAGAAATGTTGCACAGGAATTTTTGCGTGATCAAACACTGTATTGTCAGTGCGCTTGTTTTTCTCAGTGCTGCGGTATTCGCAGCAGATTCAGCGCTTGAATGGAAAACGTTCGAAACCGACCATTTCTTGATTCACCACCCGGATAATCTTACGCATCTGGTATCAGAAGTTGCGGCAGAATCTGAACGCGCACATCAACTGTTAGTGCCTTATATGGCGTGGCAACCCAAAGATAAAACCCATGTTGTAATGGTGGATGATTACGACTCCCCCAATGGTTCGGCTACTCCCATTCCCAATAACACTATGATGCTAATCATGCAGCCACCTGTTTCGGGTTCGCTCACGGATTACGACTCATGGTTGCGCTTGTTAATCATTCACGAATACACCCACATTTTGCACATGGACAAAGCATTAGAGTGGCCAGCTCAGTTACGCAAAGTGTTTGGTCGCTTTCTGTTTTTGTTTCCCAATGCGCTTCACCCAAATTGGTTTCAAGAAGGTTTTGCAACGTTTAAAGAAACCGACGATGAACTGGGTATTGGTCGTGGCCAGTCCGATACCTTTCAAGTGATGATGCGTCAAGAAGTGTTGACCGGCTTAAAGTCGTTATCGCAAGTCAACACGGTATTAGGTCGAGAATGGCCGCGTAATCATGCCTATTTATATGGTGTGTACTACATGCGCTTTATTCGCGATACCTACGGCGAAGATGCATTAAAACAACTGATTTATGATTACAGCGACAACTTGATTCCGTTTCGGGTGGACAGTAACCCACAAGGCGCCACAGGCAAAAACTTGCGCCGTCTATGGCCGGAATTCGAACGCTATTTGCAGCGTGAGTTCGCGCCACAAATTGCCAGTATCGAACAGCAGGGTGTGACGTCCACACAGGTTTTATATAATCAAGGTGTGCAATTTGGATCGCCCCGTGTGGACTCACAACGGGCGATTTGGTTTACCGGTACAGACGGGTATAACGGTGCGGCCTTATATCGCTTTCGACAAAACGAAACCGAGCGCTTAGTGTCCTTGAACACCATGGGCGACTTAGATATTAGTGCCCACGACGATATTGCATTAACTCAGTTGGAAGTATGCGAAGACAAAAAGCTGTATTTTGATATTTACAAAATTCCTGTGAGCGAACTTTACCAAGACGCGCCCAAGTTACAGCGGCTAACCAAATGTGGGCGCTATCACAAAGTAAGATGGTTTAAAGATGGTTTGGTAGCGTTACGTTATGAAGGCGCATTAGCCCAGCTACACCTACTAACGGCTGATGGGCAGCTCAGCAAAGTATTGTGGCAGGGCAGTGCGGGAGACATTCTGGGTGATTTTGATGTCGATGCGCTCGGTCATCTTGTCGCTGTGATTAAACATCAGGGACAAAGTTGGAACTTGTTTAAAACCACGCTTGCAGATGATCACAGCCTATCGAGTTGGACTCCATTAACAAATGACGATGGCATTCCCTCGGCCCCTGTAATCCAAAACAAACAGGTATATTTTGTATTGGCGGCGCAAGGCCAAAAAGAAGTACATCGTTTACCGCTTAGCGCTGTTGGTGTGCAGCAACCAGAACGTTTAACAAATCTACTGACTGGCGTCGAAGAGGTTGTGCCATACGGTCAGCGTCAGATGGTTCTAACGGAGTACACCCATGAAGGCCCTAGAATTTCCATCGCGTTTAAGCATCAAGATCTTTCCGCGTTGAATGTGCCTGCGAGTGTACAGTATGCGCAAGCGCAACAGGTGGTAGGGGATACCCAAAGCTACAACCCATTGCCTTCGGCCTCGCCTACTTGGTGGTTACCTGTTTTGCAAAGCGATGGGGTAACTTCCGAAGTTGGCTTTTTAACGCAAGGCAATGACGCGGTGGGCTTTCATCAGTACGCTGCGCAAGTCACTTACGAAAGTACATTTGGTTATCTGCTGCCTTCCATTCAGTACAGCTATGACGGTCGCGTGCTGGTGAATTATAACGCCACGTTATCATCGTTAGAGTTGGGCCTAAGTGACATTAACGAGGCAGCCACCTATCAACGCGATATGTCGCTGGCATATATGCACTCTATTCGCAGTTTTGCGCGTCGTTGGCATCCCTACGTTGCTTACATTAATAGCCTGAGTCGGGTAATCACTGATGACGGCGACATGATTAAAATTAGTGTGAATGGCCAGCAAACCTATGAAGTAAATGACGACTGGGTAGCAACCGGATTTATCTACGATTCATTGCAAACGGATTTATACCAAGGCGATTATGGAAGCGGCAGCATGCTGCAACTGAATATTGAAAGCGCATCCGTTGCCGAAAATGATCTCAGCGAGGGAGAAGTCTTTACACTGGATGCTCGCCACCATTTATCGTTCAAACAGCAGCGCACGTTGGCGCAGCGCTTTGTGCTGGGTTTAAGTGACGAAGGTACGCCGGGGTTTCGTTTAGGCGGAGTATTTTCTGACCCCTTCTATATGCCGACCATTAGCTTAAATAAACGAAACTATGCGCTGCGTGGCTACAAAGAAGGGTTAGCGCAATTACGCGGTGACAATATGGCGCTTTATAGCGTCGAATACCGATTGCCCTTTAAATGGAATGATCGCACCATCATGATTCCGCCCATCGGTGCGTTGGGATGGTCTGCTAGAGCATTTGCCGAAGCAGGTAGTCTATGGCGCGATGGTGAATCACCGGATAAAGCCTATCCAAGCTTGGGTGCGGAGCTAATCTTTGATGACACGATTGGCTATTACTTGCCCGTGCGGTTACGTTTAGGTCTGGCCGTTGGCTTGGATTCTGAATTAGGCAGCTCGGTTGGTTATCTTGAATTTGGTAGTGCTTTCTAAACGTGCTCGGCGATTGCAGGGCATTACTTTCTGTTAGAGGGAATAAAAAAATGAAAAAATGGCTAGCCATTCTTACCATGGCCGGATTGGTATCGGCGTGTAGCATGCAACCTCACACTATTGCGGTTGCGCCGCAGTTAGACTTTGCAGCAGTAAAAGGTATTGAAACGCCGATTCAGGTAGAGGTCGTTGATAAACGTGAAAACCCTGAGCGACTAGGGTTCCGTAATGCCAAAAAAGAAGGCGAAATTCTCTTTAACGCGCCTTTAGCCGATACCCTAAAGGCCGACGTGATTAAAGCATTGCAACAGCAGGGTGCAGTTACTGGTAAAACCCCTGAACCAGCAACCCAGTTAACGGTAGAGATTCGCAAGCTTTCATACTCCACACCAAACGAGACGTGGGTTAATGAGATTGCATTGCAAGGTGAGGTGGCGTTGACCATTCAACGTGGCGCTACCACCATGCGTAAAACGTTTACGGCAGAGCAATCACAAGACGTGGTGACAGCCCCTTCACAGGACTACAACGAGTCTTACTTTAACCTACTGCTGACCACGTTATTGAATAAAGCGTTAAATGATCGTGAAGTGGTTGGCCTGATCAAATAGCGCAAAGGTAACAGCTCAGTTCTAATTAAACGCAAGTTAGATACAGGGTTTAAATAGACCAAAAAAACCGGATTCGCGAGAACCCGGTTTTTTTGGTTTTTTTGGTTTTTTTGGTTTTTTTGGTTTTATTAAGAGGGAACACAGTGTTGTATTCAGGTGTTACCCAGTGTTACACGACTACTTTTTGGCGACTTTTTCAGCTTTGGAAAGTTGAATAAAGTCTACGAGAATTTCGCCACCTTCATGTAGTAGGGCGTCATCTTCTTCCGAGTCGGTTTCGTCTTCGCTAACCGCAGCGGTTTCTTCGTCTTCGTTAAGGTTTTCTTCCAACTCTTTTAGCGGTTTTAAACCTTTAGCAACACGGCGTTCGTTTTCTAAATCTAATCTGCGTTGTTCTGTTTTCTTGCGTTCGTCTTCGCGCATCTTTTCGTTCAGTGAGATGACGGTGTCATCACGCAGCTCTTTTAAAAACTCAACCTGCTTGTTTAGGTAGTTAAAGTCAGGGTGATTCTGCACCCGCTTTTCGTGTAGCTGCGCAATTTGAGGAATTAACGGCGAAATATCACCAACACGGTTGTATTTAGCTGCGCGTATTTTATTCCATGGCAGCGCTTCTTCTAGTGCGCTCTCACCAATTTTATCGACATCGTAAATTTCTGGGTACGCGATGTCGGGAATCACGCCGCGGTGCTGGGTGCTTTCTCCGCTAACACGATAGAACTTAGCGTTGGTTACTTTCATTTGGCCACGGAATAATGGGATCAAGGTTTGTACCGTGCCTTTACCAAAGGTTTGACTGCCGACGATGAGTCCTCGGCCGTAATCTTGGATGGCGCCAGCAAAGATCTCAGACGCAGAAGCACTTAGGCGATTGGTTAATACCAATAGTGGGCCGGTGTACAGTTCGCCAGCATCCATGTCAGCCAAAATGTCTGTGCGGCCTTTGCTGTTATGAACTTGTACCGTTGGGCCTTGATCAATAAATAATCCGACCAGATTATTAACCTCAGCCAATGAGCCACCGCCATTGTTACGCAGATCAATGATTAATCCGTCGATGTTTTGCTTCATTAGATCTACCAGAAGACGTGACACGTCACGTGTGGTGCTGCGGTATTCTGGGTCATTGGCATTTTTAGCTTCAAAGTCGGCATAGAACGCAGGGATATCAATCACGCCGATTTTGTGGGTTTGACCATCTCGTTTTACTTCAATAAGTTCGCTTTGCGCAGCACGGTCTTCAAGTTTTACTTCATCTCGTACAATGGAAATGACTTTAGTGGTCTCACTTTGCCCACTGCCGCTGATCAGCTCAAGGCGTACGACGCTGTCTTTCGGGCCACGAATTTTGTCGACGACTTCGTCCAAGCGCCAACCGACTACGTCGATGATTTCGCCATCTTTGCCTTGGCCTACGCCAATGATTTTATCCGCAGGTTTTAGTTGACCTGCTTTGTCGGCAGGGCCGCCCGTTACTAAGCGTTCGACGATGGTATTTTCGTTTTCGGTGCGTAGTACGGCACCAATACCTTGTAGGCTAAGGCTCATGTTGATGTTGAAGTTTTCGCTGTTGCGCGGAGACATGTATTGCGTGTGTGGATCGAACGTATAGGTCACTGCATTCATATACGCTTGAAAGGCGTCTTCAGCATTGATTTGTTTAATGCGGTTAAGTTGGCTGTCGTAACGCTTCTTAAGCAAATCTTTTGTGTCTTCTGGCTTTTTACCGGCCAGCTTTAAATTAAGTACTGTGTTTTTAATGCGCTTACGCCAAAGTTCGTCCAGTTCTTTTTGGTCTTTAGCCCAAGGTGCGGTTTCGCGATCTAGGTTTAGGCTTTCATCCACGGTGAAATCGAACTGATCCATGCCTTTGTCGATTAGGGCCAGCGCATAGTCTAAGCGTTCGATGACGCGATCTTGGTAGCGGTTATAAATTAAAAACGCTGGGTCCAAATCGTTAGTCTTAATGGCGTTGTCTAGCTGGTAACGGTATTTCTCAAACTCTTTAATATCGTCTGCTGTGAAATAGGAACGTGTGTTGTCCAATATGTCTAAATAGCGATCAAAAACCTTGCTAGAAAACTCGTCGTTAAAGTATTTGCCAGCGTAGTGGTAGCCAATAAGGTGGTGTACGACAGCTCGGTTGGTGAGTGCGTGTTCTGTGCTGGGCTTGAGGGTTGCGGCCACCGCGGATTGGGTGGATAGGGCCAGTAGGCCAGACAAGATTAGATTTCTTAACATCTAGTCGATATTCCTTGAGTTTGGCGCATAAGGTGAACTGAGCACAGGGGAACGATTTGCCTTGAGCGACTCTTATTCTAGTGGCAGTAAACTAGTTATAGCACTAATAGTGAAACAAAATGTGTGCTATGGCGAATTTCTTATACTTTGCGGGCATAATACCGCCGTTGCCATTAATTTTCATGTAAACAAGATGCGTATTCGACTCGAATTTCCTGAAACAGTTCTATTTAGTTTGCCGATTCGTCCAAGAGTCACCGACATGAATTATGCCGACCATGTAGGGAATGATCGTTTTTTGATCTATGCGCAAGAAGCCCGCGCCGCGTGGCTGGCAAGTATGGATTATCGAGAAATCAATGTAGAAGGTTGTACCACCATAGTCGCTGATGCAGCCATTCAATTTTTGGCTGAAGCCTTTGCCGGAGATGACTTGGTTGTTGAGTTAGCGTTGGGTGGCTGGCACAAATACGGCTTAGATCTTATGTATCGAATAGTGCGAGGCGACGAAGTGATTGCGCTCATGAAAACGGCGTTACTAATGAAAGACAATAAAACGGGCCTATTGGTCCCACCGCCTGAAGCCTTGGTTCGTCAAATTAAAGCGTTAGAAGTTCATTAGCAGGGGGTAAGAAGCATGACCCCAGCAGTGAACATTGCGAAAGCGAAAGGGTTGGTATTTAGCATTCACGAATACCAACACGAACAAGACGCTAGTTCTTACGGAGAAGAAGCCGCAACAAAGTTGGGAATATCACCACAGCAGGTTTTTAAAACCTTGGTGGCGAGCCTAGATGGTAAAGAGTTAATCGTGGCCGTATTACCGGTTGCCCATAAGCTTAGCTTGAAAGCCCTAGCAAAAGCGGCGGCGGGAAAAAAAGCGACTATGGCAGACCCAGTGCAGGTCGAACGTTCCACTGGTTATGTGTTAGGTGGTGTTAGTCCATTAGGCCAGAAAAAGCGTTTGCGAACGTTTATTGATGATAGCGCGCAATCGCTTAAAACTGTTTTTGTGAGCGCAGGAAAGCGTGGTCTAGAAATCGAACTGGCTCCGCAGGATTTAGCTCTAACGCTGAGCGCTCAGTTTGCGACTTTGATCGAAACCTAACGAAAATAATAGCGTGACCAATAGCGCTATTTAGAGTGTAAGTCGAGTAAAGTGTAAATCGAGTTTTTACCCAAATAAAAAAATGCCAAGCAGTGTTTAGGTTGCTTGGCATTTTTATTTGTACGAGCGCTTTAATTACAGCGAATTAAAGTACGGCCATTATGCAATGGCCTCACTCTCCTTTTTTACAGTTTGTTCCGCCATGGTTGGTTTAAGTACAAACAGTAAGTCACCTTGGTTTACTTGTTGGCCATCGCTGTTGTGAATACGCACGACCTGATACTTCTGCTTAGGACTGTAAAGTTCTGAACCGCGTGTGTTCAAAGACTTAAGCGAAAGCGGTGTGAACATTTTCATGGCTTCCATCAAGCACAGAGTTTGATCCACCGTGACGATGTCACCTTCTTTGGCGTATGCCGGCTCTGATGGGGAAGGGGAACCGTAGAAAATACAGCTTGCCGGTGCCAATACTTTAATTTCGTCGGAACCTTCGATTTTCAAAGATTCGGCTGTGATCTTATTACCGACATTACCAGCGCTGGCTTTGATTTCATCAATCAAGGCCTGCGTGTCTATACGCTCTAAGAATGCAGGTAAGAAGCCTGTGTCATATTCGCCGTTAATGAACTGTTCATCCGCCAAGATGCGTAATAACAATGGAATGTTGGTCGAAACACCCTGGATCGTGACGCGACTTAAATAGTTACGCATTTTTTCGATGGTTTCGTTACGGTCTTTGCCGTAGCAAATAATTTGTACCACCATGCTGTCATAGAACGGCGTGACTTCTTTGCCTTCGGCTATGGCGTTCAAAATGTGGACGTCTTTTTCTTTGGGTAGGTCGCAACGGGTGACATGACCTGGGTTAGGAATGAAACGAATGGTGTCGCCGCGCATTTCTGCTTGTTCGGCATTCACACGTACCTCCATTGCGTAGCCTTTCTGCTTAGGCTTAAGGCGTGCGATGGAACCACCTGAGGCAATTTTGAATTGTTGACTGACAATATCAATATCTGTCACTAACTCGGTTACAGGGTGTTCTACCTGTAGGCGGGTGTTCATTTCCATGAAGTAGATGTCATTGGCATCTAGGTCGTAAATGAATTCCACTGTGCCCGCGCCAAAGTAATCAACCGCATCGGCTAGCTTTTCGGCGTATTCGTAAACCGCGTTTTCCAAATGCTCAGGCAGCATGGTCGACATGGATTCTTCGATTACTTTTTGATTGTTGCGTTGAACAGAACAGTCGCGCAAGCCAAGCACTTTGGTGTTGCCCTTTTGGTCGCGCAGTACTTGTACTTCGATATGACGCAACGAAGTAATGAATTTTTCTAAATAAATATCACCACTACCAAATGCACTGCGTGCTTCGGTACTGATTTGGTGGAACAGTTCGTGAATTTGCTCTGGCTGTTCAACCACTTGAATGCCTTTACCGCCACCACCGTGCACGGCTTTCAGCAGAACAGGGTAGCCAATGCGATCCGCAATTTTTGCCGCCATGGCTGACGTGGTCACTATGCCGTGGGAGCCAGGTACAACCGGTACACCAACACTTTTTGCGGTGTTAATGGCGTTAGACTTGTTACCCATGGTTTCCATTGAACTCACTTTAGGACCGATAAAGTTCAAATTATGGTTACCACAGAAGGCGGCAAACTGTGCGCTTTCTGATAGGAAGCCGATACCTGGGTGCAGTGAGTCTACTTGCTCGCGTTCGGCTATGCGAATGACCGACTTGGCGTTTAGGTAGCTCTCGTCTGGAGTATTACCACCGATACAAACCAATTTGCCTTTGCTGTTTAAGCGGTCGGCGGCCACGGAGGTCATATCTGGGTCAGACTGAACCAAGACCACATCAATATCGTTCTCTTGTGCTTTACGCACCAATTTCTCTGCGGTACAGCCACGGGCGTGAATCAGCACTTTCTTCACTGGGCGGAAGATTTTCTCTGGCACGGCTTCGATCTCAGAATCTGCTTGAGCCGCCTCAGGTGTAACCAAACCTTTTAGAATACGCTCTAGAACTTCATCTACCGTACGACGAGCCACAGGAATGCTTGGGTCTATGGCGCGCAATTGCTGATCAAGGTCATCAACAAATGGGTGCTTAACCAAGCCTGTCATGGACTCAGGATTGGTTGAGAGGTAGTTCGAAAGCGTCGTGGTAGACGGTAGGTAAGATGGAACAACGATCTGACCTGCGAACGGCATATTCGTCCCGCTGAAGTAGAAGGTTTGAACCATTGGGTGGGTAACAAAACTGGCTTGCGCACCACCGGTACAGTCACCAAAGCCAAACACCACGATGGGCAGATCGTTATCGCGAACAAAGCGCGTAATACGGTCGTTAACAATAGC
Source organism: Pseudomonadales bacterium (assembly GCA_041589295.1). Taxonomy (GTDB): domain Bacteria; phylum Pseudomonadota; class Gammaproteobacteria; order Pseudomonadales; family Oceanobacteraceae; genus Bermanella. Next base: position 17,476 of record JBFHVZ010000003.1, read on the forward strand.
CATTGAGAACAGCGCTGCAGCGCCTTCTTTGGTTTGCATACCACCGGATGAAACGAAACACACAATGGGGTAATTGTGGCGCGCACATTCCACCATCAACTTACAGAATTTTTCCGCGCTGGCCATGTCGAAGGCACCTGCTTGGAAATCCAAGTTGCTGATCAAGGCGCCAACACGGCGGCTTTCGTTGCCGATTTTTAACGTACCGAAACCTGTGATGACGCCACATGGTGGAATATCGCTATCCAGAGCACGTTCGATGGCGCTGCGGAAACCTGGGAACTCAACTGGGTCCGAGGTCATTAGATGGCCGTTAATTTCTTCGAAGTTTGTAAAGAATCGCTCCACGAAGGCTTGCGTGCCTGTGGTCTTCTTACGTTTCACGCCATCTAATACGTCTTGAATCAATAAGTCGAAGTAGGCGATGGTTAAGCGGTTCCAGAAGTCTTTACGACGACCTATGCTGACAGGGTTAATTTGACCACTGTACTCTTTGCCTTTTTTCGACGCATAGTATTCGGCGAGCAGTTTTTCGAAGAAGAACGTGATGATTACAAACAGCGTATCGGATAATCGCGGGAAGCTGTTCTTTTTCCACTCTTCTACTTGCACCAAAAATTCGCTGCGTTTGCTGTAGTTGATAAAGAAGTTGAACCAATCACCAAATACTTCTTTTGCGTTGTCACCTTCGATGACTTTACCTGCGTGTTCTAAGCCATTTGTGACTAAGTGGGAAACCACAGAACGTGAAAGTTTATGGGTTTCTTTTGCTTCTTTAGCCACTTCAACTAGGTTGCGAATGATGAAGTCGTACAGTGAGCCAAACATGCGCATGTTATGGCTGATGCTGATGAAGTCTTCACGCAAATCGTCCAGTAAGATGGCGTCCAAAACGCTTAGGTGCGAATCTTGTAAATCGGTTTTCTCATCGCTCTTAATACGCACGTACGGGGCGAGGGCATCTTCGAGCACGCGGCGGTTGGCCTCAAGTTTAACGTCAGCAACATTGTTGACCAGTTGCTGAGTGCGTGGGCTAAGGTTAATGGCTTGCAGCACGTTTTCAGGCAGTTTTTCTGCACGAATAAGGTTGTTTAAACCTTCGGTTAATGCTGTAGCCAATTGCTCGGATACTTTACCTTGCTTGTAGTCTGCGACTAAGGCTTGGGTGTCGTAATCCAGTGCTTTGTTAATGTATTGAGCCAATGGATGTTCATTGGTTTTAATAAACTTAAGTATCGCTTTAGCGTCGGTCAGGTCTTGTTGCGATAGTAGGAACTGAGTTTGTTTATAATCGTTTAAGTAGTGCACCAGTTCGCCAAAGTTAATGTCGGCATCACCTTTCCAACGATTAAACAAATACAAGCCGAGGTAAAAACAAAAATCTTGTTTGGCTTTTAAATAATTGTCTTCAGGCACACCAAAGAACAAACGCGCAATGGAGCCACGATTGTCTTTACGCTCACCACGTTTTTGAACGTAGTTTTTCCAAAGTTTGTTTAGTTCATCGTCGTATAAAATTTTGTCAGGTGCTTGTAACCATTGTTGGAACTTACGACGCTTTTCTTCTTCCATGCGAACTTGCAACTGACCTTCGGGCAATTGTTTTTCGGCAAGGCGGCTGTAGTTACCCGTGGTGGTCGAACTAATACGTTTACGCAGCGTTAAATAACGCAAATAGCGGTAGGTCAGACGGAATAAGTTATGGTGCTCAGTAGGGGAGCTTGCCAGCATCAGGGTAGAGCCTTTTTCTAGCGCTACCAGTTTGTCTGATGGATTTAAGTAACGTTGCACACTGCGCATGTAAGAATCCATTAAATATGGATTTTCTCGTGCGAAGTTTTCGGCACCATGTTCAATACTTTCGATGCTGGTGGTAATGGCTTGAACCATGTTTACCAGTTTGTCGATACGATCATTCGGTGCGTAATCAATAATACCGTCGATGACATTTTTAGCGTGCAGTTCGTAGGCAGAAACCCCAACGTACTTCGCACATTCTTGCCAGCTTAAATTGTACTTGCGCGCAATACTCGCCAAACCTTGTGGCTGAATCGTATTGAAAATACCGTCGCGAACCGATAGCAAAATGTTGGTGGCAGCCAATGGGATCGCGCCGCCAGAATAACCTGCACCCCAAATAATGCCCACGGTTGGCGTGTCGGCATTGGCCATTTCGGCGATCAAGTGGGAGATGCTATGGGCTTGGTTGCGCATGTTTGCTTCTTCACCTGCATCAGCCCCCGGTGTGTCGATGAGGGTGACAATTGGCATGGCGTGTTTAGCAAATTGGCGTACGGCGCGCACGGCACGTTTGTGGTGTTCTGGCATCCATGCGCCGTGACGATGTTCGCGGTTTTGACAAATAAAACCAACGCGACGGAATTTATGGCCAAAATCTAACTCAACCTCGGCCACGTAAAGTGGGCCGTCTTCTTTTTCGGTAATGATGCGATTGGTTAGTTTGTGGACGACTTGGCGAGCACTGAGTCGTTGGCTTGATTCACTGGGTGCGACGACTTCTTCAATATATTCGTCGATATCCAGCGAAGGTAAAGTAGTGAGTTTTTCATCTATAGCTTTTTGTGTCAGCAAGCCTTTGATAACAGGTGAGGCTGGATGCTGAGCGTCGTTTGGGAAAAGGGAAAAATCTTGGCTAAGTTTTTCCGCAATCTGGAAGAGTTGATCTGTTTCAAATTGAGACATAGTGAAATAAGCGCTTATAAAATAGTCATTGTTATCAATAAGGCCTGATACCGCTTCGGCCGTGCATCGAATCGCTACGTATAGGGTATTTAGAGTTTTTATACAGCTTGGAACCCTTGTACCGCTTACGTCGTGGCGCGTTCGAGGCAATCCTTTATAACAGACATTTTTGGAATTTACAGCTTTGAAAACACCAAAGATGCGTTTGTGCCGCCGAAACCAAAACTGTTCGATAAAACTGTGCGCAATTCTGCGTTTCGAGTTTGCTGAACGATATTCGCGTTTGCTGCTTTGGGGTCTAGCTGAGAGATGTTTTTAGAAGCGGCCACAAAACCGTGCTGCATCATTAATAAACAATAAATGGCTTCTTGCACGCCAGTGGCTCCCAGTGAATGGCCGGTGAGAGATTTAGTGCTACTGAGCAGGGGTTTATGTTGACCGAATACTCTTTGAATGGCGTCCAGTTCGATGGTGTCACCTAAAGGCGTACTTGTGCCATGGGTATTAATGTAATCTACCTGGGTCGGAACATTTCGCAGTGCCAGTTGCATGCAGCGTTCAGCGCCTTCGCCGCTGGGTGCGACCATATCGTAGCCATCGGAAGACGCACCGTAGCCAGTAATCTCAGCGTAGATCTTTGCACCGCGTGCTTTGGCTAAGTCATAGTCTTCTAGGATGAGCATGCCGCCACCGCCGGCGATGACAAAGCCGTCTCTTTGTGTGTCGTAAGGGCGGCTGGCTTGGTCCGGTGTTTGATTGAAGCGGGTAGTGAGCGCCCCCATGGCGTCAAACTGCATGGTTTGGCTCCAATGCAGTTGCTCGCCACCGCCGACTAATACTCGCGTTTGTTTTCCCAATTGAATGAGCTCAGCGCCGTGGCCAATACAGTGGGCGCTAGTGGAGCAGGCGGAACTCATGGAATAGGACACACCGCGGATGCCCAAGGTATTGGCGATGTTGGCGCTGCAAGTGCTGCCCATGGCACGTGGGACGCGATAAGCCCCTAAGCGGCGTAATCCTTTACTGCGGAAGATGTCGGTACCTTCTACGATGTCACTGGCCGATGACCCGCCAGAGCCAGCGACGACTCCAGTGTCACCGTTCGCTAGGTCAGCCTTGGTTAAGCCTGCGTCTTCCATGGCCTGTTGTGCGGCGATAGTGGCATAGATGGCCGCGTCGCTCATAAAGCGTAACGCCTTGCGGTCAAGGTGGTCAGCAGCGTCGATTTGAGGTTTACCTGCCACCTGACAGCGAAAGCCAAGCTCAGCATAGTCAGGTTGAAACGCAATGCCAGAGCGGCCCTGCTTTAAACTGTCGGCGACGGCATCTGGGCTATTGCCAATGCACGACACGATTCCCATTCCGGTAACCACAACACGCTTCATATTATTCTCCCTAACTTCCTGTAAGCCTTCTCTCGCAGGGCTTCTGGCTTTTGATTTGTCGCCAGCAGCTTACTGCGCAAATATGTCCCGATTGTTTCAGAACGTAGCCTTGGCGGGTGCATGTCGTAGGCTGACAAATCCGTTGCTTTGATCGTCCTGAGGGCGGGTTATTTTAGGGACAATTTGCAGTACAATCCCGCTCCCCGCATCAGTCGTCGCCATTTTTTACAATTGCGGGATGGCGGTAACGAGTAATTCAGCAGTGGGAGCCTAATGTGGAACTCGCGGAAGCACGTCGACTAAACACCATTGAGTTGATGAAAGAAAACGCCTTAGACGAGTTGGGTTTAGCCCTGTGTCTAGGTAAAGAAGAAGATTACATTGCGGCTGTGTTAGCAAAAGGCAGCAGCAAAAAAATAGGTGACACCTTGGCGCGTCAAATGGAGCAGACTTTTAGTAAGCCCAGTCGTTGGCTGGATAAAGGTGCCTCGGGACAATCCAATGCTGCTGGACCTAGCTTCGATTTATTCGGCTAGATAGCACGAGCCGAAAACACCTAAGAATAAAAATGACAGACCGGATAAAGCATGAAGTTATTGCTGATTAAAATGTCGTCTCTTGGCGATGTCTTCCACACGTTTCCCGCCTTAACCGAGGCCAAGCAACAGATCCCTGATTTAGAAGTGACCTGGGTGGTGGAAGAAGGCTTTGCCGCCATGGCGGGCTGGCATCCGGCTGTGACAAAAGTACTGCCCATTGGTTGGCGTCGCTGGCGTAAAAACCTATTCAACAAACAAAATCGCACCGAGCTGAAAGCCTTTTTGACCGCGCTAAAGCAGGAATCGCCTGACCTCATTTTGGACGCGCAGGGGCTGATTAAGAGTGGCTTGGTCACCAAGCTGGCTAAGGGTGCGCCAAAAGTGGGTTATGACAAACACAGTGCGCGGGAGCCACTGGCGGTGCGCGCCTACGATCAAGGCTTTCCCGTCGCTAAAGGTACTCATGCCATTTGGCGTGTGCGCCAGCTTTTTGCTCAGGCTTTGGGGTATAGCGTCGGTGCGCAGCAGAGTTTTGGCTATGGCTTGGATAAATCCCGTTGGCAGCGCCCAGAAGTCGAAGGCGACTACTTGGTCATGCTGCATGGCACCACTTGGATTACAAAACTTTGGCCTGAGGTCCACTGGCAAGCCTTAGCGCAAAAAGCCGTTGCCGAAGGGTTAAGCGTGTTTTTACCTTGGGGTAATGAAGAAGAGCGCGAACGCGCCGAGCGCATTGCTGCGGTCCATGACAAAGTGCACGTGTTGCCGAAAATGGGTTTGTCTGAATTGACTGCATATTTGGCCTTCGCCAAGGGTGTTGTCGGTGTGGATACCGGCCTTAGTCATGTGGTTGCGGGATTAGAAGTGCCATCGGTGGCTATTTATGGTGCCACTGATGCAACCTTGACCGGAGTACTAGGCCCTAAAGTTGACGTACTCAGTGCTCAATTCGACTGTGCGCCCTGTCTAAGCAAAACCTGCAAGTTCAATAACGAACACCCGCCGTGTTATGACACCGTCGGCCCCGACAAAGTCTGGCAAGCCCTTACAGGTCAGTTCTAGACAGCGCAGCAGTTCTAGCCAGCGCAGCAGTTGTAGAAAGTGCAGCAGTTTTAGCGGTAGCGCTGCATGGCGCGCTTGCGCCATTGCTTTCGGATGTTTTCGTTATTTGCAGCCTGAGGCGAGACGGTTATATTGAAATGACCGTAATACCGTAAGGCTTTGCCATGACTGTACGTAAACGTTACCTACACGAGTCTGTCGAGGGCGTGAAAGTAGGGCGACTCAACGCCGGCATCAACACCAACTTCATTGTCTATCGTGTGGGCGACACCTTAATTGATACCGGTCCCTCTAATCAGTGGCGTTCGGTTAAACCATTTGTGCAAGCCGCACCTGTTAATCAATTGTTATTAACGCATCACCATGAAGATCACAGTGGCAATGGTGCGCGCATCGCAAAATTGTGCGGTATTACGCCTAAAGCTCCTGCCTTGGCCTACGAAAAACTTGCCAAAGGCTACCCCACGCCGTTAGTGCAAAAAATCGTGTGGGGCAGTCCCATTCCTGTCGAAACTCAACCCTTGCAAGCGCGTGAATATTTTTCTGATGGTACCGAGATCATTCCTGTGCATACTCCTGGGCATGCAAAAGATTTAACCTGCTTTTATGTGCCTGAAAAACGCTGGTTATTTAGTGGTGATTTATACATTGCTAAGTCGCTAAAGTATTTACGGGCGGATGAAAATCTTACCGATTTAATTGCCAGTTTAGAAAAAGTGTTAAAACTAGATTTCGATGTGGTGTTTTGCCCTCATGCCGGAATCATTACAGATGGCAAAACCGCTATGGCAACAAAGCGCGACAATCTGGTTGGGATGTGTGCTCAAGCACAGTCGATGAAGCAAAGCGGAAAATCCATTTCGGATATTACTCACGCTTTGCTGGGTGAAGAAGATATGTTGTCTAAAATCAGTCGCTACAATATTTCCAAGGGCAACCTGATTAAGGAAGCCCTTGCGGTGCCGCTTTAACCGTTTTTTTAGGTGGTTTGCCTGAATGGTTAGGCTTAAATGGCGGTTACGCCGCCATCAATCACCAAATTTTGTCCCGTCATAAAACTACTTGCATCGCTGGCTAAAAAGGTGGCAGCACCAATTAATTCCTCTGGTTTGGCCATGCGCTTCATTGGGATTTTATCAATTTCTTTTTCAAAAATGGTTTTGTTGTCTTTCAGCAAGCCAATCATGTCTGTGTCGATTAAGCCTGGGCATAGTGCATTGATACGGAAATTATAAGGTGCCCATTCTACCGCCAGCGATTTGGTTAACATGGACACTGCGGCTTTACTGGCTGAGTAAATAGAGCTGACATCGGCGCCGACTACCGCAAGAATTGATGAAACATTGACTATATTGCCACCCACTTTTCGGTGCGTTTTAAAATAAGACTGGCAACAACGCATGACGGCCTTAACGTTTACGTCCAGTACTTCTTCCATGCGTTCGTCATCTAGCCATGATGCCATGGTGTGATCAGCAACTCCTGCATTATTAATTAAACAATCAATTGGACGGCGTTTGCGAATACTTTGATTAAATAATGCTTCCATCGCTTTGCGGTCACGCACATCAACGGCATGACCTTCAAAGCCAGGTTCTTCTTTCATCCACTCGACACTTTCAGGGCGACTGCCTGTGCCAATAATGTGCGCGCCCGCATCGCGCAAACCTAGCGCAATGGCTTTTCCAATACCTCGGCTCGCGCCCGTGATTAAAATGGTTTTGTTATCAACGCTTAATGGGTTTTGCAGCACGCTGTCTTCCTTGAATAAAAGTGAATTCAGCGTGTGATAGTAAGAGGAAAATTATCGAGTGGCCAGTGCCAGTGTCTCATTGGCTAAATCTTGAATGCTCAAGTTGCCGTCGGGCCGATACCAAGTTGTGGACCAACCAATGGCACCGGCTAGCAAACGGCGCAAAATAAAAGGTTTGTTTTTAATTAGGCCTTCTTGTTCGCACGCTTTGATGGTGTTTAGCCATAGAGACTCATATTCGTCGCGCAATTTTAGAATGTACTTTTGTTTGTCTTCTTTCAGGCTGCGCCATTCGTAAACCAAAACGCTCATGGCCTCGCCGGTTTCCTTGTGAACGGATTCTAATTCGCAGGTAATAAGTGCTAGCAGCTGATCTTTGGGAGTTTTAGCGTTGCCTAAAGCTTCGTGCATGCGTGCCATGTTGATAATGATGGTTTCTTCCATCACGCCCAATAGGATGTCTTCTTTCGATTTAAAGTGATGAAACAAGCTGCCGGACTGAATGCCAACCGCCGCGCCGAGTTCGCGGACTGTGGTGCGCTCGTAGCCCTTGGTTTTAAACAAGTGAGCGGCAGCCCGCATTAGGCGGCCTTTGGCGCTGTTGGGGTCGGTCACTTGCTGGCTGGCGACCAGTTGATCTAGCACGGTATCGGACATGGAGGATCCTGCACATTGAGCAATTTGGCCATTATTTCTGAAAGATTCAGTGTTGTAAACCAAGCGCTTGCTTGGTAGTCTGAAATCCATACCTGATACATGCAGTCATAAAAATGGGTCTCTTAGTGGATAGGGCTCTCAGTGGTATGTCGATATCGCTGCCCGTAAATGGCTCGCAACCGGTGAATAGACAGCACCGCAAATAATAAGGAGTGTCACATGGCAGGCAAAACCGTACGCATAGGCTGTGCGTCTGCTTTCTGGGGGGATACCTCCACCGCAGCAGAGCAATTGGTTGAGCACGGAAATCTGGACTATTTGGTCTTTGATTACCTAGCCGAGGTCACCATGTCCATCATGGCGGGTGCCAAAATGAAAGACGCCAACATGGGCTATGCACCGGACTTTGTCGAGGTCATCGCCGCGCTGCTGCCACAACTTAAACAACAAGGAATTAAAGTCATTGCCAATGCGGGTGGGGTGAACTCGCTGGCTTGTCGTGATGCCCTGCAAGCACGTATCGACGCGGCAGGTTTGGATTTAAAAGTCGCGGTTTTAGAAGGCGATAACCTGACGCAACGTCAGGGCGAATTTAAAAAAGAAGGCATCAGCGAAATGTTCTCCGGTGCTGCTATGCCTCCAATGATGGTCAGCGTGAACGCCTATTTAGGCTTGCCCGGCATTAGCCAAGCGTTGGACTTGGGTGCGGAAATTGTGATCACTGGTCGCGTCACCGACAGCGCGGTGGTATCCGGTGCTTTAGTACACGAATTTGGCTGGTCGCTAGAGGATTACGACAAATTAGCGCAAGCATCGCTGGCAGGTCACATCATCGAGTGTGGCGCGCAATGCACCGGCGGTAATTTTACCGACTGGGAAACCGTCCAAGGTTACGAAAATATGGGCTTCCCCATTGTGGAAGTCAGCGAAGACGCCAGCTTTGTGGTGAGCAAACCCGAAGGCACTGGCGGTTTAGTCACGCCGTTTACCGTTGGCGAACAAATCGTTTACGAAATTGGCGACCCGTCTGCTTACATTTTGCCGGATGTGATTTGCAACTTTGCCAACACGCAATTGGATGCAGTGGGTAAAGACCTCGTAAAAGTGACCGGTGCCACCGGTACTGCGCCGACGGACTCTTATAAAGTGTCTGCCACATTTCCTAACGGTTTTAAATGCGTTGCGAGCTTTTTGATTGGCGGTATCGACGCGGTTAAAAAAGGCGAGCGCGTTGCACAAGCTACGCTGACAAAAGTTAGCCATATTTTTGAGCGTAGAGGCTTAGGAGCCTTTACCGAAACCAATATCGAAATTCTTGGCAGCGAAGCTACTTACGGTGCCAACGCACGTCGCCGTGACACCCGTGAAGCTGTGGTGAAAATTGCCGTTGCTCACAAAGACAAAAAAGCCTTGGTGCTATTTAGCCGCGAAATTGCACAAGCAGCCACGGCCATGGCACCGGGCTTAACCGGTATTGTTGGCGGTCGTCCAACTGTCTATCCAAAAATTCAATTGTTCTCGTTCCTGCTAGAAAAAAGTCGCACACAGCTTTGCGTTGATATTAACGGTGAAAAAACGCCCGTGTCTGTGATCGAAAGTGGCGAGAAATCAGTGGCTGCGCAAGCATACGATATTCCTGGCATTACCAGCGCCGCCGAAGTGGCTGTGCCGCTGATTAAATTAGCTGTAGCACGCAGTGGTGACAAAGGTAATCACAGCAACATTGGTGTTATTGCCCGCAAAGCCGAGTACCTGCCTTTTATTGCCAACACGCTTACCGAAAACAAAGTGGCCGAAGTTATGGCCCACGCGCTGGATGCGGAAAACGGAAAAGTCACGCGCTACTACATGCCCGGTTTGCACGCGCTGAATTTCCTATTAGAAAACAGTTTAGGCGGTGGTGGCGTTGCCAGTTTGCGTATTGATCCGCAGGGCAAAGCGTTCGCGCAACAGTTGTTAGAAACCCAAATTTTAGTTCCATCATCCATTGCACAAGAGGTGGCTTAATGAGTTATCGCAGTATTTTTCAGCCAAATTTATTTGCGGGCAAAGTGATGGTTGTCACCGGTGGCGGCAGTGGCATCGGTCGTTGCACCGCACACGAACTGGCGGCGCTTGGTGCCATGGTGATTTTGATTGGCCGTAAGGAAGAAAAACTGCAAAAAGTGCAGGGCGAAATTTTAGAAGACGGCGGTCAAGCTGACTATCGCGTGTGCGATATCCGCGAAGAAAACAGCGTAAAAGAAGTCGTTAAAAGTATTTTGTCCGCCCATGGTCACATTGATGGCTTGTTGAATAACGCAGGTGGTCAATATCCATCACCTTTAGCTGCGATCAATCAAAAAGGTTTTGAAACCGTTGTGCGTACAAACCTAGTGGGTGGTTTTTTGTTTGCCCGTGAAACCTACAATCAATATATGGCAAAGCACGGTGGTTCCATCGTTAACATCATTGCAGACATGTGGGGCGGTATGCCCGGCATGGGACACAGTGGTGCAGCTCGTGCAGGCATGGATAACTTTACAAAAACCGCTGCATTTGAATGGGGGCAATCTGGCGTGCGCGTAAACGCCATTGCACCGGGTTGGATTATATCCAGCGGTATGGACACCTACGAAGGTGCTTTTAAAGCCATCATTCCAAAATTACAAAGTGCGGTGCCGTTGCAACGCATGGGTACAGAATCTGAAGTCAGTTCCGCTGTGTGCTTTTTGTTGAGCGAAGGTGCCGCGTTTGTGAGCGGTTCTACCTTACGTATAGATGGTGCTGCGTCATTGGGTAATCGCATGTGGCCGTTACCGAAAGCGAAAAACAACGAAGCCTATAACGGTTTTCACCGCGCGGTAATGCCAGACGTTTTAGTAGAAGCTGAAGCCTAGCGGCTGGTTTAACTGAAATTGGCTCGTAGGTTGGGCTGTAGGTTGGGCTTCAGCCCAACAGAAAAGCCAAAAAGAAAACGCAGCCCAACAGAAAAGCATTAAATTTTCATCGGGCTAAAGCCCGATCTACAAAATGATAAAAAATGTGGGAGCGTGCATTCATACCTTTTGGGTCAGCACGCAACAAACACACAAGGGAAAACGACGATGCCAGTATTAGAGTCCGAACTAGATGCAAGTAGCCCAGCGTTTCAGACCAATGCAGCTGCCATGCAAAAATCCATAGACGAATTTCGCGAAATCGAAGCGAAAGTCGTCGCAAAAGAACTCGAATCAAAAGAAAAATTTGATAAGCGCGAAAAGTTACTGCCACGTGAGCGTCTAAATCGTTTGTTGGATGCCGGCACACCGTTTTTAGAAGTGATGCAATTGGCTGGCTACAAAATGCACGACGATAAAGACGGCAGTAGTGCAGGCGGCGGCTTAATTGCCGGTATCGGTTATGTGGGCGGTATTCGCAGCATGGTGGTGGTGAACAACTGCGCCATTAAAGGCGGCACTATTTCCCCAGCGGGCTTGGATAAATCCCTGCGTTTGCAAACCATCGCCAGTGAAAACAAATTACCTTTGGTGAGCTTGTCAGAAAGTGGCGGTGCAAACTTAAACTACGCCACCGATATTTTTGTGCAAGGTGCCCGTGCGTTTGCCAATCAGGCACGCATGTCGGCCCAAGGTTTACCACAAGTGACCGTGGTCCACGGTAACGCCACTGCGGGCGGTGCTTATCAACCGGGTTTATCTGATTGGGTTGTATTAGTGCGCGGCAAAGCCAAAATGTTTTTAGCTGGGCCGCCGCTGCTAAAAGCGGCCACAGGTGAAGTAGCAACTGACGAAGAACTGGGCGGTGCAGAAATGCACTCGCAAGTTGCTGGTACTGCTGAATATTTGGCCGAAACCGATGCCGATGGTATTCGCATTGCGCGCGAAATTATGGAAAGCCTACCGTGGAACGAACAGCTGCGTGATCCTAATGCGTTAAAACCACGCTTATACGCAGAGCCAAAATATTCACCAGATGAATTAATTGGTGTGGTACCAGCGGACTCTAAACAGCCCTATGACGTGCGCGAAATCATCGCGCGCATTGCCGATGGTTCTGAGTTCTTAGACTTCAAATCGGAATTCGACAATCAAACCGTATGCGGTCGCGTAAAAATTGAAGGTTTTGCCTGCGGAATCATAGGTAACAACGGCCCAATTACACCAGCGGGTGCTGCTAAAGCGGCGCAATTCATTCAGTTGTGTGAGCAAAGCAACACGCCAATTTTATTTTTGCATAACACCACAGGCTTTATGGTGGGTACGCAAAGCGAACAAGCAGGTGTCATTAAACATGGCTCAAAAATGATTCAAGCCGTTGCCAACGCCAAAGTACCTAAGATCAGCATTGTAATTGGTGGTTCTTACGGCGCGGGTAACTACGCCATGTGCGGCCGAGGCTTGGACCCAAGGTTTATTTTCGCTTGGCCTAACAGTCGAACCGCCGTCATGGGTGGCGCGCAAGCGGGCAAGGTACTGCGCATCGTTACCGAAGAAAAGCAACGCAAAATGGGTATGGAACCCGACCCGAAAATGCTCGACACCATTGAACTGGCCACAGCACAAAAACTGGACGCAGGCTCAACCGCCTTGTTCGGTACGGCACGTTTGTGGGACGACGGCCTGATTGACCCACGCGATACCCGCCGTGTTTTGGGGTTTTGTTTGAGTATGTGTCGTGAGGCGGAAGTTAGGGAGCTTAGACCCAACTCGTTTGGTGTGGCTCGATTGTAGTTAGAAGCTACCTACATTGTCAGAGCTGCGTTAAAAATTTTGTCGAACTCCTCATTGATAACCACATAAACTCCGGGTTCGAAAAAATTTTATGCCTTGCTCTGACTGCTTCGGTAACGCTTCTAAGGATTTTAGAAAGAACATAGCTTCATTGAAAAAGCTGAAGTTGTAAGAGCGTCGCCTCGACGCGCTGAAATTGTAGGAATGTCGCCCCGGCGCGAACAAGATTCATAAAAGAAAAATATAAATTGATTCACTAGGTTATAAAGGGAAACAGCAATGCAATTTACACACGAACACAAAGAGATTCATCGCACGGTTAAAAACTTCGTTGAAAACGAAATTAACCCTCATGTCAGTGAATGGGAAAAGGCCGGTGCCTATCCAGCCCATGAAGTTTTCAAACGCATGGGTGAGTTGGGCCTGTTGGGTATTAACAAAGAAGAAAAGTACGGTGGTCTAGGGTTAGATTACAGCTACAACCTATACGCGGCCGAGGCATTGGGCTATGCCAACTGTGGCGGTGTGCCGCTGTCAATTGGTGTGCAAACCGATATGGCGACCCCGGCGATTTCAAAGTTCGGCAGCCACGAATTAAAAGAGCAATTTTTAGCGCCAGCCATTGCAGGCGAATACGTGGCCGCCATTGCGGTTTCCGAAACGGGCGCAGGTTCTGATGTGGCGGGCCTAAAAACAACGGCTAAAAAAGATGGTGATGACTACATCATCAACGGCGCAAAAATGTGGATCACCAACTCCACTCAAGCAGACTTCTTCTGTGTGTTAGCCAATACTAGTGACGACAAGCCACACAAGAACAAATCGTTAATCGTAGTGCCCGCTAATGCACCGGGTGTTTCAATCGGTGAAAAGATTGAAAAAATCGGTATGCGTTGTAGCGACACAGCACCAGTGTACTTTGACGATGTGCGCGTGCCACAGCGTTATCGCATCGGTGCTGAAGGCACAGGCTTTATGCTGCAAATGCTGCAATTCCAAGAAGAACGTTTGTGGGGCGCAGCCAGCGGCCTGATTACTTTGGATCGTTGTGTTGAACAAACCATTGAATACACCCGCGAGCGCAAAACCTTTGGTCAACCTTTAATTCACAATCAATCGGTTCACTTCCGCTTGGCGGAACTGCAAACCGAAATCGAAGCTCTGCGTGCACTAACGTATCGCGCTGCGGAACTGATGATGAATAAACAAGACGTCACCAAATTAGCGTCCATGTGTAAATTAAAAGGTGGTCGCCTCATTCGTGAAGTTGCCGATAGCTGTTTGCAGTACTGGGGTGGAATGGGCTTTACATGGGATAACCCAGTGTCGCAGGTGTATCGCGATGGCCGCTTGGCATCCATTGGCGGCGGGGCGGATGAGATTATGTTGGGGATTATTTGTAAGTATATGGATATTTTGCCCAAAAAATCTGCTTAAGGAATCTCTACTCGACAGGGCGTTGTTAAAAATTTTTTCAAGATCCTCATTTGGTAAACCAAACTCCGGTCTTTCAGAAATTTTTGCCTAGCCCTGTCATCGTATAGATAACCTTAAGCTTGCTTTTAGAAGCTAGTTTGTAGAAGGGCGCTCTTCTCATCGCTCATAACGCTTCTATCTTGAATTCGTCGGCCGCGGGATATTTTAAAAGGACAAGAACATGTTAGACCAAGCTTACACAACCATTAAATTAGAACGTGAAGGTCACATTCTTCATGTAACGCTAGACCGTCCAAAAAGTCGCAACGCCATGAGTTTGGCTATGGTGCATGAACTCGATCAAGTGTGTAGCGCATTAGAAAACGATTTGTCGGTTCGAGCGGTTGTTCTACGAGGTGAAGGCGGACATTTTTGTTCCGGTGGCGACATTAAAGATATGGCTTCGGCCCGAGCGAATGCCGCGAATAAAGGTAAAGGTGCAGACAGCCAAGAAGATCCGTTTTACGAATTAAACAAAGCCTTTGGTTTGTTAATCGCAAAAATGAATCAAATTCCACAGGTGGTTGTAGCGGTTTTAGAAGGTGCAGTGCTGGGTGGTGGTTTCGGTTTGGCGTGTGTGTCGGACGTGGCCATCGCCACAGAAACGGCAAAGTTCGGTATGCCAGAAACCACACTGGGTATTCCGCCTGCGCAAATCGCTCCCTTTGTTGTTAAACGTATTGGTTTAACTCAAGCCCGTCGCTTGGCTTTATTGGGTACGCGATTCGGTGGTGTTGAGTCTGTGCATTTAGGCATTTCACATTTTTATGCAGAAGACGAAGAAGCGGTTCAACGCATCTTAGGTCGCACGCTGGATCAAATTAAACAGTGCGCCCCACAAGCTAACGCTGTGACGAAAGCGCTTATGTTAAAGGCTGCAGAAGAACCTGCCGAGACGTTAATCGACGATGCTGCAAAAGCATTCAGTGCGGCAGTGCAGGGTGAAGAAGGTATTGCTGGCGGGATGGCGTTTATCCAAAAGAAACCAGCGCCTTGGGCTTAAGTCTGGTTGGGCTTAAATCTCGCTTTTGATTTAGTACGTTACAGAATTATAAAGGCACAAAGACATGACAGGTTTTACAAAAGTATTAGTCGCTAATCGAGGCGAAATCGCATTACGCGTCATGCGCAGTGCAAAAGCCATGGGCTACGAAACAGTAGCGGTATACAGCGAAGCGGACGCCGATGCGCCTCATGTGCAGTTTGCAGACGAAGCTGTTTGCATTGGCCCTGCACAGGTCAATCAATCTTATTTGGTGATCGCCAACATTATTGATGCTTGTAAAAAAACCGGTGCTGATGCGGTGCATCCGGGATATGGCTTCTTGTCGGAAAACACAGACTTTTGTGCTGCTTGTCAGGCCAACGGCATCACCTTTATAGGCCCTGATCCTAAAGCCATCGAAATGATGGGTAACAAGCGTTTGTCGAAGATCGAAATGCTAAAAGCCGGTGTGCCTTGCATTCCAGGTTACGAAGGCGAAGATCAAAGCGATGCAACGCTGTTAAAAGAAGCGGAACGTATTGGTTTTCCTATCATGATTAAAGCCGCCGCTGGTGGTGGCGGTCGTGGAATGCGTTTGGTTTGGAAAGCTCAAGAATTTAATGAGCAACTGCGCACCGCAAAATCCGAAGCATTAAACGCATTTGGCAGTGACGAAATAATTTTAGAAAAAGCGGTAATTGAACCGCGTCATATCGAAATTCAAGTATTTGCCGATCGCCACGGCAACTGCATTTATTTAGGTGAGCGAGACTGTTCGGTACAGCGTCGTCACCAAAAAGTTGTAGAGGAAGCCCCTTCGCCATTTGTGTCCGAAGATCTGCGTCAACGCATGGGTGAGGCTGCTGTGCAAGCAGCCAAAGCGTGCGACTACGTGGGTGCGGGTACGGTGGAATTTTTAACCGATGCCGAAGGTAACTTTTACTTCCTCGAAATGAACACCCGCCTGCAAGTGGAGCACCCAGTGACCGAATTGGTAACTGGTGTAGATCTGGTGGCCTGGCAGCTAACCATTGCGGCGGGTGGCCTTTTGCCCTTAACACAGCAAGAGGTCACGATTACGGGTCACGCTATGGAAGTGCGTTTATACGCCGAAGACCCAGCACTGGGCTTTATGCCACAAACCGGCCCAGTATTGCGCTGGCAATATGAAAACGGTGAAGGTCTGCGAATGGATGCCGGTATTCAGCAAGGCCAACAGGTTACGCCGTTTTATGACCCAATGTTAGCCAAAGTCATTGCCTACGGTGCAAACCGCGATGAAGCGCGCCGTCGCTTGATGGGGTCTCTGCGTAACCTTCAACTATTGGGTGTGCGCAGCAATCGCGGGTTCTTATTTAATATCTTAAAGCATTCTGTGTTTGCCGAAGGCGGCGCGACCACGGCGTTTATTGAAAAAGCATTTGCCGGTGATAAAACCTTATCGCCTCATCCATTAAATGCAGAGCAGCAAGCCATTGCGGCATGGCTGTTTTATTTGAATAGCGCTTATAAAAATCCAAACGCAAACGAACGTGCTTTTTGGCGTAACTCCAACCCTGCACCGACTTGGTTTGACTTAGAGTGCGTGGCTGACCAACACAAGGTGGCGGTGCAAGTCGTCGATAGCCAAAGCAAACGCTTTAACGTGATAGTGGGCGCAGAGTCTTTAGCGCTAGACCTTATCGCGTTAGAAAACCAAACACTGATCTTCCGTAAAAACGGTGTGAAAACATCAATTCATTATGCATTCGATCAAGATGGCGCTTTGTATTTAGAAAGCCACGAAGGCTGCTTGTGCATCGAAAACAAAACCCATGCCCCCGCAAAAGCGGCGCAAGGACAAGGCAGTGGCAAAATTAAAGCGTCTATGGACGGTGCCATTGTGGATGTCTTGATCGAAGAAGGCACACCTGTAAAACAAGGCCAAACTCTGGTCGTGCTCGAAGCCATGAAAATGGAACACGCCATGAAAGCCGATGTGGATGGCGTTGTCACTTCAGTGTTGGTTAATAAGGGCGATCAGGTCAAAGGCCGTCAGCTATTGGTTGAAGTCAGTAGTGAAGAAAGTGAAGCACCAGAGCCCGCGTAAGCGGGTCTAGTGCTAGTTAAGATATTAGGCCAACGAATTGGCAGATAAGGCAATAGTAGGCAAAGTCATTTCTGATTAATTTTATTCATAGCTATCAATCAGAAAAATTCAACGCAACACGTCGTTAACAAAAATAAAAAGAATAGATTAAATCGAGGATAGATTTATGTCAGCGTCAGCCGTGATCCCCCCGTACTATGACGAAACCCATGACGCGCTGCGCGCCAGCGTACGTCGCTTTGTCGAAAAAGAAATTATGCCGCACATCAGCGACTGGGAAGAACAAAATAGCTTTCCACGTGAGCTGTACAAAAAAGCCGGTGATGCGGGGTTTTTGGGTTTAGGTTACGACGAAAAGTACGGCGGCACACCGGGCGACGTGTTTCATAAACTGGTGTTCTCAGAAGAAATCATGCGTGCGGGCAGCGGTGGCTTGGTAGCCAGCCTTGGTTCTTTGGATATTGCACTGCCGCCCATTGCCAAGTGGGGCAGTGATGCTCTAAAAGAAAAAGTCATTCCACAAGTGCTTACTGGTGACAAAATCGCAGCGCTGGCGATTACTGAGCCTAGTGGTGGTTCGGACGTAGCCGCCGTTAAAACACGTGCCGAAAAAGTCACCACAGAAGATGGCGAGTTTTACAAACTCAATGGCAGTAAAACCTTTATTACCTCAGGTATGCGTGCAGACTATTACACGGTAGCCGTACGCACAGGCGACGACGGTTTCGGTGGTATTAGTTTAATTCTGGTAGAAAAAGACACCCCAGGATTCTCGGTGGGTCGTAACCTTAAAAAAATGTGCTGGTGGGCGTCCGACACCGCCGAACTGTTTTTTGAAGACTGTTTAGTACCTGCTGAAAACCTAATCGGTAAAGAAAACACAGGCTTCTTTGCCATTATGACCAACTTTCAAAGCGAACGCTTAATGCTGACCTCCATGGCGAACGCGACGTCGCAGTTAGCGTTGGATGAATGCATGGCTTATGTGCGTGAGCGCGAAGCGTTCGGTCGTCCTATCGGTAAATACCAAGTGATCAAACATAAGCTAGTGGAAATGGCCACCAAGCTCGAAGTGAGCAAGACCATGATGTACAACGTTGCAGCCATGATGCACGCCGGTAAGGATCAAGTTAAAGCAGTGAGCATGGCGAAAAACTTTGCCACGGATACAAGCGATTTTATCACCTACGAAGCCGTGCAAATTTTTGGGGGTATGGGGTTAATGCGTGAAAGCAAGGTCGAGCGCCTTTACCGTGATAATCGCATTCTTTCTATTGGCGGCGGCACCCGTGAAATTATGAACGAGATTATATCGAAGCAACTGGGTTTGTGAGTTCAATAACAAATCAAACTATTGTTGCGCCTGAACCTTCTTCGGTTTTTTAGGATCGCTAATGCCGTATTCGCGCCATTTAATTTGGCGGTAACACATCATTTGATAGTGGCGCGACATTAACGGGTGCATGGGTACTTCCATGCGCGCCCAATTTTCAAAAAACCTTGTATCCATTACCTTGGACACATCGCCTAGTTTTAGCTCTGCGCTGATAAATTTAAGCTTGCTGCCGTCTTGGCTCATCCACACTATGGTGCGGTCATTAAACGTACCAACACTGGACAAGAGTGTCGGCATTTTACCGCGATAGGTTTTACCAACGCGGATGGTGATGGGTGAGGATGTATGGCTGACGAGTTCCATAAATTGTCTCGCTCTTTATGCTCTTTGACTTCAGTGTGGTTCACAAGGTCAAAGGCAACCAGTACGAAACTGTTAATTCGATCACAGTAATTGTTGATTATGTGACCGACTGTAAAAATACGTTGTGCAAATTGTTACCGCGTGCGTTTTCTTTGTGTTTGCATATTCTTTTTTGGTTATAGCAGCATACCGACGCAAGCGAAGCCTGCCACTAAAACCAATATCGGTGGCTTGACGGCACGTAGCACAAAAAAGCCCACCACAACCACAGCAAAGTCCACAGGCCTGACCACGGCGCTGATAAACACAGGGCTATATAAAGCGGTCAATAGCAGACCCACCACAGAGGCATTAACCCCTACAACGGCCCCGGCAATGCGAGGTCGGTTTGCAAGCCCTTGCCATGCTTTATGACAGGCCAACACCAACAGAAAGCCCGGTAAAAAAATTGCCAGTGTAGCCACTAACGCGCCCAACCAAGCCTGTTGCGGCATAACCTCTGCACCTAAAAACGTCGCCATGGTGAACATGGGGCCGGGTACTGCTTGAGCGAAGGCATAGCCTAAGAGGAAGCGATCGGTCGAAAGTGCTTCGCCCACGGTTTGTTGCAACAACGGCAGCACAACGTGACCGCCGCCAAATACCAAACTGCCACTCTGATAAAAATCAGAAAACAGGTTTAACCAAGGGTCGTATTGCGCAACCAACGGCAGGCCCAGTAACAAAACAAAGAAGAGCGTCAGCGACACAAAACCAAAGCGTGGCGAATCTTTAGTGTTTGTTTGCACTGACGTGTTTGCTGCAGCAGCTGACGAAGTGTTTGGCGCTAACCAAATCGAACCGACTGCTGCTGCGAAACCGAGCAGTACGAGCTGTAACCACAGGTTCGGCATTACAAAAAGTGCGACAGCGGTGAAGACGGCAATGGCTTGCGTGTAGGTTGTTTGACAAAAGTTTTTAGCCATACCTAATGTGGCATCGGCCACCACCACCACGGCCAACAATTTCAAGCCATGAATGAGACCTTGTAGCCAAACCGAATCGGTTAGGCTTAATAAACTGGAGGCGAAAAAAATCAATAAAAAAGAGGGCAGCGTAAACCCAACAAACGCAGCCATACCACCGAGCAAGCCACCTTTTTGTAAGCCCAGCGCAAAGCCCACCTGACTTGAACCCGGTCCGGGTAAAAACTGCGACAGTGCAATCAGCTTTGCGTATTCTGCATCGTCGATCCATTTAAGCTTTTCCACAAAAGCTGTGCGGAAATAGCCTAAATGCGCAGCCGGACCGCCAAAACTAAAACAGCCTAAAACCAAAAAGCGCCAAAAGATTTCTAAATAATTACTCATTTACCAGTCCACTAACGATACGAATTCACAGATCAAAATAGAGGTGCGGCAGGAGTATATCGGTAATAGGAGTTTCAATGAAGGCCAGCCCCTTTTGAGAGTACACGCTGACGCTTGGTGTACGAAATATACGCCGAGCTACTGATGGGCAAATGTTTGTGACTCGGTAATGTAGCGCGTTTCTTTCAGCGACTTTCTGTTGGAGCTTAGTATTAAGTGTATACCGAGATGAGATCTAACAAGTTGAACTCTGTTTTTGCGATTTCTCAGGTCATTATTAGCGTTTGTCTTGCTGGTTTATGCATTGGCGTAACCTTGCCGTTGGTTAGCCTTGGTTTGGCAGAGCAGGGGTTTGGCGCAACCTACATTGGCTTGATTGGGGCGGTTCCTGCATTTGGCTTTGTATTGGCGGCTGTGTTCGCTAAGGCGATTTGTCGTGCGCTTGGTTACAAGCATACCGTCACGGTTGGGGTGGTGATTTCTGCTGTTAGTACCTTTGGGTTGTACGACTTCAGCAATGATTATCTGTTAGTCGCGACTCGGTTGTTATCGGGTTTCGGGACGGGATTGATGATTGTGTTGGGGGAGTCGTGGGTTAATCAGTTGGTCACCGCCAATGTTCGAGGTCGTATCATTGGCTTGTACGCTACCGCTTATACACTTGCTCAGGTTTCCGGTCCTTCTGTGTTGGCAATCTTTGGGGGGGATGGTCAGGAGCAGCTAGCGGCTATTAACACCTTGTGGTGGGCTCATTTAGTTGCATTCATGACGTTGGTTTTATCTGTTAGCTCTGTGGGCGCCGTCACTACCAGCGTGGCAGAAACGGAAAACACAGTTGTGACGCCGTCCCCTGATTCCGTAGCTGGTTTCAATTCTGTCACCCGCTTTTTTAGGCAAGGCTATTTGGGAATGATGTTCCCAATTTTTATTTTCGCTTATTTTGATGCAGCGGTTTTGACGTTATTTCCTTTGGTTGCTGAATCTTCTGGGTTTAAAACAGCCGCAGCCTTATTTATGGTCAGTGTTATTTTTATTGGCGATAGCTTGTTTCAAATACCCATAGGGTATTTGTCCGACCGTTATGGGCGCATGCGCGTGCAAACCGCTTGTGGTGGTTTATCCATGCTCAGTTGTTTGGCTGTGGTGTGGTTAATGGCACAACAGGTCAGCTTTGCGGGTGAACCGTTTTTTTCTTGGTTGATCTGGCCTGTGTTGATTGTTATGGGTGCTGCTACCGGAGGCCTTTATACCTTGTCGTTGACGCGCATAGGTGATGCGTTCAATGGGTTGGAGTTGGTGTCTGCCAATGCCAGTGCAGGGATTGTTTGGAGTCTGGGGGCGCTGTTGGGGCCGTTTCTGGCGGGTTTTTTGGTGGAGGTGTTAGGTGAGCCTGCGCTAATGTTGTCCTTAATAACCTTGGTCTTAGTTTGGTTGGCCGGAAATAAACTAGGGCACCGCTGGATAATACAGAATAGTCTCTGGCGAAAGGTAAAATTCAAGATCAAGGCGTGGCTTTGAAAATCTAACGGGTTAAATTGAAAAGTCACAACACAGATATTGAGTTTTACCTTTCGCCCCGTAGGGCACGGGCTGCAAGTCGGTATAACTTCGTTAAACTTCTTGAAAAGGACACGTCATTTCGCTGCGAAGCTTGCCTTGTTCTTCCGCCTTGCAGCACTCACGCAGAGGCCTGCTGCATTATTCAGAGGTGCCCTACGAATTTCTTAGCTCAAACTCGTTTCCAGCCCGACTCTTAGAGTCAGGCTGGAGCAATAGAGCAGGGTGGACTTTTAAGCGTTATTCCGCACTCAGTTTTTTGTTGAGCGTCATGTTGTGTGCGTGTTGAGCCTTGCGGCTGCGCACACGTATGTTGAGCAGTTCCACCACAAACGAAAAGGCCATGGCGAAGTAGATGTAACCTTTTGGTACGTGTACATCGAAGCCTTCGGCAATGAGGGTTAAGCCAATCATCATTAAAAACGACAGCGCTAACATTTTAATGGTGGGGTTTGCGTCAACAAACTTGCCTATGGATTCTGCCGCCAACAGCATCACCAGTACGGAAATAACCACGGCGATTACCATGATGCTGATGTGGTCTACGAGCCCCACGGCGGTGATGACGGAGTCGATGGAAAATACGACATCCAATATGGCGATTTGAATCAGAATCGACATAAACGCACCGGCTTTAGTTGCTTGCTCGGTCGCTTCTTGTATTTCTAAACTGGCATGAATTTCGTGTGTGGCCTTCGCGAGTAGGAACAAACCGCCGACGACTAAAATAATATCGCGTCCTGAAATTTCATTGCCAAATACAGAAAATAGCGGGGCGACTAGTCCCATTACCCAAACCAAACTAAACAACAAAACTAGGCGGCTGGCCATGGCCAAGCCCAAACCGATTTTGCGAGCTTTGTTACGCTGGTGTTCGGGCAGACGACCCACCAAGATTGAAATAAAGATAATGTTGTCGATGCCGAGTACGATTTCTAACGCGACTAAAGTGGTTAGGGCGATCCAGGCTTCTGGACTGTAAATCCATTCGAACATGGCTGAGGTGCTCCAAAACACGCAACAGAAAGGAGCCTGTACGGTAGCGGATTTTAATCCTGAACACACCAGCTATTTAGGTAATGCTGCAAACTTTTTTCGGGACCGATTTCAAAAAACTGATCGGTATTGGTGAGCTTTTGAATGCGATCTACCCGAAACGAGCGATAACTATCGCGCAGTTCACACCAAGCCAGTAACGTCCACACTTTGCCCCAAAACACCATACCTAACGGTTGAATTAAGCGCTGGCTACTTTCCCCATCTTCTTTTTCGTATTGCATTTGTACGGTGCGACGTTCGCGGATGGCTTCGCGCAATTGTTGTGAATGGGGCGAAAACTGCGGATGCGGGTTCACCGGTGGAGCGATGAGCGGGATGTCTTCTAGATGTTGGTTTAGCCGATTGGGAAGCGCCGCTTGAATTTTTTCTAGCGCAGCCAAGGCGCTTGAACCCAGTTCGTTGTCACCCCAAGCACGGACCATTTTTGCGCCCAATGCCAGTGCCACCAGTTCGTCATTGGTGAACATGAGTGGCGGTAATTGAAAGTCGGGTTTTAAGCGATAGCCAATACCAGCTTCGCCATCAATGGGTACCCCCATGAGCATAAGCGATTGGATATCGCGGTATACGGTACGTTCAGACACTTCCATCACGTTGGCGATGGCCTGCGCGGTGATGGCACGGCGTCGATTCCGTAATAAGTTCAATAACTGAAATAGCCGTTCGGTTTTGCTCATACTGGTTTCCGAAAACCGTGATTCAACACAATGTTAAATCACGGGTTATGTTTTGCTGCTTACGCTAACACTTAAGTGCGCGAAGGATTAGGACGCGACTTGATCCATTTCGGGGTAATACTGCCATAAAACAGGCAAGTGCTTCATGCTCACAGTATTTTTATCAATTAAATGAATCATGGGCTTGGTCAAATCCGATTCCATGAACGCCTTACCAGCAGCTTCGGCTTCTGCCTGACTTCCCCAGTAAACAATGTCACTCCATTCGTTGGTTTGCTCTTGCTTCACCAGTGAACGGTACATAAAACCCGGTTGCGCCGCTAAAAATGCGGTCATGGTTTTATTGCTTTCCATAAATTGTTCTTCGCTAACGTAGTCGTACAGCTTGAATGTAACAACTTCGACAACGTTATTGGCAGTCGTATCTGACATGATGTTTCCCTCTTGTTTGATTAAGTTCGCTTCAATGGCCTATTGAAGTCATTGCAGAATAGGGGAAGGGGTTGTCAGATCGTGTCAGTAGGGGGAAATTAACTGAGCCTTAAACAAACATGCCGCTTGTAAGCGGCATGTTTGTGTAGAACAGCTGTGAAGCTCAAAAATCAGTTTTGATTTTTTGCCCGCTGGCGGGCGCGTTCTTCTTTTTTGGCTTCGCGGTTGGCGACTATGGTGTCTTGCACTTCGCCGCCAATGTGGGTTTCGCCACGTTGTTTGGCGAGGTCAATTTGGTGCTGACGTTGTGCAAAGCGCTCGCGCTGTTCTTCTGAGGTCTTGTCGTAACAATGCGGGCAGCTTACGCCGACCATGAATTTGTCGCTGGCTTTGTCTGCTTCGGTAATTGGCAAGCGACAGGCGTTGCACTGGTCGTATTGGCCTTTTTCTAGGTCGTGGTTAACGGTAACGCGGTCGTCAAACACAAAGCACTCGCCTTCCCATAGGCTTTGCTCTTTGGGCACTTCTTCTAGGTATTTCAGAATGCCGCCTTTTAGGTGGTACACCTCTTCAAAGCCTTGTTCTTTCATGTAGGCCGTGGACTTTTCGCAACGAATGCCGCCGGTGCAGAACATGGCGACTTTCTTTTGTTTGCTAGGGTCCATGTTTTCCTTCACGTATTGCGGGAACTCACGGAAGGTTTCGGTGTTTGGGTTTACCGCGTGCTTGAAGGTGCCCACTTGCACTTCGTAATCGTTGCGGGTGTCGACCAGTACTACGTCTGGGTCGCTAATCAGGGCGTTCCAGTCTTTGGGTTCGACATAGGTGCCCACCACATGGCGAGGGTCAATGCCTTCGACGCCCATGGTGACGATTTCTTTCTTCAGTTTTACCTTGGTGCGTTTGAACGGCAGTTCGTCTGTGTAGGACTCTTTGTAGTCCAGTTCGGCAAGACGTGGGTCTGAGCGCAACCAATCGAGTAGGGCGTCTATGCCTTCGCGGGTGGCAGAAACCGTGCCGTTGATGCCTTCTTTGGCGAGCAGTAGGGTGCCGCGCACGTGGTTGGCTTCCATAACCGCTAATAGCTTGGGTTTGATCTGTTCGAAATCGTCTAGGGTGACGAATTTATAGAGCGCACAGACCACAATATTCTGAGACATGTTGTTTCCTCATGGCTGACCGAATCGCAAATTCGGCGCGATGACAGTGTATTAAACGGCCCGTTTGGGCCAGCGGGGGCATTATAGGGATTTAGTCTCAGGGATAAAGGGCTTTGTACGCGAAATGCACAGTTTTTATATTAGTGTTGGCTAATCTGCATGATTGAGTATCAGCATCTATTCTTAGGTGATGGTCCAACGAGCTGGACTGGATGGGGTGTGTAGGTGAATTCAATCGTGGGCAGTAAATCCAGCTTTTATATATGGGGCGCTGTGCTGGTGTTGAGTGTACTGGTCTTCGCTGTGCTGCTGGAGATTCGTGGTCAGTTAATGCAAGAAAAGGAGGATAAGGCCAAGTACTTGGTGGAAACCGCCCACAGCTTAATTCAAGCAGCGCTACAAGATGCCAAAAAACGCCGCGTAGATGTGCAGCAGGCACAGGCACAGGCGTTGAATAGTCTTAAGAGTCTACGTTTTGGTCAAAACTTTTATTTTTGGGTGCACGACCAGCAACCCAAAATGCTGATGCACCCTGCGCAGCCGAGCTTAATTGGGCAAGATCTTTCGCAGTTTCGCGATGCGCGAGGCAAGCTGCTGTTTATAGAGATGACACGCATCATCAATCAGGGCGGCGAAGGTTTTATCCATTACTATTGGCCAAAACCCGGTGGCCATGTGGCGGTGGAAAAAGTGTCCTACGTGAAACTATTTGAACCTTGGCAATGGGTGGTTGGATCAGGCATTTATGTCGAAGACGTAAATGCCGTGTTTTATCGCTATGCCGGATTTTACCTGCTGTTTTTATGCTTAATTATTGTGCCCATTGCCTTTTTGTTTGATCGCGCGCTGCGCAACAACGCGGACCCATCTTAAGTTATTGGCCGAAGCGTTTTTCTAAATAATCCAACACCGCGCGTAAGCCCATAGCTTCACCGCCCACAGGACGACCCGGCAGTTTGCGGTTGTTCCACGCCATGACATCGAAATGCACCCACGGAATATCGTCGCGGATAAACTCTTGTAAATACAAGGCTGCGGTTATCGCACCGCCAAACGGCGACGGTACGCTGTTGACCATGTCGGCGATGTCACTTTTTAGCATGTCACGATACGAGTCGTGCAACGGCAATTGCCAAATTGGGTCTTGAGCCGTTGCCGAGCTGCTCATAAGGCCATTGGCAACATCTTGGTTGTTGCAGAAAAAGCCCGGCAGTTCTGTGCCTAATGCCACGCGACAAGCACCGGTTAGGGTAGCAAAGTCGATGATGACTTCTGGGGCGTCGTTACAGGCTTCATCTAATGCGTCACACAAAACCAAGCGGCCTTCGGCGTCTGTGTTGTCGATTTCGACGGTTAAACCTTTACGCGTAGTGAGAATATCACCCGGACGGAAAGCATTGCCCGCCACGGCGTTTTCAACGGCAGGAATCAACACGCGCAATTGCACGGGTAAGTTCAACGCCATCACCATGGATGCCAAGCCCAACACATGAGCCGAGCCGCCCATGTCTTTTTTCATGTAGCGCATGGCGGTAGAGGGTTTTAAGTCCAAACCGCCGCTGTCGAAACAAACGCCTTTACCCACCAAGGTGACTTTAGGGTGTTTTTTGTCGCCCCAGTGCAGGTCCAGCAAACGCGGCGCGTGCACACTGGCACGGCCCACGGCATGAATCGTGGGGTAGTTTTGCGTTAATAAATCATCACCAACAATTTCATTAAACTCAGCGCCAAAACGAGTAGCCAGTGCTTGGGTTTGTTCGGCAAGGTGTTGCGGCATCATGTCGCTGGCCGGTGTGTTGATGAGGTCGCGGGTTAAGCATATGCCATCTAAGAATGCCTGTGCCCGTTTAACCAAGTCTGCGTTTGCCAAGTTAAGCACGGGGTAAGTTTTCGGGTTGGCTTTGTAGCGGTCAAATTGATAAGCGCTTAATCCCCAGCTTACGGCTAATGAAAACAACAGGGCTTCGTCTTGGGTTTGCGGTTGGTATTCACCGCAAGGCAGTTGGTTGACCAGTTCGCCACAGGCAAAAAAGTCGTTGAGTTTTTTACTGACGAAGACGGCACTGGCCAGTTGTGCATCCTGACTTGGAATCAAACACAGACCTTCGCCTTTAAATTGGGTGGCGGTGATCCAGTTTTGTGTGTGCACTGGTTGAGCAGCCAGCCAGCTTTCGTATTCGCTGTTGTTAAGCAGGGTTAATGGTTGTCCAGCGTCTTTGTGTTGAATCAAGGGCATTGCGTTTTCCGTTATTTGAAAAATGGCCAGTTCAGG
>JBFHVZ010000004.1:0-39769 GCA_041589295.1 Pseudomonadales bacterium
CGTTTGCGGTAACTCGAACTTTTGTTTTGATGTGTGTTTTTCAGGATTTCGAGCGCATGGAGAGCCTGCCCCGCGAAGCGCTTTGGGTATGCGCTCGTAAAGCCCACAGGGATGTGCTTGTGGCGACCTGAAAAATACACTAGAAATGAAAGTGAAGGGGTTTATCAATAAGCTGAGGCAGCCATTGGCTGCCTTCTGGTTTGTAGCGATATGTCGGTAAACTTGCTACCGATTAATTTATTTCACGACGTAAGCCAGCGTAACCTTGGCCTGCTTATCCTTCACCGACATGGCTTCGGAGACGCCTTCTATGTCACCCGCTGTGGCACGGCCTTCACCGCTTTTACTAATGCGCGCAGTGATCACTACATTTTCAAACGAGGACAACTTAAATTGCGGCATCATGGCCATGTCATCGTTTAATTCAACTGTGATCGGCCAGCTGTCAACGGCTACACGCTGTACCGCCAGCGGCAATGCTGGGCCATTTTCTGCTTTGGCTAACACAAACAAATCCGCATTGGCTGGCACTTGCCCACGAATGGCGTCGGACAAATCCACAGTGACCATAATGGACGCTGAGTTTGCTTTACGCGCTTCCATTTCGGCCTGCATGTCCGCCAACAATTGTTTACGCTCATCTGCGGGCAGCATGCTAATGGCTTTTTGAATGCCTGATTGAATCGGCGCGGTATTTGGGCTGTTAGAAGGCAGTAAGGTCAACAGTCGACGCCAGTAGTTAATGGCTTTCATGTACTGTTCGCTTTCATAAGCCGCAACACCCAAAAGACCCAAGGTGGTTGAATCATTTGGGTTGAGTTTCAGCGCTTCATTTAGCAGGCCTTCGGTGGCTGCATCCAACTTGCGGTCATTGGCAAAAAATTGTGCTTGCGCCATTTGGGCAATGGCCACGGCGCGATCTTGGGTGGCATCCACCGGTAAATGCGTTAACGCATTATTGAAACCCAATACGGCTTCATCAAAGCGGCCCATTTCAAAATTGATGCGGCCAATCATGTACCAAGCCTCAACATCTTTTGGCTCAGCTTTTACTTTCACCGCTAAGCGATCCAATAACGCTTGATTGTCTTTAGCCGACCATTGTTCTTGCTCTACCATAGAACGTTGCAACAATTGAGTAATGGCCAATTCGTTTTCGGCCCCCAATTTTTTGTACAAAACCACACTTACAACCACGGTCAGAATAACCGACGCCGCGATCATACCGCGACTGGCCGTAGAGGCATTTTGTTCTTGTTGAGTTTGTTGCTGATTTTCAGTGTCTGCTAATAGGTTACGTTTCACTTCTGTGGTGAGCTGTTCGTATTCTGTCGCTTCGATACGGCCGGCTTCCAATTCCGTTTTAAGCTCTGCCAGTTGGTCTTTATAAATTTCAACGTTTGCTTGATCCCGCACCAATTCGCCACGACGTAGTGTGATGAACATAGGAATGCATAGGAATCCAATTGCCAGAACCAGCAATACTGCAAATCCAAGCCAGAGTTCTGTCATGGGTTACTTACCTTTATCTGTTGGCTGTGATGATGTGTCACCGTTTAATAACGCATCAAGGCGAGCTTGTTCTTCGGCAGAAAAGTCTGCGCTGGCTGACGGCGTTTCGTCGTTATGACTCGAAGCGGACGGATTCACATAAGTCGCTTGGTCACCCGTCTGAGCTTGGTTTTTATCCTGCTGTGCACTTTGTTTGCGGCGTTGACGCATGACCAAACCAAACGCGATGGCAGCAATCACGCAGAATGCCGCAGGGCCGTACCATAAAAAATAGGTCATGGCGTTTACCCGTGGACGGTACAGCACAAATTCGCCGTAGCGATCCACCATAAAGTCGACGATTTCTTCTGACTGTTTGCCTGCCTGCACCTGTTGATACAGTTCGCGACGCAAATCATCGGCAATCATGGCGTTGGAGTCCGCCAAGTTTTGGTTTTGACATTTAGGGCAGCGCAGCTCGTTAGCAAGCACGCGAAATACTTCGGCACGCTCTTGGTCTTCAAACGGATATTCATGACCATTGACGATGGCTTGAGCCGGAGCCAACACGCTTAATAAAAATAAAAAACAGATCAGGTTTTTCATTGCGCAGTCTCCTGAGCCAGCTGATCCATAATTTGTTTAATGCCGTCCCAATTAGCACGGGTGATCGGACCTTGATGACGGTGACGAATCACACCTTGGCTATCCACTACGAAGGTTTCCGGCGCACCGGTCACACCCAAGTCCATGGACAAGGTGCCTTCTTCGTCATCCACAGAGAACACATACGGGTCGCCCAAATCCTTTAACCATTTGCGCGCCGCATCGTTTTCGTCTTTGTAGTTTACGCCCATGATGGCAACGCCCTGCTGAGCTAATTCAACCAAAAATGGATGTTCAACTTTACAGCTGATACACCAAGTACCCCACACATTCACCAAATGTACAGGGCCACCTTTTAAGCTGGCTTCGGTTTTGGATTCGCCACTGACTAACGTCGGCAACGAAAATGCAGGAAACGGTTTATCCACCAATGGCGAAGGCACGTATTTAGGATCTAAATACAAACCGCGCCATAACAATAAGCCCAACAACACAAACACAACGAAAGGAATGTATAACGCCCAACGCTTCATGCGGTTGCTCCTTCAGTTTGGTGAGAATCGGTACGGTTTTGTTTCACTTTTAAGCGGTAACGACGATCACTCACTGCTAATAAACCACCGGCGGCCATAAACAGCGAACCTAGCCATAACCAACGCACATAGGGTTTGTAATGAATACGCACGGCCCACGCTTCGCCTTCTAATGGTTCACCTAAGGCAACGTATAAATCACGGAACAAACCGGGATCAATATCAGCTTCGGTCATCATGTTGCTGGCCACTTTGTAGTGGCGTTTTTCTGGGAACAAGGTGGTGTAATACTCACCTTCGTCGAATACGCGGATCACACCTTGGTCAGACACATAGTTAGGTCCCTGTACTTTACGTACACCATCAAACACAAAACGATAGCCTGAGGCTTCAACTTGGTCGCCCGGTGCTAATCGCACATCATTTTCTTGGGTGTAGTTAGACACAATGGCAATGCCCATGGTGGTCACCGCCACACCTATGTGACCAAGCACCATGCCGTAATAACTTGGCTTTAACTTTTTAAGCCCTGCTACAACTCCTGATTTGCCTTTAGCTTTGTTGTACATGTCCAACAAGGTGGAGCTAATCACCCAACTCGCCAACGCCACACCCACAACAATTTGCCAAGTGAACTTCACGCCATAAATTAATGGGAAGACAAACGCTAACGCTACGCTGAACAAAGCTGCCGGCCAAAGCTGACGGGCGATCCATTTCACATCCGCTTGTTTCCAACGGGCCACCATGCCAATGGAAATAAACAAGGTCAGCACAGACATAATCGGCACGAAGGCTTGGTTAAAGAACGGTGCGCCTACGGAGATTTTTTGTTGATACAAAAAATCCACCACTAACGGATACAAGGTACCGAGTAAAACAGTGGCACAGGTCACCACTAACAAGACGTTATTCAGCAGTAAGAAGCTTTCTTTAGAAAGCCAGTTAAAGCTAACTTTCGCCACCACGTTCGGCGCTTTCATCGCATACAGCAACAGCGAACCGCCGATACAGATAATCAGCAACGCCAAGATAAACAAACCACGATCTGGGTCGCTGGCAAAAGCGTGAACGCTGTTTAAAACCCCAGAACGAACAAGGAAGGTGCCTAACAAACTTAATGAAAATGCAAAGATCGCCAGCAGTAGCGTCCAACTTTTAAACGCACCGCGTTTTTCGGTTACCGCTAAGGAGTGAATTAACGCCGTGCCCACTAACCAAGGCATAAATGATGCGTTTTCTACTGGGTCCCAGAACCACCAGCCACCCCAGCCAAGCTCGTAATACGCCCACCAACTACCAAGCGAAATACCCAGCGTCAGAAATACCCAAGCCATGGTTGTCCAAGGGCGCGACCAACGGGCCCACGCTGCATCCAAACGACCACTTAACAACGCAGCAATGGCAAACGCAAACGCCACCGAGAACCCAACATAGCCCATGTACAACATGGGTGGATGCACGATCAAACCGAAGTCTTGCAATAATGGGTTTAAGTCTGCTCCGTCCGCAGGTGCATTGGGTAAGACCCGTTCGAACGGGTTAGAGGTAAACAGAATAAACAGCAAAAAGCCGACGCTGATCATGCCCATAACGGACAGCGCACGGGCTAACACGTCGGTTGGTAAACGCTGGCTAAAAATACTTACCGCAAACGTCCAAGCACCCAACAATAAGATCCACAACAACAATGAGCCCTCGTGACTACCCCACACGGCACTCACTTTATATTGCACGGGTAAAAGGCTGTTGGAGTTGTTGGCCACGTAAGCCACCGAAAAATCGTCCTGCACAAAACTGATAGTCAATGCGGCAAACGAAACACATAAGAAAAGAAATTGGCCCCACACCAAGGGGCGCGCCATTAACATCCACTGCACGCGGCCAGTGCCCGCGCCAGCCAATGGAATGGCAGATTGTAAGATGGCAAATGCCAGCGCCAGAATCAGCGCAAAGTGACCGTACTCAGGAATCATTAAACTTACTCCCGAGCCGATTCAATATCAGCCGCGCCACCTTGGTGGGCTTTATCCAGCGCGTCTTTGACTTCAGGTGGCATGTAGTTTTCGTCGTGTTTTGCTAGCACTTCGGACGCCACAAACACGCCGTCTTCACGCATGGAACCCAAGGCCACAATGCCCTGATTTTCGCGGAATAAATCCGGCAAAATTCCGTCAAAGAAAATCGTGACTTCGGCCACGCCGTCACTCACTTTAAATGTCACGCCTAAGCCATTAGGGTCACGTTCTACACTGCCTTCGACCACCATGCCGCCTGCACGAATGGTACGGCCTAAAGGTGCTTCGCCGTCGGCGATTTGTTGCGGGGTATAAAACAAATTAATGTTTTCTTGCAGCGCACTGAGCATTAGCGCAACCGCTAATCCTAGGCCGCCCAGCATAAACAATATGATGAGTAGTTTTTGTTTGCGTTGTGGATGCATTACTTCTGCTCCCGGCGCATTTGGCGCTCAATATCTTTTAAAATCTGTCGACGCTTTATTGCAGGCGATAAAAAGTTTACGGCCATAATCAAAGCGAAAATGCCGTAACACAACCACACGTAAAAACCGTGGCCGCCCATTGCGAAAAAACTGTTCAGGCTATCAAAGTGCATTGTCTCTCACCCATTTCTTAACCCATTGGGTACGACGCTCGCGCCATAAAATTTCGTTACGGGTGCGAGCAAACAGCCACACCGCAAACCAGCAATAAAAAGCCAAAATGGTAAACACCAAGGGGATAAACATTTCCGGTGCCATGGTGGGCTTTTTCGTTAATGTGATGGTGGCTGGCTGATGCAGGGTATTCCACCATTCCACACTGTATTTAATGATTGGAATGTTAATGGTGCCGACGATAGACAGTATTGCGGCCGCTTTGTTCGCTAAATCTTCATTTTCGATGGCGTTATGCAAAGCGATCACACCGAAATACAAAAACAGCAAAATCAACATGGAGGTTAAACGGGCATCCCATACCCACCATGTGCCCCACGTGGGTTTACCCCAGATGGCACCCGTAAGCAGTGCCAACACCGCCATGGTGGCACCAATGGGCGCGATGACTTTTGACACCACGAAGGCCAGTTTCATTTTCCAAACCAAACCGATCAAACCGCCCACGGCCATCATCACGTAAGCACTTTGCGACAACAGCGCCGAAGGCACATGAATATAAATAATGCGGAAGCTATTACCTTGCAGATAATCCGCCGGTGCGTAGGCCAAACCCCACACCAGCCCCGCCGCCATCAGTGCAGCGCCGATCCACAAAAACCAAGGCGACCATTTGGCGCTGATCTCAAAAAACCACTTGGGTGAACCCAGTCGGTGATATAACCGTTTTAATGCTTGCCACATAATTCACTACTTACTTACGAAAACGTTTTGGGCTCGGTTTACTACCGCGCCACGGAAATCTTTAACGCTGCACCCGCAGCAATGGGACATACCGCCACGGCAAACGCCAAGTACGCACCTAAAAACAATAAATGCCCGGTGACGGGTTCCCCTTGCACGCCGGTCTGCACAGCACTGGCGGCAAAAATCAAAATGGGAATGTACAAAGGCAAAATCAGTAAAGGCATTAACATACCGCCCTTACGCAAACCAACGGTCAATCCTGCGCCGATGGCTCCCAGTAAACTCAGCGTGGGCGTGCCCAACAACAGACTTAACATCAGCGGCCCATAGCCCCCTTCAGGGAGGCCAAGCATAAGGCCCAACAGGGGTGCAATCAATGTCAGGGGCAAGCCTGCCACCAGCCAATGCACGGCGACTTTGGCCAAAATCAAAAAGAACGTTGGTTGCGGCAGCACCAGCAATTGCTCCAGCGCGCCGTCCTCAAAGTCGCTTTTAAATAACAAGTCGAGAGACAACAGCGTCGCCAGCAATGCACCCACCCAGATCACACCGGGGGCAATGTCACCTAAAAATTTGGGGTCTGGCGAGACGGCCAGCGGAAATAAGCTGGTGACCATCAAAAAGAACATAAGTGGGTTTAACAAATCCCCACGGGAACGGAACGCCAGCAACAGGTCACGCTTAAACAGCGCACTGATAGTCTGCATTAAGGCTGGTTGGGTGCTCATAGGCCAGCCTCCTCAGTGGTATGGTCAACGGGATCAACAGGCCCGCCCAGCTCAATATGCTTCACCGGCACCGCTAAATCGTGGTGCGTAGTGAGAATCACCAAACCGCCCTGCTGCGCGTGATCGATGATGGTTTGCTCCAGCTTAGCCACCCCTTGTTTATCAATGGCAGTGAACGGTTCATCCAAAATCCACACCTTGGGCGGCGCAACATACAAGCGCGCCAACGCCACCCGGCGATGCTGACCGGCAGACAGCGAACTGGCTTGTACGTCTTCGTAGCCACGCAGTCCCACCTGTTCTAACGCCGCATAAATATCCTCGCGTGAGGCGTCACGGCAGTTCCAGCGCAGGTTTTCTTCAGGCGTGAGATTGGCTTTAACACCGGGTTGGTGTCCGAGATAGAGCAGATTGGCGAAGAAGTCATATTGATTGCGCGCCATGGCATCGCCCTGCCATAGCAGCTCACCTTCGTAACCGGCGGAAAGGCCGATCAAAATACGGATCAAGGTGCTTTTGCCAGCGCCGTTGGGGCCAGTGATGCGAGCGATGTCACCTGCACCCAATGCGAAGCTTAAATCCTGAAATAGGACGCGGTCATCGCGTTCGCAACGCAAGCCATTGGCAACTAGCCAAGCGGACGTATTGTTACTGCCGAGGGACAAACTGTCGCTCCTTATCCGTACAACCTTCTGATTCGGCCCTGAATTTTTGCCATCAGGTGCCGATACAACATGATGAGTCGGTCGCGATTATATACAAAAAGGAATGGCAATCGCTGCTATTCCCACGGAAAAGACATAAAAACATGAAGCTGGATGCTAAGCCTTCACCTCAATTACACGCTAGCTCGCCCCAATCTGGTGGTGCGGGTGCAAGCGCGGGTGTAAGCACGGGTGCTGGCAGCCCAATGTCTTCCGTCAATCCCAACCATGTTGGCTCTCATAATAACCAAGGCGACACGCGCGGGACTGTCTTAAATCAAAATTCAGGCCAATCACACGCTCAGAGCCAATCGCAACAGCCGCAAACTTACGTGGTTACGCAAAGCCGAACCCTCACTCAAGCCGAGCAACAGCAGTTACAACAAACCGGTCCTCCCGAGGTACGCCAAGCGCTAAGCGCAGCGAACACGGACGCCAAGTGGTATGTGATTGAAGCCAAAAACACCGCAGGCTCAAAGCAGTTCTTTCTGAGTCTAGAACCCCGTCAGCCAGGGTCTCTCATCACAATCAACGCTTTACCAAACGCACAAACCAATGAGCAGCAAAAGCAGGTGCTTGATCACTTGCTGCGCCAATACCAGCCCCTGCTCGAAAAGCTGACAACCAAACCCCTTCCAGCGGACCTAAATACCAGCCAGCTGGACTATGCTAATAGAGCAACTAACAGCGCAAATAATGTCAGTGAAAGCCCCAATACACGCACTCAAGACCTTAACCATGACAGCGCCTTAGCCATCAGTCGCAAGCAAAACGCGCAGATTCTAGTGACGGTGAGTCCAACTTTGCGCACTTCTGGTGCAACACCTTCAACCGCTCGTGCCACAGGTGAGGACACAATTGAGAACAGCATGAAACTGCCACCCAACGACTCGGCGAAGCATGCGGATAGCCATAAGCCACAGGCGGCGGATCTAGACACTAACCGAGCAACCTCTAAAGCATCACTCACCCTGCCGGTCGAGCAAATCCGCCAGCTAAATCAGCAATGGGTCGAAGTCGTTAGCGTGCGCCGCCAAAACGAGCAGCAGTTTCAGCTTGAGGTAAAGACACCTCAAGGCAAAATCGTTGTGATGGCGAACCAGTCGTTTTCACCTGGGCAACAATTGCAATTGGCGCTGACCATTCCAAACAACACGTCTAGCCCTCAGAACAGTGCACCAGTGCCAGTGATACAACTAGACATCATTCAAGGTAAGCCACCACTGCCCAGCCAAAAAGACCAGCCACTTGTACAAAGCCAAACCACGCAAGCGAATCTATTAAACGCACTTCGTCAGTACCAACCCCTGAAAAGCACCTTGCAGGTGCTGGCCCTACAACAGATTGAAAGCGGCCGCATGCAGAGCTTGGCCGATGATGTTCGCCAACAAGTCAGCCTACAACTCCGTCATTTGGTTCAACCCAGCTCGGTTGAGACCCTTAAGCAAACTGCACAAACCCTGCTGTCAGGACAAACCAACACAAGTAACACGACTGGCAATCCGGCAAACGCCAATACGTCAGCGGCTGCGCAGACAACCCACACATCGAGTGCGGGACTCACACCTTCAGGAGCAGTACCGGCAAACCAAACCAGTCAATCAGCCGCGCCACTGGCCCCCAACAGTTTGCTAAATCCCAGCGCACAAATGGGCGCAGCGCAGGTTCGCACAGCGATTGCACAAGCCGGACAGCAATTGGAAAACCATTTGGCAACGCTAGCTCAACAAAACGCGCAAACGAACAAACAGAGCGCACCCACTCAACAACCAACGCAGCCGACTTCGACCTTGGGAATGAATCTAAGTAGAGGGTTTGCGCACATTAACCAAAACCTCCAAAGCGGTATCAAAGATTTATTGCGCGACCTTGCAGGCAGATCCAGCGTCGCGAAAACCGACACATCCGCCACAACGACTGCCAGCACAACGGCACAAGCGGCCACGCAAACCACCAAAACGGCCGCTTCCACGTCGGCAGATACAAGTTTATTAAGCTCGTTAAAAGAAGCCGTACGCAACGACATGAAAGCCTGGCTCATGCAAAACCAAATTCATCTTATGCAAGCCATTCAAGCGGACCCCAAAGGCAAACAAGATCAAAAAGATTTAATGGACGGCCTGCTAAAAGTGCTGTTTAACCGCGTGTCTAGCGCACAGCCAACTGTCGATTCTGAAGGCCAACGCATTTTGCCGAAAAATCTCAGCGTGCAACCACAACTGCAAAAACTGTTTAGCGGGCTATTAACCCAAAGCCAATCGGACGACGGTGATCAACAACCCTTGCGGCAGTTATTAAGCCTGACGCAAACCCTGACGCGCATTCAGCAAGAACAAGTCATGAACCGTCAGCAACAGGTGCAAAACCCAGAGTCGCCCGAATTTCAAATGTCCCTACCCTATTTGCAAGACAAGCAAATTAACTGGTGCGAATTAGAATTCGGTCCACACACAGAGCAAGAAAACACCAAACAGGCACGACGGGGCTGGCACTTAATTTTGCGATTTGAACAGGCAGAGCAAGGAGCATTTGCCGTTGAAGCCAGTCTGGCGGGACACGAACTATCACTGGCATTGTGGTCACACACGCAAGAGCGCTTAAAACAATTTCATCAACACATGGAGTTACTCAAACGCAAACTGCAAGAAGCTGGGTTCGTCTGCGAGCACATTCAAAGTAAACACGGTATGCCCGAACGCAAGCAACGCCAAATTCAGCAGGGGCTGGTTGATGTGCGCACTTGATGCCACAGAAGCATTCAGGGGGAAGAAATGAAAGACGACTTTTTACAAAAAGACCAAGCCATCGCCCTGCTGTATGACGGCGGTCAAGCCCCCGTGGTCAGTGACAAAAAGCAAGGCCTTGCGGCACAAGCTCTCATCGAAGCCGCCTTGGAGCAAGGCATACCGCTCTATGAAAATCCAGAACTCATCGAAGAACTGAGCCGTTTAAACATCAGTGATCAGATTCCACCTGAGCTGTACCGCCTCATTGCCGAGATTCTGGCCTTTGCGTTCTTTATTCAAGGCAAAGCACCGGATGGCTATAGCGCTTAACCTACTGCTGAACCACCAACATATTGGCCGTGGCTTTATAAATATTCCAACAGCCTTCACCCATGGCACCGCGTTTTTCAACTTTCACATTGGTGATGGCATTAGCCCCCAAACGATAAGCTTCGGCACGCATATCCACAATCAAACTTTTGTCTTCGGGGGCTTCACTGAACATGCTTGGCTGACACCGTTCAGCTGTGATTTCGCCGAGGGCAACCGCATCGCTAGGCGAAGCATCTAAAACCTGAACTTGTTTTTCGGCCATGCGCTTGTCGCGCAAACTGAGGTGACTCATATCGTTACCCGCCACCTGACCGTCTGGAACAGAGGAGCAACCGGATAACACGGAGGACACTGCCAAGGCTGGCAGCAATAGTCGAATTGTTTTCATGTTGTTATTTTTATTGTTAAGAAATCGTCGCAGGAGGGTAACAAGCATTAGACACAATGAAAAGTCAGCGACGTACCTCAAAACCGACTAATTGTTGGTCCAATTCCGCTATTTGCTTATCCACGTTAGACACTTTGGCCAGAACCGGCCCTTGCTCACACCAGCTTAACAATTTGTCCAGCTCGGATTGGGGACCTTGGGCAAACAATTCCACACGCCCATCTTCGAGATTTTTGACCCAGCCAGTCAGCGCTAACGCTTTAGCCCGCTTAGCCGTCGAGGCACGGTAATACACGCCTTGCACTTTACCGCTGATCCAAGCGTGAACGGCTTGTTGGCTCATAAATCGGTCTCCATGGTTTGACTTCCTAATCACGCCCTAGGATGCCTGCGGACTTGATCCAGCGCAACCAATGGCATGATGACTTCCCCTAGACTAAAGCCATAATTTTTTGGGTATTTAAAAAATGGCATCTGGTTCGAATCCAAGTTCAAACCCCATTCAGACGCTGGCGGGACAGCAGCATGTGCAGTGGGACACAGACCTCATCAAACGCTATGACAAAAGCGGCCCACGTTATACCTCGTACCCAACGGCGGTACAGTTTAACGAAGGCTTTGATGCCAGCCATTATGACGCCGCACGCCAAGCCAGTAACTTGCCAGGTAGCCCGTTGTCACTCTATGTTCACTTGCCCTTTTGCGCCCACGTTTGTTACTACTGCGCCTGCAATAAGGTCATCACTAAGCGCCGCGAAAAAGCCCAACCCTATTTAGATCGTCTGTATCAAGAAATGGCCATGCGCGCCACCGGCTATGATCGTTCGCGCCCAGTTGAACAACTGCACTGGGGCGGTGGCACACCGACCTTCATAGACCACGGTCAAATGACCGAGTTAATGGGCAAGTTGGGTGAACATTTTAACCTGCTGACGTCCGATGATCGTGACTACTCCATCGAGATTGATCCGCGCGAGCTGCAAGAGGACACACTGGCCCATTTAAAATCCATTGGTTTTAACCGTGTCAGCCTAGGTGTACAGGACTTTGACGAAAAAGTGCAAAAGGCTGTGAACCGCGTACAACCGCTTTCCATGACACGCGCCACATTAGAAGAGGCACGCCGTCTAGACTTCCGCTCAATCAACATTGACTTGATATACGGCCTGCCATTCCAAAGCCGTGACAGCTTCCGTCGCACCTTAGAAACCGTATTGGAATTAAGCCCAGACCGGTTATCTGTGTTCAACTACGCACACCTGCCTGAGCGCTTTATGCCACAGCGTCGCATAAATGCCGAAGACCTGCCCGCGCCAGAAGAAAAGCTAAAAATGCTTGAAGACTCCATCCGCCTGCTCACCGACGCCGGTTACCACTACGTGGGTATGGACCACTTCGCCAAACCCGAAGACAGCCTCTCCCGCGCGCAAGCGGCAGGCAAGTTACACCGAAACTTCCAAGGCTACACCACCCACGAAGACTGCGACTTGGTCGCGCTGGGCGTGTCCTCCATCAGCCAAGTGGGCGATGCCTACTTCCAAAACCATGCCGACATAGAGCGCTATATGAGCGACATCGAGCAAGGCATATTGCCATTGCATCGTGGTGTGATTTTGACCGACGAAGACAACCTGCGACGCGCCGTGATCAAACAACTTATTTGTCACTTCCAACTGGATTACCAATGGGTACAAGACCAGTTTGGTGTAGACGCTAAACAGCACTTTGCCGAAGCACTGGCCAACTTGATGCCCTATGAGCAAGACGGACTGGTGAACATGTCTGAGCGCGGTATTCAGGTCACACCAAAAGGCGGCCTGCTGATTCGCAACATTTGCATGCAATTTGACGCCTACCTCAACCAACCACACCACAATGTGCGTTACAGCAAGGTGATTTAAGGTTCGAAAAGCAGCTGCTTTCCCCCCGCTCACCCGACTCTGGTCTAAGCTAAATAGTACGGACCTAAGTCGGGTGTTTTATGTCTAGCAACGCCACACAACACAGATTTGGCGGCCGCACGGAACAATCCACGTCGAGCCAAATCGCCCAACAAACCGCTGCGGCGGCAACCATCTCTGGGCACTTATTTCGAGCCAGCATCACCGCACGGCAAATGGCACTGGCAGCGAAAAATTCGCGGGCCATGGTGTTGCGCGCGGGTTCCAAGGCCGCAGGCTTAAAGGTTATCTCCGACTACTTTGATGATTTAGCCGATAAAACCATCAGCTTATCGTCCACCATCAATCAATTTGCCGTTGCCATCTCACAAAACAGCGTTCGCCAATGGCGCACCATCACCTTTATAAACCGCGTGCGCAAAGGACAGGATTACCTAAAACGAGCCGAAGCCAATGCGGGTGTTATTGCTCAGCTGGACCCCTCTGTAGAAACCGCCAGCCTGCACAGACAAGAACTGGCCAGTCGCCTAGACAGTCAACTTAAAAACTTAAAAGACCAGTTAGAAAACATTCACCATTACATGCAATCCAGTAATGTGGTGGCGGTCACCTTCCGCCTAGAAGCAACCCAAACTGGCGAATTTCAGCCCTTGTTGGAACACATGGCAGCCACCATTGATGGCCTCACCAACGACATAAAAGGCCATATTAATACCAGCCAAAACCAACTGAACGTTTTTAACTTAAACTGAACTATCTAACTTCAGCGGATTAGCAGCATGGATGCACTCAAACTCTACGACGAAGGCCACAAGTGGTTTGTGTTTGGCCGAGACCCAGAAAAACCCGAGAAAATCATCGACACGAATCAAGTAATGATCGTGGATGGCAAGCGCTCAATCTTACTGGACCCGGGCGGCATCGAAGTCTTCTCCGCCATGTTAGCGTCGATTCTTAAGTACGTAGAGATTGACCACGTCACTGACCTATTCGCCTCACACCAAGACCCTGACATCATCTCGTCACTCGGCATGTGGGACCAAGTCCTGCCCAACGCCAAGTTGCATTGTTCGTGGTTATGGGAAGGATTCGTAAGGCACTTTGGGATGAACAACATTCAGTATGAGCCGATTCCAGACGAAGGTAGCCGCATCCGCTTAGAAAACATCGAGCTGGAATTCATCCCCGCCCATTACCTGCATTCGTCAGGAAATTTCCACGTATACGACCCCAAGGCAAAAATGCTATTTAGCGGGGATATCGGCGCAGCACTCGAACCACCAGGTGCGCCCATGTTTGTCGACAATTTCGATGCCCATATCGACAAAATGCGCTACTTCCATGAACGCTGGATGCCCAGCGACAAAGCCAAACAACAATGGGTTCAGCGCGTTCGCAAGCTCGATATTGAGGTCATGGTGCCGCAGCACGGCCGCTTGTTTAAAGGCGACGACGTGCAACGCTTTATCAGCTGGTTCGAGGCGTTACCTGTGGGCATAGCGTCAAACTAGGTAAACACTCGTTCACAAATATTCAACCTAAAAGCCCTTATCAACCTATTTTTTGGCGCATATTGCGTCATCCTGTTGGACTTTGCTCATTTTTCAGTGTACAAGTGTACGCTGAAATTAACCAAGATGATTCGTCCGCAAACGGACGCACCGAGCAACCCAATGAGTACACACCCCCAAACCACGAGCGAACGCCCACAAGGAACTCTCTCCAGTGCGGCGACTTGGCTGGCCCGCACTTTGTTCAACCTGCCCAGCTTTACCGTGTTCGCCGAGCCATTCATTCAACTTGTAAAACCCAATTGGCAAAGCCAAGGCTATCGCTGCACAGTCGTGGGCAACAAGGCCGAGCTGGAAGACGTATTCACCCTAACCTTGACCGCACCGCGCCGCTTTCCCGCATTTCTCGCGGGCCAGTATGTGGACATCAGCCTAAACCGTAACGGTGTACGCTATACCCGCACCTTTTCTATTTCGTCATCGCCAGAAGACCTCGCTGAACAAGGCACCCTAGAACTCACCATTCGCATTCAAGAATCGGGGGCCCTAACGCCTTGGATGGCCAAAGCCTTAACCGCAGGAACCCCCATACACATCAGCGCAGCGCAGGGGCAATTTGTTCTAAGAGAAGAACAAAACCCAATTTTGATGATTGCAGGCGGTAGCGGTATCACACCGTTTCGTAGCATGTTGCGCCATCTAAAACATCAGCAGCAATCATCCAACCGCAGCACCCCGCAACGCCCTATTACGCTGCTATATTTCGCGCGTAATTTTTTATTTAAAGACGAATTCAGAGCCCTGCAACACAGCATGCCCAACCTCAACATCCATTGGGTGTGCACCACACAAAGCGACCATTTAAACCAAGCTCTTATCGAACAAGTGTGCCCTGACTATCGCCTACGTCAGCATTATATTTGCGGCCCACATTCCTTGATTAAAGCCAGTCGCGATGTACTTAGCGCAAGCGGTGTCGCACCAGAGTACATACATTACGAATACTTTGGTGCCGAGCCTCTTAGCTTACCGGCCGAGGTACTGGCCGCGTCGAAAGACAGCCCCATCGTTCAGTTTGCACACAGCCATCAAGCTGTGCCGCATAACCCAGCACAAAGCCTGTTGGAACTAGCTGAAGCCAACGACCTGAAGCCGTTACATGGGTGTCGCCGTGGTGTATGCCACCAGTGCTTGTGCAAGAAAAACTCAGGCGTGGTGTACAACACACTAACTCAAAAATATTCCGATACCGGACCTGAAGAAATTCAGTTGTGTGTCAGCGTGCCGGTTACATCTGTATCCATTGATTTATAAAGCAGGAGGCAATCATGAAACCTGATCAACAAACGCTTGATGCATTTGCCAAAGACCTCGACCAAATTCGCAGCGATGCATTAGCAAAAGTGGGCGAAGCCGACGCAAACTACATTCGCAAGGTTATCCGTGTGCAACGCACTTGCGAAATTGTCGGTCGCATTACCATGGTACTGGGTTTTCTATCCCCAGTTTGGTGGGTAGTGGGCGTGTTATCACTGGCGCTGTCGA
Organism: Pseudomonadales bacterium; assembly: GCA_041589295.1. Taxonomy (GTDB): domain Bacteria; phylum Pseudomonadota; class Gammaproteobacteria; order Pseudomonadales; family Oceanobacteraceae; genus Bermanella. The sequence goes on from JBFHVZ010000004.1 coordinate 15,831, forward strand.
AAATCTTAGACAATATGGAAATTGGCCATAACGTCATGCATGGTCAATACGACTGGATGAACGACCCAAACATTCAATCAAAAACATTTGAATGGGATAACGCCTGTGACGCTGACTCTTGGCGTCGCTACCACAACCACGAACACCACACCTACACCAACATCATTGGCAAAGACCGTGACTTTGGCTACGGTTTACTGCGTTTAAGCGACGACATTCGTTGGAAGCCAAAAAACCTATACCAGTTTTTTGCGTACATGAATTTAAGTTTGCTGTTTCAGTGGGGTGTGGCTTATCACGAAGTGGCTGCCGAACGCATTTTCATCGGTAAGCGCAAGAAAGTCAGCAAGCTGCCCATTAGCCGCAAAGAGTTGCGAAACGCCTTTTTCAAAAAAGGTACGCGTCAACTATTCAAAGATTATGTTTTCTTTCCGCTGATTTCTGGCCCTATGTTTTTACCAGTGCTGCTAGGTAACTTTAGCGCGAATATTTTGCGTAACCTGTGGACCTCGACCATTATTTTTTGCGGTCACTTCACCGAAAACGTGCACACATTTAAAATGTCAGAATGCGAAAATGAAACCCGTGGGCAGTGGTACTACCGCCAGATATTGGGTTCATCTAACCTGACAGGACCGCGTTGGTTCCACATTTTAACAGGCCATTTAAGCTGCCAGATCGAGCACCATTTATTTCCGGATGTGCCTTCTTACCGTTATTTGGATGTCGCGGACGCCGTTCAGCAAGTTTGTAAAAAATACGATATCCCATACAACACCGGCTCATTCTTCAAACAGTATGCCACTGTGGTTAAACGTGTAATCAAATACTCTTTTCCTACCAAAGGCCGTTCACTGACAACCCACACAGCCTAACGGCATTGTCCACATCAAACCTTCCAACCTGCGCTGTAACAAGCGCAGGTTGAAATCCGCCTCATCTGCACCATACTGAATAGATGCTTTTTTTCCGGCAAGCAGCCTGCCGCTGGAGTCCCCATGTTCAGACTGCTTCTTAAACTTGCACCTTTTAGCCTTGCGCTTATGGGCTTTCAAAGCCCAGCCTTTGCTTGTGAACTGCGCGCCAGTTGGGAACCGTGGGCGCCCTACCAATTTAAGACTGAGCAAGGGACTCTCACCGGCTTAGATAACGACTTGCTCCACGAAATTGCTGCGGTAGCCAATTGTGAAATTCGCCTAATTGAAGTCCCATGGAAACGTGCGCTCACCATGCTTAAAGCCGGCAAGTTGGATGTGACGGCAGGTGCTTCTCACACCAAGGAGCGTGCGCAGCAGTTTTTATTTAGCCGACCATATCGCAGCGAAAGCGTTGCGCTTTTTGTGCATCTATCCCGCGCAAACACATTTAACTACGAACGATTAGAAAACCTTGCCAATAGTCATTTTATGTTTGGCATAGTGCGGGGATATTATTACGGCGAAACTTTCAAAGAACTTAAAATGTCGGGCCAGCTTATTGGCCAAACCACCGAAGCCATTACCGACGAACAAAATTTTAAGAAATTAATGACAGGACGTGTCAGCGGTGTGCTGGCCGACACCTTTGTGGGGTCGGCCATCATCGTTCGCAACGAATGGCAAACAGAATTAAAACGAATGCCAACCTTGATTCATCAGTCGGACATTCACTTTATTTTTAGTCGCAAGAATGGCTTACGGCCAGTGCGCGACCGCTTTAATCAAGCGATCGAATCATTAAAGCAATCCGGCAAAATAGACAGCATCACCAGTCGCTATTTGCATTAACGGCTGGTTTACTCCGCCTCAATGCCTACGATCAGCCAGCTACCATCTGCTTCTGATTTAGCTAAATGCCAAACATCAAAAATACCGTCTTCACTGCCTTCGATTTCGTCTTTGCAACGACCACGGAACAAGATACTCAGGTGATACTGACCTTCGATTTTTTCTGCTCGAATCAGCTCTGCTTGTAGATCCAACACCTCGGTTTGCGGGGCTACGTCCATTTCGCGACGTTGATTGTGCAACTGGGCATACAACTCAGGGGCAACGTATTCGCGTACCACATCCAAGTTGCCTTGGTTCCAAGCTTGTTGCAGCGTGCGATAGTGTTCCAAGGCGCCATCCAAAAATGCACTTTGATTAAACCCTTGCGGTAACTCCATAGCCGCAGAACCTGAGCGTTGCTGACTAAAGCCACCAACAGCTTGCTTAAACATGCTACCGCCATGGGCTTCGCTTTGTTCGGCTTGAGCACGGTTTTGCATACCAGCTTGAAATGGGGACTGCCCTGCTGGCGCAGCTTTAGGTTGCGCCATGGCTTTAAAGATTTTAAAGCCAAAGAACGCCACAACCAGCAGTAATAAAATATCCATGAACTGAATGCCTTCAAAGGCACCACTGCCTAACAGGTACGCAAACAAACCACCGGCCAGCAAGCCACCAAATAAACCACCCATCATGCCGCTTTTACCTGCAGCACCAGCCGCTTGGCTTTTGCCAGCTAGGCCTTGCTGAGCACCGCCATTTTGATTGTCGGCTGCTTTGTTTTGATCTTGTTTGGCTGGCTGACTTTTTTGCGGTTGAGACTGCTTTTTAAACGGGCTTGAACTGTAAGACTTACCAAAACCGCCACTGCCAAAACGCTTGGCCTCGGCTTGCTCAACCGTCGCTACCGTTAAAAATAAGGCCAGTGCAGCAACCCATAGGGATTTAAATGACATGTGAGTATTCTTCCTTTTCTAATAAACTTAATAATTAAAATATATGTGCCAACGCAACACCCGCAAATAGGTTACTGCGTTGTTTGTAGAGTGGGCTGTCATCAAAAACCGCCCGATCTGTATTCACGTAATTGACAAAAACACCTAGTAGCTTGTCTTGCCAACGCACGATAGTGGAGTAACTAAAACTCCAACCACCATAACCATCTTTGCCTTGATAAGCGCTGCGGTTTTCAGTTGCAAATTCGCTGTCGACTCCGTAAATGTAATCATGATAGCCACTGTTCGCATGGCGAGCCGTCAATATAATTTGCGGTTTAATTTGATACTGCCCTAATTGATATCCCCGCCGCCAAACAATGGAAGGGTTGGACGTTAACCCTTGCCCATGAAAGTACGTAAAGTTTGTGACAATAGCACCTCGCAGTGGCAACGAAACAAACAGCGCGTTGTCTTTGGTTCGATCGCCCAAGAAGTAATAATGCAGCGCAGGACCGGCCTCGATTATAAAGTCCAAATCATCCATGCCTTCACGGGCGCGATTATCCTCGCTGTCCACCGGAATGGAGCCACCCAAGCTAACCTCTAAACTTAAGTTGCCGCGCCCCCATAGCTTACTTTGAATTAGGTTGCGATCAATATTGAGCTTTTCACTGCGGTAGTGAATGTATGGAAAGGGTAAATAATAATTGCGACTCTGGTCCGAGCCAATATAGTGAGGCACATGAGTGGCAGACATGCCAAAGCCCGTTTCTAACGCGGCATTAGCCTGTACTGCAAACAAACTCAACGGCGCAATGACAGCGCCGTAAAGCAGGTTTTGCAGAGTTTGTGTCGATACCTTCCAGCTTGGAAGCGCAAGGAGTACTTGTCTAAGTACGTTTCTAAGCAAGGTGCCTAGCCTCTCTATTTTTTATTATTTTTAGGTTTTCTATTTTGTCCCACATGAGACTTGCCAGCGTGCGCATTGCCGTTATTCGTTTTGCCGGACACACCTAACGGTGTGCGCGCAGGTGGACGACCTTTTTTAGCGTGTGCACCTTTAGGGTTTGAAGGTAGCCCAGTGTGCTGAGTACGCGCATGTTGCATTCCACTATTTTGTTTGCGCGCACGGGCAGCATCTTTTTCACGACCCGATTCAGGTGGCACTAAATGTTTAGGACCACGACCAATTAGGTGGCTCTTGCCCATGCGCTTAAGGGCTTTACGCAACAAGGGCCAGCTTTCCGGGTCGTGATAACGCAAGAACGCTTTATGTAATGCCCGCTGCTCTTTGGTTTTTGCGGCAAACACAGGTTCAGTGTTTGCGCGTTTAACCGGTTTAAGCGGGTTTCGCTCGGTGTAATACATAGTGCTGGCCGTTGCCATGGGCGACGGATAAAAGTTCTGCACCTGATCCACTTTGAAGTTATTGTCTTTCAACCACAAAGCTAGATTCAACATATCTTGATCGGTTGAGCCTGGGTGAGCGCTAATAAAATACGGAATTAAATATTGCTGCTTGCCTGCTTCTTTCGAAAACTTATCAAACAATTTTTTGAATTTGTAATAAGTGCCCATGCCGGGCTTCATCATTTTGGTCAGCGGACCGTCTTCACTGTGTTCTGGCGCTATTTTCAAATAACCACCAACATGATGAGTGACCAGCTCTTTCACATATTCTGGATCTTCCACCGCAAGGTCATAACGCAAACCTGAAGCAATGGCGATGCGTTTAACGCCGTCGATGTTGCGTGCTTTGCGATAAAGCTGCGTGGTATGACTGTGATCGGTTTCTAGATTCGAACAAATACTTGGGTAGACACACGACGGTCGACGGCAATTTTCTTCGATGGTTTTACTTTTACAATTTAAGCGATACATGTTGGCGGTAGGGCCACCTAAATCGGAAATTGTGCCGGTAAACCCAGGGGTTTTATCGCGGATGTTTTCGATTTCTTGCAAAATAGATTGCTCAGAACGACTCTGAATTATGCGACCTTCGTGTTCTGTAATTGAACAAAAAGTACAACCACCAAAACAGCCACGCATAATATTGACCGAAAAACGAATCATCTCATACGCTGGAATTTTAGCTTTACCATACACTGGGTGCGGTACACGCTGATAAGGGCGTTCAAACACCCAATCCAGTTCTGCAGTTTCTAGGGGGATCGGTGGTGGGTTCACCCAAATATCATTGCGACCGTGTTTTTGCACCAAGGCTCGGGCGTTACCCGGATTGGTTTCTTTATGGAAAATACGATCGGTATGCGCATATAAAGCGGCATCGTTTTTAATGGCGTCTAAATCCGGTAGCCGAATGTAACTGCTGTTTGGATCGGTTTGACGCATTTTCATGTGCGGAACAATTTGAATCACCTGACCCTCGCCTAAGTCTTTGACTTCGGGTTTGTCTGGTGTCATTTCGTAGGGGTTTTTATGTGCTTTGATTTGCCCCGGTTGATCAAGGTCAGTGCTGTCAATCTCGGTCCAGCCTGCTGGCAACTGCTTACGCATAAATGCAGTGCCACGCACATTTTGAATTTCGTCAATGGCTTCGCCAGCGGCTAAACGATGTGCCACTTCAATCAGGGCGCGCTCGGCGTTTCCAAAAAACAACATGTCAGCTGTGCTGTCCACCAATACGGAGCCTCGAATACGGTCTTGCCAGTAATCATAATGAGCCAGACGACGTAAGCTGGCCTCAATGCCGCCAATGATGATGGGCACTTCTTTTTTGTAGGCTTCGCGCAGTTTTTGCGTGTACACGGTGACGGCACGATCGGGACGTTTGCCACCGATATTGTCTGGCGTGTAAGCATCGTCATGGCGCACTCGGCGGTCAGCGGTATAGCGGTTGATCATGGAGTCCATGTTGCCCGCGCTGACGCCAAAAAACAGATTCGGTTTACCCAGCACCTTAAAGCTTTCAATGTCGTTCCAATCTGGTTGGCAAATCAACCCCACGCGAAAGCCCTGTGCCTCTAATATGCGTCCAATGACCGCCATACCAAAGCTGGGGTGATCCACATAAGCATCGCCACACACAATAATGATGTCGCAGCTTTCCCAGCCCAGCTTTTCCATTTCTTTGCGCGACATGGGTAAAAATGGCGCAGGCGACTCACTTCGACCTAAATAAGTCGAATAACCGTAAATCGCTTGGGGAATGCTGGATGCCGCGACGGCGGGATTGGCTGGGGTGCTCATAAACTGCTCAAGGACCAAATCAGGCCGCCATTGTACCTGTGTCATGGCCAAGGGTGAATGGTGGTATATCCATGCATAATTTAGGGATTATGACCACGACGATCGGCAAACGTTAAGGACTAATGGCTATACATCCACACCTGTGTGCCAGACGTGTCTAAGCCCTTAATTAACAACGAGCCCAGACTATTTTCTGGCTGACCAACATAAATGCTATTAATGGCTATATCGGCCTTGAAGTCGATATTTGAGAAATGCATCGCTTGCACTGTTTCTCCCGTAATCGACGAAGTGTGCGCCACGGTTTGCATTTTCAAGTTGGTTAATTGCGCAGGTCCCACTTGGTCGTCGATGCCGTCGCCGTCAGTGTCTATGCCTTGATAAACCAACAACCCCGCCAGCCCAAACTCACCACCGTCATCAACCCAAGCCACTTTCGCTATGCTCAAAGCAAACGCTGAGTTAATTGTCATATCGGTGGCATTTGCCAAAGCGGTAATGCCAACAATCGGCGTCACATCTTCTGTCGGCAGTTCAATACCTGTAGAAAATGCGGTAGTTAACGCTGAATTTTGTTCTGTAACAATTTGCGCCTGCAGGGGAATAAAATTCCCACCCCGAGTGTTCAGTCCGTCATCCACAGTCACGAGCTGGCTGCCAAACAATTGATTACTGGCGGCCAGCTGATCATCTGAAATAAAGTTGCTTAGGTCCTCAATTAGCAAACCACCGGCGCTAGTGTCTTCGTTTCCTAACACCAAGTGCTGAACCACAATATCCAAGCCATTGCCCTTGGCGTCACCCAACCGCTCAAGGTTAATGCGCATGCCTTCATGGTTATCAACGTCTATGACGAGATTGTCGATAATAGCGAGGTCATTATCAGAAAAGGGTCGCTCTGAGTTAAAGTCATCCGCAGTAATAGGACGCTTCAAGCTGCCAAGGTGCACGCCCTTTAGACCCAAGACCCCCGCCACACCGTCGCCGACACCACTACCACTGGGCGCACCATCGTTATCTTCGTAAGTTATGGACTCAATACTGGTTTGGATCTGTAGGTCCAACTCAATGGATGCCTGTGCATGAGCTTGAGAGAGCTCTGCATCTGCCAAAGGTACAAGTTCAGCGTGAATTGTTAATGTCGTAAAAAGAAGGACAAAACCACCTGCCAATTTCCAAGCGTTATTGTGCATCCTGCACTCTCCTAATCATGGAACTGTCCTTTCAGGCTAGCCCTAAAGCCGAAACACAACGGCTTTAAGCCCTAATAAAACAGGCCATATAAAAGAAGATTGCTAGTAGCAGGTTTTTAGAAGAAGAAAGTTTTATAAAGATTAGGAAATAAGCGACCTAAGCGAGCTGCGTACAAACACCACGCTTTTTGCAAAAGTCATCAGCGAAATTGCACTGATTCTATATACATATCAATGCCGTTACCTTGGGTATCACCGATTTGTCCGATACCGATTACCAAGCCATCTCGACCATCCACATCCATGGTCACGCCACGAATCTGAGCCGGTGCAGGATTGTTGATGTCATCCAAATGACCGATGGATAAACCGCGAATGGAAACCGCACCTTGGGTGCCATTGGGGCCTGCGCCGTCTACGTCCACCCAACGGATTTCATCAATATGCATTTGCAGGTCAATGTCCAACGTGATGCCTGCACTAGGCACTGAACTTGATTGGGTCACACTTGACTGGGCCGAAACAGGGCCAAGGCCCGATTGTAACGATTGCGATTGCTGCGCATCTGGCTCTTTAAAGGAAACAACAGAGCTTTTTGCTGCCTGACCGCGAAATAAAGCCAATTCCCCTTCGTTTAATTCAACCAGCTCAGCAAAAGCCAATGGCGCGGAAAAAACCACAGATAGAAGAACGCAATTAAAAGACTTAACCACAGATTGCAACATACATGATCCTCTCGTTGTTTCGCTTATATCTTGGTAAGGGCCTTAACAAGTATTTTAGAAAATACCTTAGCTCATAGCGCCTATTGGTGCAGACTTTCAACATACAAAAAGTAAATGTAGGTTGAGCTCGGCGCACCCCTTGTGGGTGTTAGCTCAACGGTTTAACGCTATGAATAGCGATAGCACATAGCTCACCATTCGACGTACAGTTTTCGCTTCGCGCTTCTGGCGTCAAGTTTCAAGCTAGCTTTGCGTCCGACCCTCTACCCTGTCGCGCTAACACCCACAAGGGGTGCGCCGAGCACGACCTACAGATATAAAAAACCCCAGCCTAAGCTGGGGTTTTTATTAGGCTTGTATCATCAAGCGGTCGGATTAGTGACCGTAGATGTATACAGTAGTACCAGTCATGTCGATGTCTTTCACAAGAACAGAACCCAGAGAACGCTCTTGGGTGTTAGTACCACCTAGGTAGATGTTACCCATCATAATAGTACCTTCCATTTTCATGTCAGAGATAGCCAGAGCAGATACTTGAGTAGCAGTCTCTACAGCACTGGTGTGCTCAACAACATCAATGTTCATAGAGAAGTGCATACCTTCGATTACGTCAGCAATGCCGTCGCTTTCGCCAGTGGCGTGTTCGTTGCCATACACATCTACAGTGTCTACACCGTGGAAGAAGCCTAGGTCTTTAACACCGAACTCGTTGTCGTTACCAGCGCCGTCACCGTCAACCCAAGCAGCTTTATCGATAGCACCACCGAACTTACCAGAGATCGCTAGACCACCAGAGTGGTTACCGTTTACGCTGTCGTAAGAACCAGTACCAGAGATGTTCAACTCACCACGAACGTAGCGACCCATGGTAGCACCAGTTTGCAAACCACCTTCGCTGTTTTGCAGAGCCATAGAGAATACATCGTTGTATTTCTCAACTAGGCTATCTTCGATGTAGTTACGGAAGTCTTCGATGATGAAGCCACCTACGTTACCACCAGTAGCGTCGCGAAGTGCATCACCGACGGCTCCAGCTGTTTGCAAGTTGCCAACATCACCAGTTGCAGCAAGAGCACCAGCTTCGGCAGAGGCTGCAGGACCACCAGCAAGTTGAGTACCTATTTCAGTAGCGGCAGCCGTAACAACGGCGGCTTTAGCAGATGCAGATACGGTAGGATCGGCGTTACCATACACAGCATCAAACTGAGCTTTAGATTCGAAACCCAAAGCAATAGCTTCTGCATTGTTAGTTACATGTGCAGCAACATAGTTATCCATTGCTGTCTGGTCAAAGGTTGTAGTTAGAGTAACAGTAGCCGCTCCGCTCTTATAATCAGCCAGAGTCAGACCGTTTAGAGCAGCATTGGTATAAGCAGTATCTGCAGTAGTGATTGCTTGAGAAACCGCTAGGTTAGCGTTGCCAGCATTGATCATTACTGCATCAATTTTAATGTCGAGACCTTGAACATTTTCAACGAAATCGTCTGTAGTGTCAGCAGCAGTACCGTTGTCGTTAACACCGAAAGTACCAATTTTACCGAAACCGATGGTCAAGCCAGCATCACCGTCAGCATCGATGGTCACGCCACGGATAGAAGCGGTAGACAGATCACCAGTCGCTTCGTCGATGCTACCAATGGTCAAACCTTTAGCTGTGATTGCACCTTTGGCGCCTAAAACAGCTTCTTCGTCTGGATCCAAGAAATCGCCGTCACCGTTCAGATCTAGGTCAGCGCGAGTCGCACCGTCATCGTCGACGTATTTAATCGCGTCGATGGTCATTTGCAGGTCAACGTCGATGGTGATACCAGCTTGACCAGTCATATCTGCCAGCAGAGAGTCGTCCATAGCGGTCAGTTCTGCTTGAGCGAAAGGAGCAGCAGCTACTGCAGTAGCTAACGCAAGTTTTTTAAGGCCTTTCATGTTTGTCTCCTGTTTATTGTTATTGTGAGGTGTACACCTCTATTGAGCGACTGCTTCCTAAGCAGTTTGCATCAATTTGGTTAACCTGCGGCTGCTTCTGCGTTAACTGCTTCTTTTGACTTTACAAAAAAGACAGCGGGCTTAGCCTTATCGACAGGTGTTTTAAATTTGATTTTTTTGTTTTCTCGGTCAATTTCGTAAGGAGTAAAACGCAATACAGACATGCCCGTTTTATGCTCCATTTCGATAGCAATACCATCAACCTCTTTACCTTGGTGAGGCACTTTTGCACCGACAAATAAGGCAGCTGAAACAAATTTACCTGAATCTGCCCCTAGGCGTAGCATCTCGCGAAGTTTGTAAATTTTTTCATTGAAGGAGGCATTTTCTTCTGATTTTGGCACTTCCATCATCACGACCTTTCCGTCGTTCTCACGCCCCAGCGCGAATGGAGAAAGACCATTCTTGCGTGCCAATTGTATGTATGCGTATTTCCCACCCTGATCCACTAGGTCATTAATTTCATCTTGGATAATGGTTAGCTGATTTTTGATTTCTTCTTTTTTCGTCTTGCCAGCTTGTTCAGACAGAACATCCAGCGAAGTTACAGAAAGAAGCATCAGGGTGATCAGGGGAAAAAACTTCATATTAACGTACAGCTCGTTTTTCTAATTATTGTTTGGTAGCTAGATCTTTAATGTGGGGAGCATCCTATCCCACGCATTTGGCCATGGACACAGTTTGGTTCCGCCGAATTTACAAAGGATTACAAAATCACCCCTTGGTGCTACAAAACAATTTGTTACACAGTCAAATTGATATACAAAACACCAATATACAAAACATAAGTACCATAAAACCAACCACTCCAATAATTAAAAGTGAATTTATTATTCATTTTGGGAATAAAAAAGGCGAATGATGATTCAGGGCTTTATAGTACAAATGCACCATATAGAGGACTATTTAACGAAGTGTGTAGATCAGAAACGTCACGTGTTACCCGCTGCCTATTCGCTGAACAAAATCAGTTCTTTTCAGCCATATCTGACTCGCGGGTGTTACGTAATGACATGGTGAATAGAGCCAAATCACTCATGAACAGTGGCTCTATTACCTTGCAGCTAGGTCAGTCTTCGTAGTCATTTACGAGAGATTTATAATGTTTGGCGCTTTTATAAGCAGTATGCCCCAACAATTGAGTGAGCTTGGGGTCATACCAATCCATAGGCGTACGCCCCGCCATCAACATGTCAAACTGCCCGATAAAGGAAAAATGTAGGTGGGTATATAAGGCGAGTGAACGATTGTAGATATAGGCTTCTGGCTGCTCCGCAATATTGTTTACTTGCGGAATCATGAGCTTAACCATGACAAACGGGAAGTAACTAAAGTGCGAAACGAATGCCATATTCCAGATGGAGTAAAGGTCTGCCCAAGCCTTGGGGGCAGGCATAGTGAGCAGTACAGCCTTGCCATCATCAGAGAAGCGCGCTGGTTGCTGGCCAGGTAAATGAAACGCCAACACCGCTCCTGCTTTAGCGTTCTCACGTCGATCTACACTTAGGTCTTCTGCCACGGCTTCAAAAATATTCATGGGTAAATCCAGCTTGCCATAGTCAGCTGGAATCACTCGGGTTTGGTGGAAAGAAACGTAGTCTCGCATGGGTTTTTCCACCGAGGCTAATTTCATTTTTGAGAACGTATCCAATCCGGCCTCAATCCCCAATGCCTGACGAACCGGCACCCAAACACTCATTAAAGTTTCAATTAAACGGTAATCGTCATACATGGCTTGGGTCAGGTTTTCTTGTAGCACCGCGTAAGCCACCACTGCCGGTAAGGTGTAATAGCCTTCACTTTCGACTTTGCTAAATAAGGTTTGAAAAGGTTTATGCGATGCTCGTTCAAAGAACTCGACCATGTAGGGGTTTTCTTCTGCATGCTCCGCCATTCGGTCTAACAAAGCCAATGCATCAGCCACCCTTAAGTGACTTGGTAATAGCTGCTCTGAAATCAAATGTAATTCTGGCGATACCCATTCGCCATTAGCGTCTAGTAGACGCAGCGTCTGGTAATGGCGCGCTACAGCTTGACGAAAGGTTGCGTCATCCAATGTTGCCACACTGGATTTTAATTCACTTATAACGGCTTCTAGAGCTGGGCTCATAGCCCAAGCCGGCAGTGCCGACCACAAAAAAACCGCCAGCAGTACAACCTTGATTTGCTTCATGTAATCACCCTTCCAATTGGTTAACTCTGTTAACTGTCTGGGCCTGAAACTGCGCCCGATTTTGGAGGGACAAATGTACCAAGAAATGAGAACAAGTGCTCATTTCTTGAGTAACAAATGGTTTCAGTCTGTAAAAAAAAGGTGACGCGCGTACTAGCGCTTACTAAGAACGTAGAGCTTACTGACCCTGTCTGTATGTCTGCATGGCAAATAGCAAGAGCATCAAACTTGGTAACAACTGACGATTTGATTAAGCGAAAGCTCGCTTCGAGGCGAAGCTCTTACACGAATTTGGTTCTTTCCCCTGTGCTTTGCTGGCCTCAACGTCCGCAACAAGACCAAGCTGTTTGATGCGGCTGAAGCGGGATAAGTCATCAACACCTAAGACCGATGCGGGTTGAACGCGAGCCTCGCTGGCATAGCGATTGCGCTAAACAGCAACGGCGAGACGGACCCGCAAGGTCGACGTGTTCGATATGACGCAATCTCGCTGAGGGCCAGAGCATCAAGGCGCGGGCTGTTGCGGAGTTTGAGGCTTTCGCAGGAAGTAAAGGTGTGGCTAGCGATGGTCGCTTAGAGGTGAAGCTCGTACAGTGTTTTCAATCTTGAAAAAGAAAAGTGGTATCCCGTAGGGAGTAGAACCCCTGCCTTTCTCACAACAGCGCCGTGCAAAAGAGCTACGGTGTCCCCTTATACAGGAGAATCGGGCCAGTCACGCGGTATAAGAATCGCTTAGAGGCGAAGCTCTTACAGACTTTTAAAACTAGAGAAAAGAAAGTGGTATCCCGTAGGGGAGTCGAACCCCTGTTACCGCCGTGAAAGGGCGGTGTCCTAGGCCTCTAGACGAACGGGACACTAGAGAATTGGTGGAGCCATGCGGGATCGAACCGCAGACCTCTTCGCTGCCAGCGAAGCGCTCTCCCAGCTGAGCTATGGCCCCACAACATTCACCTGTCGGTGAGAAGTTGGTGCGCATTATACGGCTGGTTTTGACTTTGTCTACGGTTTTTTAAATTTATTTAGAAAATATCCCCATTTATCAGGAGGTTAGGCCTGTAGTTTGATTTCTGGCTCTTACCAGAAGCACTCGCTCCGCGAGTGTCGCCCGCGAGCGGCCTCCTACAGGCCAAATCTTAAATGGAAAACCCCGCAAGCAGCCTACCGCAGTGGCAATAAGGCTAATTATTGGGCCATTATTTCGATGATCGGCTGCTGAATTTCATTATTGGCTTTTGCCAAGCTAACGGCTTTTAGCGCTTCATGCATGGACACACGCCAGTGAGAATCAGGCTCATCAAATGCTGCGACATTGTCTTGGCTTTGGTTCATGACCACAGGCAGGTCAAGGGCAAGCCAGGTGAAGTAGCCGTCTTTAAAGTAGTAAACATTTTCATAACCCCAAGCCACAGCCAAAAACGTCGCGACTGCACTGCGGTAGCATTGTGCACTGTTGCAGTAGATAACGATGGGGATGTTTCTATCGAGGGTTTCGATGAGGTAAAGGTCGTTAAATTCGCGCTTAAGATCTAGATGGACGGCACTGCGAATGTGGCCCAATTGAAATTCAAACTCATCGCGCACATCAATGAAGGTAGCCCCTTGCTCAAACAGGGTTAAAGCTTCGAAGGCATCCACCGTTTGCGCGCCTTTAATGGATTCGACTTGTTGTGCGTGAGCGATCTGCGTCAACCACATGCCAAAAAACACTACCGCAAAAAGACGTAACATCTGCTCACCCCATTTACTACGTTTGTTACTTTTGAGTATAGGCAGTCAGATGGGTGTCTCTTGTAACAGTTTGGAGTATGAAAAAACCCTGCTAAAACCAATTATTTATAATGCGGTAGTGTTATTTGTGCTTCTCGTTAAACGTGAGCTACTCGCTAGTGGTGTAGCTTCGCCGTCGAGTCAGAATGCTTATTTAGTGACAGCAATAATTCCGCCTCAGCATGGGAAAAACCACAACTGCTCACTAGGTCTTGCTCGGTGGCTCCCATGCGAATTAAATGGGACGCTTGATCGTACGATGGATGCTCCGGCTGACTGTTTAACAGCGCAAACTGTTTTTTCATTAAGTCTTGCAAGCGTCGTTCTGTATCCAACACCTTTTGCCCCATGCCCACAGCGGCTTTTGATAATGCGCGCATGTCATCATGAAAACGCTGGTTTTCAATGTGTTGCTTTCGTTTAAATTTTTTTAAAGCGCGGCCACTCAACACAGCAAAGGTCAAACTCACAAACGCCAACCCAGAAGTCAGCATTAACGCTAATTGATTGCCATGTAACAGGTATACGGATTCAAAGTACTCGATCATGATACGACTCACTTTGCGCGACGCGCAGTCAGCGGCCATGTTAGCGATTGTCCACCACAGAGAAGGATTCTTTGGGTGCTAGCGCTGGCCTTGTTGTTTTTATTGCCGATTAAAAAAGCCGTTAAGGAAAACCGTTAACGGCTTTTTTAGGTAGTGCTTGCCTTGCTATGTTCGCTTACAGCTCTGCAAGCTCGTTCCATTCTTCGTCAGACATCATTTTTTCAAGGTCGACGAGAATGAGGAGTTCATCGTTTTTGTGACAAACCCCTTGAATGAATTTGGCGGTTTCATCGTTACCGACATTCGGTGTGGTTTCGATTTCAGACTGACGCAAGTAAACCACTTCGGCCACTGCATCCACTAAAATCCCCACCACCTGATTTTCGGTTTCGATAATGACGATACGGGTTTGATCGGTCGTGTCTTCCTGACGCAGCCCAAATCGCAGACGGGTATCAATTACCGTGACCACATTACCGCGCAGGTTAATAATGCCTAGCACGTATTGCGGCGCACCGGGTACCGGGGCTATTTCGCTGTAACGCAGCACCTCTTGCACTTGCATCACGTTGATGCCATAGGTTTCGTTATCCAAACGGAACGTGACCCATTGCAAGACGGGATCTTCGGCCACCCCTTTTGCTTCATAGGTACTCATAGACGGCTTACCTCTACCAAATCGCCGGGCGTTGGAGATCGTTGATTTCCGCTGCCATCGTCAAATTCACAACTATCCTTGTTTCAGTCTAGACCAGAGCAGGTTGTGTGCCAGTCAAAAAATGCTCGGCATTAGGCCTTCTCTTGGGGGACTTCGCTATTAAGCAGTTCGATCAAACTGTCCACGTGTAATAAGGCGCACATTTGATCCACCACGGTACCAGCCAGCCACTTTCGTTTGCCTTGTGCGCTGCGCCATTTCACTTGGTCAGGTTCAAGACGCACGGTGGTTTTTACGTTTTTGCAGGCTAGGGTCCATTGGGTGCGTTGTAACTGAATGATGTAGTCAAAACCCTGACTGGTAAGATCCAGTCCTTTCTCGGGCATGATGTATTTGGCGGTATCCACCACAAATAAGCGCTGGTCGGCTTCGCTGTAGGCGCCGATAAACCAGTCTGGGCGGCCGATTAAATTGTTGGTTTCATGCTCGACTTTAATGATGCGCCCGAGCGCCTCCATGGGCACCGCCAGTTTTAAACCGCATACGTCAAAAAGCAGCACGTCAAAGGACTCTTGTGCCCATGCTGGAGCGTTGGGGTATCTCAGTTCTTTGGGGGGCTCACCCAGTACGCGCTCTTGCTCGGTCTGCTGTTCGACTGTTTGTTGAGTTTCAACGTCAGAGGCAGATTCCACTTCAGGAGCGGTATCTATCTCAGGCTGAGCCACCTCAAGTGCAGGTTCCGGCACGGCGACCGGTTCGGGCTCGACGACGGCAACCTTGGTTTGCACGGACTCTTCGGTCTCGGCTACTGTCTCGGCTACTGTCTCGGCTACTGTCTCGGCTACTGTCTCGGCTTCGGTCTCGGCAAGTGTCTCGACTACCGTCTCAACAGCTGTTTCGACTGCCACCTCTGTTTCGGTTAGGCTTACAGCTTCGACTGTAGCTTCGGTAAGCGTATCGGGCTCGTTGGCGATGAACGCCACCGCAGTCTCCGGTGTGACGACCTCTTGGGTAGCTACTTCGGGGGTGGTTTCGGTTTCAAGCTGCTCGTCCGGAATGGCTGGAAACAAGTCTACCAGCAGGCTTTCCATGTATTCCTGCACGGCCAGTTGCGATTTAGTTTGCACAGCTTGTGGCATCGCGACCTCCCGCTCTAACGATCCGTACGTGCCTGACGCAGCAAGGTTTCACATTGACGTAAACAGTACTGACGCAAACCCGATGACGGCAGGTGGCGAATTAAGGGTAATAACTCATGCACACCCAACCACATCAGGTGTCGATGTTGTAGGGTGCGCTCGCCCTGTAATGACATGAGTTGAAAGGCATCGAAGACGGGCACCATACGACGCGTAACATCTGTGGTATCGGCACTGCGCGGCCGGGTTTCACGACTGGGCTGTGCGAGTTCGACCTGAATGGGTTCGACCTGAATGGGTTCGGCCTGAATGGGTTCGACCTGAATGGGTTCGGCCTGAATGGGTTCGGCCTGAATGGGTTCGACCTGAATGGGTTCGGCCTGAACAGGCTCGGGGCTGGACGTTGGCGGAATAATCAGCGCTGTATCCAGCAACGAGTCATTGAGCAAGTTGTCGAGGTAGTCTGTGACCGCTTTGTCCGATGTAGTCACTGCCATGTTGCCCCCTACTGCCCTGCCGATGCAGACGGTTTGGCTTTAGTTGAGGTTTCTTGCAGGAAGTCCAGCAGGTGACGGTAGACGCGAATACCACGGCCGTCGGCCTCTAGGGTAGATGGCATTTTGCCTTGTTCGCTGGCGTCTCTGAATTTGGTATCCACAGGAATGGGTTCGGCAAATACTTGATCACCATACAGTTCACGGATGGCTTTCAACGCATGCAAAGAAGCATGAGTACGGCGGTCGTACATGGTGGGAATAATCGTGCAAGGCAGCTGCTTTTTGGTCGATTGCATAACCATGCCCAATGTGTGGGTCATACGCTCTAACCCTTTCACCGCTAAAAACTCGGTTTGCACCGGCACCAGCAAGCGTTGCGCCGCCGCCAGCGCGTTAATCATCAACACCCCTAAAATGGGCGGTGTATCAATAAGCACGTAACGGTACTCATCCCACAAAGTGGCCAACGCCTTGGACATGACCAGTCCCATGCCACCCTGATTGCTGACTTTGCGCTCTAAGGTTGCCAGCGCCGTGCTGGCCGGAAACAGGTCAATGCCGTCGACAGGACCGGGTTGAATGATCTGCTTGGGTAGGCCATCGGGTACTCGACCTTCGTGCATAAATAGGTCGTAAACACTCAGTTCGATGGTGTCAGGGTCGTAACGGAAATAGCTGGTGAGCGAGCCATGGGGGTCTAAATCCACCAACAGCACCTTATGGCCCTGTTCGCGCAGCAAGCCCGCTAAACTCACCGCTGTGGTGGTTTTGCCGACTCCGCCCTTTTGATTGGCTATGGCCCAGACGTGCACAGATATCTCTCCCTGATTCAAAGCCATTCATGAGGCTCTGAGAATTTTTCTATTCCTATTTATTAGGCTTAGCAGATAAATGCCGTTCCGTCACAGTTTTTATACGTTGGCGCTGTGCCGCTGTGCGGTCGATCAAAAACACTAAACGTCGATTCAACGCTTGGCCTTCTTCGTCTTCGACCGTGGCAATGGGTTGATACGGCCCATAGCCCACGGCCGCAAGTCGAGCAGGGTCTATCCCTTCGATGATGAAGTGATAGGTCACTGCGGTGGCTTGCAACGCTGATAGCTGCCATAGATTTTCGTCACTGACGGTTTCTTCTGGGTCGGCGTGACTGAATGCTTCGACGTTGATGACATTGGCGAACTGCTTAAACACTTTAGCCAACTCGTTCAGGTAAAGCGCGCCCTGCTGGGTGATGACATCAGTCTGTGGGTTAAAAATAAGGTCCGAGGAGATTTCGACATGCACCCAATCATCGCTTTCAATGACGCTGAGTGCTTTGGTCGGCAAACTTTCGCTGAGGGTTTTCTCTAACCACGGCGTGGGCTTATCCAAATACGCCAAATGGACTTGGTCCTGCTGCTGGGCTTGCGACGGCACGGACATGGGGTCCACGGGGAATATTGCCTGCAACGCTATGGGAAACTGACTGAAATTGCGGCCGTCAAACATCCCCAGCAACGAGGTGGCCAGTGCGTCGAATTTTTTTTCATTTACCGACGAAATCGCATACAGCACCACAAAAAACGCAAACAGCAGCGTAATAAAATCGGCCCAAGACACCATCCATCGCATTACATGGGCTGACTCGGGCGGGCGATGACGTCTAGGCATGATCACTCACCTCGGCGTAAGTTTTCATAACGATAACGCAGTGACAACGGGTGCTCACCTTCGGCAATGGCCACAAGCCCTTCGATGGTCAGTTCGTTATATAAATATTCTTCGCGTACCAAATGTTTTATCCGCTGTCCGAGCGGTAAACACACCAAGTTTGCAAATGCCAACCCGTACACGGTGGCGATAAAGGCAGTGGCAATACCGGTTCCAATTTGGTCTGGGTTTTCTAGCTGAGTAAGAGCCTGCATTAACCCAAGTACCGCGCCAATAATCCCTATGGTGGGCGCATACCCGCCTAAGCTGTCGTACACATGAGCTGCCTGTAGGCCCGCGTCTTCTTGCTTATACATGTCCAGCTCTAACGAGCTGCGGATGGCGTGGGCCGTTTGTCCATCCGCTAACAGGTTTAAGCCTTTTCGGGCCAACAGCGAATGCTCCACCGCGGCAATGCTTTCTAAACCGATAAAGCCAGTGCGCCGCGCCGCGCTGGCCCATTCACACAAGTTTTCTAGCAGTGTTTCGCGAGAATGGCGCGGCGGAAAGAACAACCAAAAGGTGCGGATCATGGCTGCTTTAAAGATGGGTACAGGGGTTTGAATAATGACGGCGGCAAAGCTGCCACCCAACACGATGATTGCGGCCGGCAAATTGAGTAATCCGGTGGCTGTTCCACCCTCTAATACATTACCGAACCAGATTGCGCCGAACCCCAGCAGCATCCCTGCCAGCGTGAGCCACTGCATTACCGTACCTCTTTCACCATTTTTACGGCGATATCCTGTAGCGGTAACACGGCGTCGGTATACCCAGCTTTGGCCACGGCCATGGGCATGCCGTAGATGACACTGGTGTCTTTATCTTGTGCCCAAATGGAGCCGCCGGACTGTTTTACCAAGCGCGCACCATCACAGCCATCACTGCCCATGCCGGTCAAAATAATGCCCAGTGTTTTACCTGCGTAATGTTTTGCGGCCGAGGCTAAGGCAATGTCGACACTGGGTTTGTAGTTAAGACGTTCGTCACCATCGACTATGCGTACCCGGCCACGATCCACCATAAGTTGTTTGCCCCCTGGTGCCAGTAGAGCTTGACCGGGTTTTAACGCATCGCCATCTGCGGCCAATTTCACACTGATGGCACATAACGAATTAAGCCGATCAGCAAACGCCGCGGTAAACGACGCAGGCATGTGTTGTACAAGGACGATGGGTTTACTAAACGAGCTGGGTAATTCACCCAGCACTTTTTGCAGAGCCACAGGACCACCGGTGGAGGTCCCAATAACCACAAGATCAACGCTGTGGCTTAGCGCTTTATTTGTGCCTGCCGCCACCGGCGCTGGGTCAAACTTAGGTCTGGCTGGTGCGGGCGCCGTGGCGGATTTAGCAGGCGCTGCTGATTTAGCAGGCGCTGCTGATTTAGCGGGGGCTGCTGATTTAGCGGGGGTTGTCGGCTGCGCAGGTGATGCCGATTTAGGTGTTGTTGGTGTTGGTGCAGGTGCTGTGGCTGCGGCGCGATGCGGCTGTATCTGGCTCACTGCCCGCGCCGCACCGCCATTGTATTCCCGTGCCACCGATTTAATTTTTTCGCTCAGGATGGCACGAATGCGATCACCACCGCGCTGCAAGTCTTCGAAATTTTTTGGCAGATAATCCACCGCGCCAGAATCTAATGCATCTAACGTGACGCGCGCGCCGTCGTAGGTCAGCGACGAAAACATGAGCACAGGAGTGGGCTTAATGTTCATGATATTACGCAAAGCGGTTAGGCCATCCATAACCGGCATTTCGTAATCCATGGTGATGACATCAGGGGAAAGCTTTTGCGCTTTTTCAATGGCCTCTCGGCCATTGTCAGCAAAGCCAATAATCTCGATATCCGGGTCTGGTTTTAAGATTTCCCGAATTCGCTTTTGAAAAAAGCTTGAGTCGTCTACGACCAACAGTTTAATGGCCATGGAGGCTCCAGATTCGAAACACAAAGGGCACGTTACGTACCCTTAAACACATCAACACATCCTTCCACACACCCTTTGTGTCAGCCGCTATGCAGCTAGCAAATTATTTCGTTTTGCGTAGTAGGCCAGCATGCTGGGCACATCCAAGATCAACGCGATGCGACCATCACCTGTAATGGTTGCCCCCGCCATACCTGGGGTACCTTGCAGCATCTTACCAAGGGGTTTGATGACCACTTCTTCCTGTCCAATAAGCTGGTCGACCACAAAGCCGACCCGTTGTGTACCCACCGACACAACCACCACGTGACCTTCTTTGGCCTTGGGCTCGCCATGATGCGAAACCGCTTCGGTTTTGCCATCCACTAACCAGCGCTTGAGATAAAACAGCGGGATGGCTTTTTCGCGCACGACCACTACTTCTTGCCCATCCACCACGTTGGTTTTGGATAAATCTAAGTGGAAGATTTCGTTGACGCTCACCAGTGGGAAGGCAAACGCTTGGTCTGCCAACATCACCATTAAGGTCGGCATAATGGCCAAGGTGAGTGGCACCTTGATCATAATTTTCGAACCTTTACCCAACACAGAGTCAATGCTGATGGTGCCGTTTAGCTGGGTGATTTTGGTTTTCACCACGTCCATGCCCACACCACGACCAGAAATATCGGATATTTCGGTTTTGGTGGAGAAACCCGGTGCAAAAATTAAATTGAACGATTCGGTATCCGACAAACGGTCGGCAGCATCTTGATCCATGACGCCTTTAGAAACCGCAATTTGTTGCAGTTTTTTCGGGTCCATACCTTTGCCGTCATCCTGAATGGACAACAGGATGTGATCCCCTTCCTGCTCGGCTGCCAAAATCACAGTACCGTTTCTAGGCTTACCTGACTCAGCGCGCTCGTCTGGCATTTCGATACCATGGTCAACCGCGTTGCGCACCAAGTGGACCAAGGGGTCGGCCAACGCCTCCACCAAGTTTTTATCCAAGTCGGTTTCTTCACCGCGCAGTTCTAAGTTCACTTCTTTTTTCAGGTTACGGGCAAGGTCCCGTACCACACGAGGGAAGCGACCAAATACTTTTTTGATGGGCTGCATCCGCGTTTTCATTACGGAGGTTTGCAAATCACCCGTGACCACATCCAAGTTGGCCACAGCTTTGGCCATGGACTCGTCTGTGCTTTGCAGACCCAACCGCACCAGACGATTACGTACTAATACCAGCTCGCCCACCATGTTCATGATGTCGTCGAGACGTTTGGTATCCACACGCACGGTGGCTTCTGCCGCCGGCGCTTGTGAGGCCTCTGGTTTTTTGGGCTGTGCAGTTAATGTTGGCGCGGCTACCGGTTTAGTCGAAGGCTGAGTAGGCTCGGGCGGTTTTGCCGCGGCGGGTTCAGGTGCTTTCGCAGCCGGTGCAGCTGCTTTTGGCGCCTCGGCTTTCGGCGCTTCTGCCTTGGGCGCGGCAGCATCGCCAGTAGGCGTTGGTTTGCCCCCCGGACCATGCAACTTATCAAGCAGTTCTTCGAATTCTGATTCGGTAATAAGGTCTTCGTCACCACCACCGCCAGCCGCGGCTGCGGGCGCTGGCTCTGCTGGTGCCGCCGCCTCTGCTGCAGGTGCTGCAGCTTGCGGTTTCTCACCACTGCCCACTGGGCCATGCAGCTGATCAAGCAAGGCTTCGAATTCGTCTTCAGTGATTTCATCACCGTCTGTGCTGTCGGCACTTGCACCCGCACTGGCAGGCGCGCTTGCACCCTCGCTTGCACCCTCGCTTGCACCCGCGCTTGCACCCGCTTCCGCCCCAGCGGCAGGTTCGTCTAAGGCATCAAGCAGGCCTTCAAATTCGTCGTCGGTAATGTCGCCCGGCTCTCCGGCAGCCACAGGTTCGGCGGGCGCTTCGGCCGCTGGCTCTGGCTCTGGCGCAGGTTCGGGTGCTGGCGCTTGCGCCGCTGGTGCTTCGTCTTCGGATTCTGGTTTTGATAAACGGGTCAGGTCGGCGATTAAATCTTCGTCGGCAGGCGCTGGCATCTCGCCACCGCGTACGCACTCGAACATTTCGTTAACGGTATCCAGCGCGCGCAATACCACGTCCATCAGTTCGGCATTGACACTGCGTTGTCCATTTCGCAACAAGTCGAACACGTTTTCGGCAACGTGACAGCAATCGACCAATGGGGTTAGTTGCAGGAAGCCCGCACCACCTTTAACTGTGTGGAAACCGCGGAATATGGAATTCAGCAAATCTTTATCGTCAGGACGATTTTCCAAATCCACCAGCTGCTCAGACAGCAATTCGAGGATCTCCCCAGCTTCAACTAGGAAATCCTGGAGGATCTCTTCATCAGCATCCAAACTCATCCTAAACTCCTTCTAGGCCTAAAAACCCAGACTGGACAACAGGTCGTCCACATCGTCTTGGTTCGCCGCTACGTCTTCCTTCTGCTCGGCATTGATTTGTGGTCCCTCACCTTTGTGAATGTCTGCTTCTTGTTGTGCAGCTTCACTTTCGTCATGCTCAATGCCGGTCATTCGATCTACATGTCCCGCCATGACGACTAGGTTTACGAGCTGAGATTCCACATCGGTAATCATTTTTGCGACTTTTTGAATTACCTGACCAGTGAGGTCTTGATAATCCTGCGCCAACAAAATATCCGACAGGTTTTTATTTAGGGCTTTGCCGTTAAGTTCAGCATTGTCCAAAAAATCACTGATGCGCCGCGTTAAGTCGCGAAATTCATCAGGTGTCATTTCTTTACCTAAAAATCGTTTCCATTCTTGGTTTATTTCGGCGGCCTCGCCGACGATGCCTTCGGATAACGGCATGCTTTCTTCGACCTTATCCATGGTTTTATTCGCCGCTTTGGCCGTCATATCGACCACGTAGGCCAACCGGGTTTGCGCGTTTTCTTCGTCGGACTCTTGTGAAACTTCGGTGTCGATATTGAAGTTTTTTATGGATTCGTGCAGCGCCCGAGTCAGCCGACCAATTTCTTGGTACAGGCTTTCGTCACGCACTTTTTGCAATTCGTACATCACATGAATTGCGCCCGCCACGTCCTTTTTTTCGAGACATTCCAACAGATTCTTCGAAATATCCGCGAACCTCTGCTCGAATACGGTAGTCTCGTTCAACTCCGCTGCTGCCATGGATATGCCTCAGTAATCAGCCTTCAACCCGCTCGAAAATTTTGTCGATTTTTTCTTTTAACACGGCTGCGGTGAAGGGCTTGACCACATAGCCGTTAACGCCGGCTTGCGCCGCGGCCACGATCTGGTCTCGCTTCGCTTCTGCGGTCACCATGAGCACGGGTAAGTCCTTTAAGCGATCGTCAGCTCGCACATGTTTCAGCAGTTCGATACCGGTCATGCCCGGCATATTCCAGTCCGTGACCAGAAAATCGAAGTCCCCGCTTTTCAACATGGGTAGCGCGGTATTGCCATCATCTGCTTCTTGAGTGTTGGTAAACCCAAGATCTCGCAGTAGGTTTTTGATGATCCGTCTCATGGTGGAAAAGTCGTCTACCACAAGAATTTTCATGTTTTTATCCAAAGCTACCTCCCAGCGCCCTGGCTGATGCCTCTGTGCCTATAAGTTAGTCTAGACAGTGTTATGGAGTTATCCAGCAAGTTAATTCACCCAAATACAGTTTTATGACGTGGCTGGAGTGATGGTGTGAAAAGTGGCAATTTTTGCCTTAGTTTCAGGGGGTTAGCCTAACCATTCAGCAAGACGGCTGC
>JBFHVZ010000005.1:0-37070 GCA_041589295.1 Pseudomonadales bacterium
CGTTTTAATGGCTGAAGTCAAAATACAGGGTCCGTGATACTAGGGTAAGTTATTTCGCTTTGTAATTATCGTAGGTGTTAAATACGACAGGGAATTGCGCACGGCTCTTTTGGGCCTTCATGGTGTCGACTTTGGTTTTGTTGTCGATCCAGAACAGGCCACCGTCGCCAAACGGACTATAGAGGGAGCCAGAAGAGCGTGTCCCCGGTACGGCAGGGAATTTCAACCAGCGCCAGTGAGCACCGCGAGTGTATGTGACCTTAAAGCTTGGAATAAACGCCCCTTGGTCGTGAATGATTTGTGCCAGCTGCTGAGCTAACGCTATGCGCTTACTTACGTCGGTTTCATTACGATAAGCAATAATTAATTTATCCATTTCAGGAAGGGCGGTGTTCGTAATGTTATTGGTTTGCGGCTTATTGGCGTTGTCGCTGTGGAAATGTTCCCAAAAAGCAGGGCGGAAACCTGTGCTCCATCCTAAGGCCGAGATTTCATGTTGTTTTTGCATGATGGTCTTATAGTGCGCAGACGGGTCTAGCAGCTTTAAGTTGATTTCGATACCCGCTTTAATGGCATCTTGTTTCAGAATACTCCAGCGATCATTGTGTTCTTTTCGGCCGTAGGTTAGTTCTAGACTCAAGCGTTGACCGTTTTTAATGCGAATGCCATCGCCACCACGTTGTCCCCAACCAGCTTCGTCAAGTAGCGCATTAGCACGTTTTAAGTCGTACGGGCGAGCGCTTAGCGAATCATTGCTGTATTCACCATAGCCGGTATGAAATGCTTCTAGACGTTCGTAATCGTTTCTCAAAACGGTTTCGATAACACGTTGGAAATTAAGCGCGTGAGCCAAAGCAATACGCACTTGCTGGTCCGCTAAGATCGGGTGCGCGGTATTTAGGAAAAAGCCGGACGCGGAGCGAGGCATATCGTTATAAAACAGAAACTTTTCAACCAAGCCTTTTTCGTAGATGTCGCCCTTGGCTTTGTTATGCCAGAAGTCGGGTTGCACTAAATCAAAACTATCCAACTCGCCTTTTTCAAAATGCTTATACGCAATGTTTGGATCACGAATGACTTTAATACGTACCTTGTCGACGTTGTAACGACCAATATTGAATTTTTTGTCTTTGGCCCACCAATCTTTCTTACGACTGAAGTCGACGTATTTGCCTTTTTTAATTTTGCTAATTTGATAGGGGCCTGTATTCGGTACGATTTCCCAATTGTATTGTTTGGTAAAATCTTCATTTAGTTGGCCGTAAAAGTGTTTGGGCGTGGGTGCGAGGTCGTAGTAGTAATGTAGCTCGTCTTTAGGGCGCGCAACGGCGCCTGTAACCGAAATGGTGTGCGCGTCGTATTTTTTAACGTCTAGCACTTGTTCTGTGTAGTAGTTGTTGTACCAAGGCGCATTGATGTGCGGCGAGCGCATAAATTCCAAAGTATAAAGAAAATCGTCTGCTGTGACCGGCTCACCGTCGGACCATTTTGCTGCAGGGTCTAGTTTGTAGTAAACGGTTTTGCCATCAGTGTCATAGGCCCAATGGGTGGCCAACTCGGGAATGATTTCGTGAGTGTTGGGGTGAATGCTGGTCAGACTCATCTGGTTTGCATTGATGTAGGAACGAAACGCGCTATTTGAGTCTGGACCCACATTACGAAGCGTGGGAGGGAACACCAAAACGTAGTCGGTAAATGTACCGCCTTTCGCGGCGGCAGGGTCGGCCCAAACCGGCGCATCGAGATTGGTTTGCCATACTAGGTTTGAAGGTAACGTGTTGGCTGAAAATACGGAAAAGCTGCACAAACAAAGCAGGAGTCCGCTAAGAAAAGAATAGGCGCTGCGCATGATCATCCTTTGCTTTTTATATAGTTGGGTCATTATTCGTAAAACGTATATTTTTTGGGGTCGAAGGCTTCGCGTATGGCTTCACCGACAAATGTGACCAGTGTGAGCACAATGCTAAGTGCCGTGACGGCCGATATGGCGATCCATTGGTATTCCATGTTGTCCGTGCCTTGCTGCAGTAATTCTCCCCAGCTTGGCGTAGGGGCGGGCAAGCCAAAGCCCAAGTAATCTAAACTGGTTAATGCGGTAATGCCACCCACGACGGAAAACGGGAAAAACGTCACCAGTATTGACACTGAGTTGGGCAAAATGTGTTTAAACATAATGCGACTGTCGCTGGCTCCTAAGGCGCGTGCGGCAAGCACGTATTCGCGGGCGTTTTCGCGGTAAGTTTCGGTGCGCATATACCATGTCATCCCCATCCAACTAAATGCTGCCAACATGATGGCTAGGGTCCAAAAGTTTGGAGTGATGATTGAGGCAACGATCATGATCACATAGAGCATGGGCACGTTTGACAGAATTTCGATTAAGCGCTGAAACACCAAATCAAAAGTGCCGCCTATGTATCCCATTAGCGCACCGATCATGACACCAACAATGTATGTCACGGCCAGTAGGAATAACGAAAATAAAATGGCAATACGAAAGCCATAAATAATACGCGCGAAAATATCTCGTCCAGCCATGTCTGTGCCTAAATAATGGCCACTTTCTAAGCTAGGCGCGTAAGGCGGGTATTCCCCCTCGATGAAATCGTTTTCAAATGGGCTAAATGGAATGAGTGGCATTAGCACCCAGTTATCGCTGTCATCGTCTTCGAATTGTTTTTGCAGTTTGCGATAGTGGGTCTCCCACTGATAGTCCAAGCCGAAGGTCGTACCGGGAATAACATCACCGTAAGTTGGAAAATACCATTCACCCTCATAGCTCACTATGAGTGCTCGGTTGTTGATCCAAAGTTCTGCGAAAAGACTGGCGACAATAAAAAATATAACCGCCATAGCGCTGTAATATCCGCGCTTTAGTGCTTTAAAGCGGTCGATGCGACGACGGGTTTGTGGGCTAATTGATAGCTTTTGAAGAAACTTCATTATCGTTTCTCCCCAAAGCGAATTCTTGGGTCGGCCCAGGCAACACATAAGTCGGACAGAATATTACCAATTAGGTACAGCACAGACGAAATAACCAGTATGCCCATGACCACGGGGTAGTCTCGTTCGACTAATGCTTCGTAGCCCAGTAATCCAATCCCGTCGATGTTAAAGATTTTTTCAATTAAGAAGCTGCCGCCGAGAATGACGCTAATGTTTTGTCCAAAGTGTGTCGCAAGTGGAATTAAACTATTGCGCAAAGCGTGAACGCGAATGGCTTTGGCAAAACTAAGACCTTTTGCCGTGGCGGTGCGCACGTAATCAGCGGCAAGGTTTTCCATGAGTGCGTTCTTCATCATAAACGTCATTACCGCAAAAGAGCCTGCCATGTAGGCGATTAACGGTAGTGTGGCGTGGTATACCAAATCTTTTGTTTTTTCCCACAGTGTTAGCTCTTCAAAGTCGTCACTGACAAATCCCCCTAACGGAAACCATTCGAGGTGTGCGGCAAAATAGGTAACGCACGCGATACCTATGATGTATCCGGGAATGGCGTATCCAATAAAAACTACGGCAGAGCTAATGTGATCGAATGGAGCGCCATGTTTTAGCGCCTTTAAAATACCGAGTGGAATGCAAATTAAGTAGGTCAAAATCATGGTGGTGACACCATAAAAAATAGAAACGGGGAGGCGCTCTATTATGCTGTCCCAAACCGGTTCACCGTAACGAGTGGACTCGCCAAGGTCTAGTTGCAGCACTTTACCAAGCCAGTCGAAATAGCTGGTAATGATAGGTTTGTCGAAACCGTAGTAGGCTTTTAATTGTTCGAGTTGATCTTCATCTAACGCTTGGGAGCCGAAGCCATCTGGCGTACCTGCGGTGTCGCCCGCTAGTTGTGCTTCGGCGAGCATGCGCTCAATAGGTCCACCGGGTACCAACCTCGTCAATGCAAAAACCAAAATGGTGATGCCGATAAAGGTTGGAATGATCAGTAGAAACCTGCGTAGAAAATAACCCTGCATTGATGCTTCTTATTGTTATGACGCGTGTTTGAGGTTCGGCTCATGGTTTATGCCGAAGCGCTCAAACTACCAGAGATATTCGTCGTTGAAAAATTTTTTTCGAATCAAACGCGGCAGTAATTGCTTTAACCGGCTCCTGTGACATCAACGTACAAAACCAGTTCCTCACCTGGCTGCAAATATTTTTTTGCAGAGCTAAGTTGGTTCCAGCGCTTAATATCGCTCACGCTGACACGGAATTTATCGGCGATGCGGTACAAAGAATCGCCATTACGTACGCGGTAGCGGATTTTACGAATTACTTCGCGGCTGTTTTTGACCCAAGGTGCTTTCGACCAGATCACCAGCTTCTGACCCGGTTTTAGTGGATCGGTAGGGGCCATACCATTCCATTTGGCTAGGCTGCGTACATTCACATTATGCTGGCGCGCCAATTCCCAGAAAGAGTCGCCGGACTGAACCACGTGATCAATTCGTGTGGTGCCTTTAGGTGCATTGGATGGCAGTTGTTTGCGCTTTAAACGATTGCCCGCGCTGTGGCTGTATGTGTTTAAGCTGTTAAATGCGGTTGGGATTAGCAGTGTGTCGCCAACACGAATGAGGTTGCCGCTCACCGGATTGACCTGACGTAGGGCGTCGGGTGTGGTGTGAAAGTGTTTGGCGATGGAGATTAAAGAATCGCCAGATTGTACGGTGTAGCGTTGCCACTTAATACGTTGAATTTCAGGTAAATGAGCAAGTTTTCGTGCAAATGTATGGCGCTTTTCAAATGGAACCAGTAGTTCGTGCGGGCCGTTCGGACTTGTGGCCCATTGGTTGTACTGTGGGTTGAGCTTGTAAATTTCATCAATGTCGACCTCAGCCATTTCTGCTGCTTGGCTTAAGTCCATTTGGCTACCTGTTTTTACCACGGCGAAATAAGGCTTATTGGGTAATGGACGGAAGTTAACCCCGTACTTTTCTGGGTTTTGTAGCATTTTGGCCAAGGCGTAGAGTTTGGGTACGTAGGCTCGAGTTTCCCGCGGTAGTGATAGGGACCAGAAGTCCGTTGGCAGGCCAGCACGCTTATTTTTACGGATGGCCTTGCGCACGGTTCCAGCACCAGAGTTATAAGACGCCAATGCCAGCATCCAGTCGCCGTCGAATTCCCGTGCGAGCGCTTCTAAGTAACGCAATGCGCCGATGGTGGCCAAGCGGATGTCACGGCGACCGTCATACCACCAATCTTGCTTCATGCCATAGAGGCGACCGGTGGAAGGGATAAACTGCCATACGCCTGAGGCACGGCCGTGGCTGTAGGCAAACGGGTCGAAGGCGCTTTCAACAATCGGTAGTAGCGCCAATTCACCTGGTACGTCTCTAACTTCCACTTGTTCCATAATAAAGAATAAGTAACGTTCGGCGCGGTCGGTCACGCGGTCTAGGTAGCTTTGGTGGCGAGAGAACCAGTTGATCTGAGATTGAATGCGATCGTTCTCTACGGTGAGATCCAATTTGTAGCTATTTAGCACTCGTTGCCACAGGTCAGATTCTGGGCTCTGTGGAGGCAGCTGTTCGTAATGGGTGGTGACCACCTTGTCCAGCAATAGGTTGGGTGCTTCAGGCAATGCAGTCTCGGATGACGAGGCCTCTGCCTCAGACTGGGCCAGTGATGTCGGTTTAACTAAATTACAACCGCTCAGCGTAGAAACCGCGATTAATGTGAGCAATAAGGTACTAAGACGAAACATCATATACATAACATAGTCAAAATGGTCCGGCAGTGTAAGTATGTGAAGATATAGGGTCAAGATTGACACCGAGTGCCGACCCTGCGTGATTAAAAAATGCGGTGAGGACCTCAGTAGTCAGTTATTAGGAATTGCACTATGCTGCCCAAAAAGCATAAGGAAGGAGGCGTTCGTGCCTGAATCCTGGATTAAATCTCAAACTGGTCAAGCACTCTTAGCCAGTGAGCGAAAGCTCATCACTCAGCTGCTACCAGAGCTACATGGCTACTATCTGTTGCAGTACAGTGGCTTGGGCGAAAAGCTGCTAGACCATACCTCGCTTGATCATGACTTTTATGTCTCACAGTCACAGACAAATCAAACCAGTTCGGCTCAAATTGATTACTGTCATTTACCGTTTCGCGAGAACACCTTAGATGCGGTCGTGCTGCATCATGTATTGGATTTCACCCAGAACCCTCATCAATGTTTACGCGAGGCTGCTCGTGTTGTAGTGCCTAACGGATATCTGGTTGTAGTGGGTTTTAACCCGTGGAGTATGTGTGGTGTGAGAAGACGCTTGGCGCGAGACCATAAGGGCCCATGGCGCGGGTACCACATCACCATGAATCGACTAAAAGACTGGATGGCGTTATTGGGGTTTCGTGATGAAAAACATGGTTACGGTGAGTTCTTCTTTCCGTTACATCTAAGCGCTTTGCATGGTGCGATGCAGGCGGTGGATGGCGTTCTGAGCAAAACAGGATTGCCGTTTGGCGGCGTCTACGTGCTGATAGCCCGCAAACTGGTTGCAGGAATGACGCCCATTCGTCCAAAATGGCGCCCTTTGCCAGCCCGTGGCCTTTCCATTGCCACGCCGACAACGAGAGGGGTTCGTGTCACACACCGTTGAAATTTACACAGATGGGGCCTGCAAAGGGAATCCTGGACCGGGCGGATGGGGCGCGTTACTGCGTTACGGCGATATCGAAAAAGAAATATGCGGTGGTGAGTCAAATACCACCAATAACCGCATGGAGCTGACCGCCGCCATTGAAGCACTCAAACTGTTGAATCGTCCTTGCAACGTTCGCCTGACCACAGACTCAGAGTATGTGCGCCGTGGCGTACTAGAATGGATGACCAACTGGAAAAAACGCGGTTGGAAAACGGCATCGAAACAACCTGTCAAAAATCAAGATTTGTGGATGGCGCTAGACGAGCAGCTTACCAAGCATCAAATTGAGTGGCGCTGGGTAAAAGGGCATAGTGGCCATCCAGAAAATGAGCGCGCTGATCAATTGGCTAATCAAGGCGTTATTAAGGGGCAACAGTCATGAGACAAGTGGTACTGGATACCGAGACCACGGGCATTGGGGAAGGGCACCGTATTATCGAAATAGGGTGTGTGGAACTGGTAAACCGTAAGTTGACAGGGCGTCACTACCATCAGTACGTGAATCCAGAGCGCTTGGTGGATCCAGAAGCCATGGAAGTGCACGGCATTACTGACGAATTTCTAGAAGACAAGCCGGTATACGCGCAGATCGCCGATGAGTTCATGGAGTTTATCCGTGGCGCGCAACTGGTCATTCATAACGCACCGTTTGACGTGGGTTTTATGGATATGGAATTTGGCCGCTTGGGCTACCCCAAAACCCTCGAGATCTGCACCGTCCTCGACACCCTAGCATTGGCCCGTGAGAAGCATCCTGGTCAGCGAAACAGCCTTGATGCACTATGCCGACGCTACGGGATAGACAACTCACATCGTGAGCTGCACGGGGCCTTGCTTGACTCTGAGATCCTAGCGGATGTGTATCTGTTCATGACCGGTGGCCAAACCGCTCTCACGTTAGAAGCGGAAGGCAGCAAGGGCCGGCAACAAGACAAGGGCTTACAAGATGAATTGACTCAGGTGGATGCTCAACTGGCAGCCAAGTTGGCTAGTTACGGCGTACAAGTGAATGAGCAACAGGCTCATGCTGATTTCTTAGAGTTGTTGAGAAAAAAATCAGAAAAGGTCCTGTGGCCCAATTAGGCTGGTCATTCTCGAACAGTTAGACTGTTTTGAAATAAGTGTCATTAGCGTGAAGTTATTCAATGATATTGGCTGAATCTTTACTTAAACTACTGGACCTTAACGAGTTTATGTGAAATTTTATCGAACCTTCGCACGCGGTGCGTGTACTAATAACAAAAAAGATAATAAGTTCCTGCTTCTAGCCATATGACAAATCTTGCCGCAAATTTCAGTGTGTCGATCAGCCTTGTGCGTCAGGAGCTGGAGTCAACACTTCAAAAAGCCGAAGGCTACTTCACTCAGTATGCCGAAGAGCGGGGTGAGCCCCAGTTAAAGCTCTTTGCAGACGAACTCAACCTCGCCCGTGGTACTTACAAACTACTTGAACTAGCTGGCCCCGAATTGCTGTGTACCGAGATGCTGTCTCTACTTGGCGACGGCGTGGTGAAGTTTGACGTTAAGCTCGAAGCCATCGGTCAGGCGCTGATCAGCTTGGGTCGTTATATGACCATACTGTTAGATCAAGAGCGCGATTTGCCTATTTTGCTTGTGCCAGCCATCAATCAAGTGCGTAAGGCGGGCAATCACAAGACTATCTCAGAATCCCATTTCTTTCGGGTTAATCTAAGGCCTAAGCTGCCAGCCACAGAAAAGCCTAAGTTCGACATTCGCCCACAGTTCAGTCACCTGCGATTAATGTATCAAGTGGGGCTAGTGCGTGTGTTGCGAAGCCAGCAACCACAGCTAGGTCTTAAACTTTTACAGCGCTCTATCGACAAGTTGGAGGCAGGCTTACGCGGAACCGGAGCATGGAGTTTTTGGTGGGTTGCTAAGGCTGCCATTAGTGTGATGATCGACGAGGGCTACGAGCTGACGCTTGCGCGCCGCATGTTGTTTGGTCGTATTGATCTACAGATTCGCGCGATGGCAAAAAAAGGTTTGTCGGTCTTTACCGCGGATGCAGCCAATGAAGTGCTCAAAGATATGTTGCTACTGGTGGCGCTGGCTGAATCAGAAACCAGTTTGGTTAAGGCGGTTAAAAAAGTCTACGGGCTGAAGTCTGACATCACGGAAACCATGCTCAAAGAAGAGCGAGCGGCGATGGGTGGGCCAGATATTGGTGCTTACGACTCGCTTACTAAAGCGTTTCAGGCGGAAATTGACGACATTAAAGCGTCGTTAGACCTAGCGGCACGCGGCACGCTGACCGCAGATGGCTACGAGCGCATAGCCGATCAAATTGATCGCTTAGTCGGTGTGTTAAATGTTATTAACCAGCAAGACTTGGCAAAACGTCTGCGAGAGCAGCAGTCCCGATTAGCTGGTTTAGGTTCGCTATCGAGTGAAGTAGAACGAGTCGGGCTACTCGCACAAGTTGCAGATGCACTTTTGCAGGTGGAGCTGGCGTCAAAGCGCTTCTCTAAAGCAGAGCGTGAAAAAGCCAGTCAAACGACCAAGTTGATTGGCGCGGGTCATTACAACGAAGCCCGCATTGTTATTTTTGATGAAGTGGAATCCGGCTTGGCTTTGGCTAAGCGAGCGATCGCCTCATTCGCAGATACACAAGACAAATTGCATCTAAATAACATCAAAAGCACACTCAATGGCATTCGAGGTGCATTGATCTTCTTAAATGAAAACCGTGCCAGCGAAGTGGTTGGTGCGGCCCTACGCTTTATTAATGAGCGTGTTCTTCCTTCGGATATGACTACCGACGCACAAAAACTCGAAGCACTGGCTGATGCCTTAACCAGTATTGAATACTATGTGGAAACGCTTTCGCAGTCCGACAAGGTCAGTCCAGATATATTGGATCTGGCGGTGAAAGGTATTCATCAGTTGGGCTACAAAGTTCAATAACCCTAGTCGATTCAACTTCGGAAAACTCAAATGGCTGTCATTGCATTCGGAATAGGATTCTCACTGCTGGCAATCCTACTTTTATGGTTGGCGCTTAAGCTACTTATCTCCCGCGGCTGGTTCTTGGCTTGGCTCAAAGGATGTTTGGGTGTGGGCTTGGTGTTGTCATCCATACTATTGGTGGTGGTGACGTTGGATTTGTTCTCTTATGGGCAAGTCGAGAACAAGCGACCATTGGCCACGGTTTCCATTGCCGAAAAAGGCAACCAGCTTTATGCATTAGAGTTAATAGATGCCGATGGCGCTGTTCGAAACCTCGAAATGGCGGGGGATCAATGGCAGTTGGATGTCCGTGTTCTTTCTATTGGTAGTTTTAGCAGCTTTAAGTTAGATAAAATCAGCGGCCGTTATTTATCACTTGAACAAAACGATAAAGACATTCAAACCAGACACGCGCTTTGGGCGAATAGTGTAGGTGGCTTTTGGTTGTTGATTGATGGCTTGGTTAAAAAGCTACCCTTTGCGGCGGAGTCGTTAGAGAAGGTGGCGTATGTACCCATGACCGACGGTGCAATTTATCAAGTGTATTTAGAGGACTCTGAGCTAAGTGTGGTTGCAACCAATGCACAAGCCAAATTAGCTATGCCCTAGGTAGCTTCTTAGGCAGCTCCCGAGGTAAACCACAAATCTACACGCAATAAAAAAGGGAGCTAAGCTCCCTTTTTTATTGCGTCGGCATTTAATTACTGAGGGAACAGTTCGCCCAGTTTAGTTGCCAGCATCATGTCGCCTTCAGCGCGTAGCTGACCAGCCATGAATGCTTGCATGCCGTCGGTTTCACCGGTCATAACGCCAACCAGAGTTTCAGTGCTCATGATCAGAGTTACAGAAGGATCAGCGTGTTCGCCTTGACCCAGTTCCAGTTCGCCGTTGCTGATCGCAACGTAGAAGTTGTCACCGTCTTCGATGCTGAATTGGAAAACGTTTTCCATGCCAGCAGCGGCGTCAGCGTTAAATTTGCCTTTCATTTGTTCAATGATGTCAGCTACAGAAGTCATGTCACTATCCTTCTTATTATCTCGCTAAAAGCTCGGGTGTACCCAGATGCGCCCAAAGGGTTGTACAAAAAACAAACAAGTACACAGTGGATGTCTGTCAGACAGACCGCAAGAGACTAAGAGAGCCTTCTTGTAGTGTCAATAGCAAATCATACGATTGTTTGAATTAGTCTTATCCTCGTCCAACTCGGTATGGAGCTGTGCCACGCAGGTAATTACTTCGGTGAGGTGAGCATGTACACTAGGCCGCAATTTCTCTGACACGTATAAAAGGATACTTTGTGGAATTTTTAGCTGAATACGGCATGTTCTTAGCCAAGGCAGTGACGGTATTGGTGGTGATTGCGTTGATTATTGGCATCGCGGCCAGTGCAGGTGTAAAGGATAAACCGACAGGTTTAAAGATCACCAAACTTAACGAGAAGCTGGATAAGCTTAAAAGCCAATTGCAAGAAAGCGTATTGGATAAAGCGGCGCTTAAGGCGATAAAAAAAGCAGAAAAAGCCGACGCTAAGCTAAAAGCGAAAGCGGCGAAAGATTCAGCTAAGAGTGCAAACGCGGCTGACGAGCAAGCTCAAAAGAAAAAAGTGTTTGTTTTGGATTTTAACGGCGACATAAAAGCCAGTCAGGGCGAGCGTCTTAAAAATGAGATTAGCGCTTTGTTGACCATTGCCTCGCCAGACGATGAGGTTGTAGTAAAAGTTGAAAGTGGCGGTGGCATGGTTCATCAATATGGTTTGGCATCATCGCAGCTAGATCGTATTAAGTCCCACAACATTCCATTAACGGTTTGTGTCGACAAAGTCGCGGCCAGTGGTGGTTATATGATGGCTGTTGTTGCAGACAAAATAGTGGCAGCGCCGTTTGCGATTTTGGGTTCTATTGGTGTAGTAGCGCAGGTGCCTAACTTTAATAAGTTGCTAAAGAAAAACGACATCGATTTTGAAGTTCATACTGCAGGCGAATACAAGCGTACGCTGACCTTGTTTGGTGAGAATACAGATAAAGCTCGTGAAAAATTCCAAGAAGATTTAAAAGACGTACACGAATTATTTAAAACCTTTGTATCAGAGCACCGACCAGTCGTGGACGTTAATGCTGTGGCAAACGGTGATATTTGGTACGGCCAGCGTGCGCTGGATGTCAAATTAATTGATGAAATCAAAACCAGCGATCAATACCTACAGGATAAGTGCAAAGACTGTGATGTCTTTTTGATTACGACACCAAAGAAAAAAGCCTTGGGTCAGCGATTAGGCTTGGCTGCACAAACTGCGATTAGCCGCGGTGTTGAACAAGCCGTTGAAAAGCTTTCTTTCCAAAAATGGTATATGTAAAAAAAGGCGGGGAAAATTGTTATGAAATACCAAGCCTATGTGGTTGAAGAGCAAGACGGTCATTACCAAGGCGCTGTGAAAGAACTTGAAACAGATAACCTGCCAGCGGGTGATGTGCTCATCAAAGTATCGTATTCGTCAGTTAATTTTAAAGATGCGTTATCCAACAGTGGCAACAAGGGCGTTACACGTAGCTTTCCTCATACGCCTGGTATAGATGCCGTGGGGCAAGTGGTTGCCGATGCAAGCGGCACCTTTGCTGAAGGTGATAGCGTGCTTGTGGTGGGTTATGACTTGGGTATGAATACCGCAGGTGGCTTTGGTGAATACATACGTGTGCCTAAAAAATGGGTTATGACGTTGCCAGCAGGGTTATCGCCACAACAGGCTATGCAATGGGGGACAGCAGGTTTTACTGCCGCCCTTTGCATAGAAAAACTGCTGCATCAAGGCGTTAAACCTGAAGACGGTGCCGTACTGGTAACTGGTGCAACTGGTGGCGTGGGTGTTGTGGCGGTCATGCTGTTAAGCAAATTAGGTTTTGAGGTTGCAGCGTTGACCGGTAAATCTGATGCCGAAGCCATGCTTAAATCAGCTGGTGCTAAGTCGGTGTTATTGCGTGATGATTTTATTGATGAGTCACCAAAGCCCATGCTCAAGCCTGTGTTTGCCGCAGCAGTCGACGTGGCTGGTGGTAAAGTGCTTGAAACTATATTTAAGGTGCTGAACTACGGCGGAAGCGTTGCGGCCTGTGGCTTGGTGAACTCGCCCGTGTTATCGACTAGTGTATTCCCGTTTATTCTGCGTGGAATTAACTTTTTGGGCGTGGATTCAGTTGAACTGCCGCTAGAAATCAAACAACGCGTGTGGAATAAAATGGCGGATGAATGGGCCCTTCCTCAGCTTGAAGATGTATCTCATGTGATAACTAAAGATCAGTTGGCTGGCACGCTAGCGGAAGTGTTAAACGGTGGTGCCAAAGGGCGCTACGTTTTAGAACACTAATTATCGGTGATTCAAAAAACCTTGATCTGACTCGGGATCCCTCAAAGCGCCTTTGATATAAAGGCGCTTTGTGTTTTGGGGTGTTGCGTCATGACTCAAACGCTCTCCAGAAAAAACCGTTCTGGCAAAGTACTGCCCGGTAGCCCGGGCGTCTGGTTGTTTATTTATATTGAGCTAACAACCTTCGCCTTGCTGTTTCTGGCCTACGCCGTGCAGTTTCGCTTGAATAGCGAGATGTTTAATCAGGGGCAAGCGCAGCTTCATCTAAATATTGGCATTAGTAGTACAGTCTTTTTACTAACGGCCAGCGCGCTAGTGGTGGCGTCGGTCAACGCGCTGCATCGTCACCAACTAAATCCCGGACGGCATTATTTAACTTTGGCTCTGTTAATGGGGTTAGGTTATGTAGTTGGCAAGGTCTGGGAATGGGTGCAGCTTTATAAGCTGGGCTATAGCCTACACTACGACGCGTATTTCTTTTTCTATTTCTTCTTAACGCTTTTTCATTGGCTGCATGTTTTGTTTGGCATGATTATGCTGACGACCATTCGCGTTAAACTAAATAATCCAGAAAAATATCCCGTGGATATGACGGCCATTGAATCCGTTGCTAGTTATTGGCATATGGTGGATCTACTGTGGTTGCTGGTGTTTTTACTGGTTTATATTATGTGATGGTGTCGCAACTATGATCTTATTTACGGTTTGGTTGGTTTTAATCGTTGCGACGCTCGTGATGTCGGTTATCGAAAATCCGCACTGGCTTTGGCTAGCAGCGACGTTAACGGCGGTAAAAGGGATAATGGTGAGCGAGTTTTTTATGGCGCTGAAGAGTGCGCCTTTGTCTTGGCGGTGCAGTATGGCGCTGTACAGTGTGTTGATTCCAGCGTCATGTTATTTAATCGCAAAAGGGTGAGTGAGTCTTTAGCATGCTACTCTGTTGTGATTGACAAGTGCGAGGCAGGTCCCGCACTTGGTCGGTGTTAAAACCAACTATGCTGTCAGCCTTTTAACGCTAGTCCATCAAACTCCACAAAAATCGGCGCATGGTCGGATGGTTTTTCCATGCCGCGAATGTTGTAGTCGATACCGGAATTGATTAAGTGATCTACTAAAGGTTTAGTGATCATAATTAAGTCGATACGCAGACCGCGCTTGGGTTCATCTTCAAAACCTTTACTGCGGTAATCGAACCAGCTAAAACGGTTGGTCACTTCTGGATTTAACAATCGATAGCTGTCAATTAAGCCCCAATCCAATAGTCGTTGTACCCATTCTCGCTCCTCTGGCAAAAAGGCACACTTACCGGTTTTTAACCAGCGTTTTGCGTTTTGCGGGCCAATGCCGACGTCAGCATCAATGGGCGCGACATTGATGTCACCCATGACAATAACGAGATCCGATGGCGAAAAATTGTCCTGCATGTATTTCAGTAAATCAGCGTAATACTTTTCTTTGGCTGGAAATTTGGTTTCGTGCGCGCGGTTTTCCCCTTGTGGAAAATAGCCATTCAGTACATGCAGAGTTCGGCCATCGACAAGTATGTGTTGCGTGTGAATGAAGCGCTTTTGGCTATCTTCGGTGTCAGTGGGGTAGCCTTTCTGCACAAGTGCGGGAGCGGTCTTGCTCAGGGTGGCAACACCGTAGTGGGCTTTTTGTGCGTGGACCTGACTGTCGTATCCCAGAGATTGGATATCTTCGAATGGAAATTGCTCCTCAGTGGCCTTTACTTCTTGTAGGCCAATGATGTCTGCTTTTTGGCTGCTGGCCAGCTCAGACATCTGATGCAGGCGGGCGCGGATGCCATTAACGTTAAATGAAACCACTTTCATGGCGGAAAATCCCGTGACTTTATATACGAAGCAGGCATTATAACGGGCTGCACTTGCTATGCGTAGGTTATAAAAAAGGGGTGTAATGAATATCTTCGATTGGGTGTCAGCGGATGCCTCCTATATTAGTTTCTTATTGGTGGATTTAGCGGCGATCTTTAGTTTGGTTGCGGCCATGCGCTGGATTAGTCGGTTGATTGTTCGCCCCATGGGTGAGCGCTCGGATGCCACGAATATCGAAACAGCAGCCGCTGTCATCGCTCTCATGATTGCGATAA
Source organism: Pseudomonadales bacterium (assembly GCA_041589295.1). Lineage (GTDB taxonomy): Bacteria > Pseudomonadota > Gammaproteobacteria > Pseudomonadales > Oceanobacteraceae > Bermanella. The sequence goes on from JBFHVZ010000005.1 coordinate 15,071, forward strand.
CCGCGGTGACGGCGGGGTCGTTTAGCCTAAACCTGATGTCGGAATGGCTCATCGTCACCGGTTATGGCGTGCTGGCCATGGTGTTGTTGCGATTGGGTGCATGGTTGCAGGATAAAGTGGTACTGCCCGCGCTGAATTTAAATCGGGCGGCTCAGGCTGGAAATACCGCAGCGGCGCTGATGACGGGCGCGCACTTAATCGGCACCGCGATCGTGATTCGCTCTGCGATGCAGTGGACTTCGCAGGACGCCAACTTGGGTTTGATGGCGTTGATCTTTGGTTTTGTCATTGCTCAGTGCTTATTGGCGTTGGAAACCCGTTTGCGACTGGTTTGGACGGCGGGCACATTATTGGCGGCCATTGATGCGCGACGTGAGCCACCTGTGGTGAAAGCGGCAGCACAGCACATTGGTGCAGCCTTGGCCATTAGCGGTAGCGCGCATTTTGCGGCAGCGCTTGAGTACCAGTTTGAACTTGCGTTGGTGGCCTGGCTGTTTAGCTCGATTATTTTTTTGTTGGTTTACTTGGCCCTTGCTGAGCTTTGCCTGCGCATTATTTTGCCAAAAGGGGAGGCTTACGAAGGTGGTCGCCCGATCTTAGAAGGTGCTGTGTACTTGGGGTGGGGTTTTATTCTGCCTGCGTTGGCATCGTAAGAATTACGTTTCGTAAAGGCTTAAAACAATATTGTTTTCTGCAAGCAAAAAGTCGTTTAGATTAAGCGCACACACTCGTTAAATGAAATTAAACAAAGTGTGTGGTTTAAACCTAAACGACTTTTTCTTTATGCTGTTGGCTTAAATACTTTTATATTTTCAAAACCTTGTTGCTTCAATTGCTGCGCATGCATTTGGCTCATGGTGCCTTTGTCGCAATACAGTAGATAATTACGTTCATTTTTGAAGTCATCCTTGTGTTGGCTGAGTTCAAAGAAGGGAATGCAGCGCACTTCGTTATTCGTCAGACTTAGGGGTTTGGCTTCACGCTCTACGTCTGAGCGAATATCAATAATCACATCATCCGAGTTTGGAATGGCGACTAACTCTACGTCGGCAATGCCTTCGCTGCTTGCCAATACGTTTTGAATTTTTTCGATGCGTGCATTGGCAATGGCCGCTTCTAAAACAGCAAAATCAAACTTCGCTTCCTCTGCTTCGACTTTGTCAATTTTTGCATGAGTGGTTGGTTTAACCGAAATCACACCGCAGAATTCCGGCATGGTGGCTGCGAAGTCATAGGTTCCGATTTTGCGGGACAAATCTACGATGTCGGTTTTGTCCATGGCAACAAGTGGGCGTAATACCAAGGTGTCTGTTACCGAATCGATGACGCTTAGGTTGCGCAAAGTCTGGCTGCTTACTTGCGCAATGGCTTCGCCTGTGACTAAGGATTCGATTTTCAATTGCTTGGCCATTTCACTGGCGGCGCGCAACATCATGCGTTTTAAGATAACGCCCATTTGGGAATTATCGACCTGCTTAAGAATTTCACCCACCACGTCTTCAAACGGAATGGTGACGAATTTTACGCCTTGGCTCGCGCCGTAAGTTTTCCAAATGTAATGCGCAACTTGTTTCACGCCGACTTCGTGTGCGGTGCCCCCCAAGTTGAAGAAGCAGTAGTGAGTCATTAAGCCGCGGCGGATCATCAAATAACTCGCCACGTTAGAGTCAAAGCCACCGCTAATGAGCGACATAACCGCGCCTTGGCAACCGATTGGGTAGCCACCCATGCCGTTGTTAATTGCACTGATGGTTAGCAAGCGTTTCTTGCGAATTTCCATTTTGACTTCAACGTCAGGGTCTTTCAGTTTTACGCCTTTGGCTTCGGTTTGCTTAAGTAGGCCGCCGCCCACATAGCGCTCCACATCAATGGAGCGGAATTCATGTTGGCCCGTACGTTTTACCCGTACACAAAAAGTTTTGTCTTTAATTTGCTCTGCGTAGGTTTCGCGGGCGATATCTAAAATGTCGTCAAAGGTTTCGAAGCTGTAGTCTTTCACCGTAAGCACACGGGCAACCCCTGGGACGCGACATAGGGCGTCCACAGCTAGGTGCTCTTGGCTATCGTCTTTAATGTCGACTTCAACCGCATCCCATTGCCCTTGAACAGATGCTGGAACACCTGACACCTGCAATACCTCTTTAATATTGCGACGTAGTTGTACCACCATGCGCTTGCGCACAGGCTTAGATTTAATGGTTATTTCAGAAAACAGCTTAATGACGAACTTCATGTGCCAGACTCGGGATCGTGCGAAAAAGGCGCGAATTATACCCAAATGTCTCACGCTTGGCATGTGTTGCCCAGCCGTTAGCGAGTGGCCGAAATTCATCGCCATATTGGCCGTTTTTGCTGTGACAGACTACTCAGTTAATCCATTAGGATCAGAGGGTCTGTGTAGGTTGTCATGGACAGCCTGCCAACCACGGCCGCAAGGCCCTACCGCAGCAGAAGGAGATGGAGTGTGGACAAAAATAATAAACGTCTAGCACTGGTAACAGGTGGTACAGGGGGCATAGGCACAGCCATATGTCGTGAGTTAGTCGACCAAGGATTTAATGTAGTAGCGGGATACTACAGCGGGGGGAATCACGAAAAAGCTCGGCAGTGGCAACAGGATCAAGCAAAAGACGGCTATGACATCGCCATCGCTTACGGCGATATAGTCGATTACGACAGCTGCAAAGAATGCATGGAAGGTATTCAAAAAGAACTCGGCACCATCGACGTACTGGTTAACAACGCAGGTATTACGCGGGATACCACCTTCAAACGTATGACGCCAACCCAATGGATAGAAGTCATAAACACTAACCTCAACTCCATGTTTAATGTGACGCGCTTGGTCATCGACCAAATGTTGGAGCAAAACTGGGGGCGCATCATTAACATTTCTTCCATCAATGGTGAAAAAGGGCAGTTTGGTCAAACCAATTACTCGGCTGCCAAGGCCGGTATCCACGGTTTTACCAAAGCACTTGCGCAAGAAGTGGCTCGTAAAGGCGTAACGGTGAACACCATTTCGCCCGGCTATATCGCCACCAGCATGATCATGGAAGTGCCCGAAAAGGTTCGAGAAGGCATTCGTGAAAGCATCCCCGTTGGACGCTTTGGCGAGGCATCAGAGATCGGTCGCATCGTGAGCTTTCTCGCTGATGATCGCTCCGGCTTTATCACAGGCACCAATATCTCTGCCAATGGCGGGCAGTACATGCATTGACGCCAGCTTGCTTGGTAGCTGCTTGTAAGGACGCTTCGGCGTCCTTTTTTGTTTTTAAGTGTTTAGTTTTAAGGGTTAGATTGTTTTAGATTAATTTGCTACAGATAGTGTGTAGCAAATTGCTACAAAGGCGCGCGTGAGCTATATTGGGTGCTATTGCGCTAGGAGAATCCAGCTATGGCTAAAGCATCTTCCCCCATTCGTTTAGAGGCCGAATTGATGGCCAAGGCCCAAGTTAAGGCCGCTTTGCATCACAGAACGACAGCTGAGCAGATAGAGTATTGGGCCGAGCTCGGATTTGCCGTGCAAAATATGCTGGACCCTGAATCTGTGTTGTCGGTCAAAACGGGCTTGGCAGCCATTCGAGTTGAACCTGTTCAGTCTGGGCCAATTGATGCGGGTGCCGTATTCGAAGCGCTGGATATCGACCGTGAAAGTGGTGCGCTGGCCCATCAAGTTTCGCAAGCGGCTGTGAAGTATCAAGCGTCCAAACAATACCCCGGTTATTTGGAAAAGCATGAGAATGGCGTGGTGGAAGTTGGACGTTTTTTAAATGGCGAGTTTCAGGTTGCGGAATTTAATCTAGATAGTCGTCACACTGATTCATGAAAAAACAATTATGGATTTTGGTTGGCGGCAATGGGGTGGGCAAAAGCACTTTTTATCATCAGCGCTTGGAGCCATTGGGGCTGCCGTTTGTTAATGCCGATATCATTGCGCGACAGTTGTATCCAGACAACCCAGAAGCACGCAGTTATGACGCTGCTAAAATAGCCGAGCAGCAGCGTTTCCAACTCCTAAGTCAGGGCCGCAGTTTTTGCTTTGAAACTGTCTTCTCCCATCCCTCAAAAATTGATTTTGTTGCCCACGCAAAAGCCTTGGGTTATGAAATTATTTTGGTCTGGCTGCACCTTGCCAATGCTGAGTTAAACAATGCTCGTGTAAGTCAGCGTGTGACCGCTGGCGGTCATCATGTCCCTGAAGAAAAAGTGAATGGCAGAATTCCAAGAGTGCTTAAAAACGTGCGTAAGGTGTTGCCACTTTGTGACCGTGTTTATGTGCTGGATAATTCCTCCCTCGAAAATCCCTTTCAGCGAGTTTATTCACGCATCGGTGATCACGTCGAACAACACCAGCAGCCCATGCCTCTCTGGGCGCTGGATGTGTTAGCTGAGAGCTTGAGCTAGAGCTAGACTTGGGGTTTAGGAGAGCCTTAAGACTCGTGGGCTTCGCGTTTGATCTTTTTATTCGCAGCGCTGGCATGGCGCTCGCGCATTTCGCTGTCGATGTATTTGTCTGTCGTGGCCATGCTGGAGTGGCCTGCATCTTCTTTGACGTGTTCTCGTGGTCGAATTTTTACGTCTTCAGAAATACCTGTGTGGCGTAGCCAGTGAACGGTGGCTACTTTCAATTCCGATGCTTCCATTTGCTGACCTTGTTCTACCAAGGCATCGTACGCAAGGTCGAAACATAGCTGGACCACGTTACGAATTTGGCGGGTGCTGGTGACAGGGCCTTTGCCAGAGATTTTAGGAATGAGCGGTGTATGTTCGCCGGGTAGTGGTAATGGCGAAAGCCCGCGATGGGTGCGGTAGCGTTTAAGTGCTTCAAGCATGTCGTGGGACACGCTAACTAAACGTGTTTTATTGCCTTTACCCAAAACATGAAACCACCAGTTACGATCTTGATCCATTTGAAAGTCGCCCATGACAGGCGTGGATCGTTCATCTGCAACCAGTTCCGAAATCCGCAAATACATACCCAGTAGCGCTTTGATAATGAACAAGGTGCGCTCGTGCTGTTCTGGGTTAGCTTCGGCGAGCTTTTCGGTCACGCGAATGACTTCGTCCCATTGATAATTGGTAATGCGGCGAATGCGATCTGTGTTTTGGTTTTTCTGAATGAATTTGCTTTTTTGTCGAATGAGCGCGACGGGGTTGCCGAAAATAAATTCTTCTTGCACTAAAAAGTTAAAAAACGAAGACAAGATGGAAAAGGTGGCTTGCAGCGCTTTTTGCGAAGGTTGGTAGTCTTTAGCCGATACGGATTTACCTAAGGCTTTGTGTTCTTTTGTGAGTGGGACAACAAACGGTCGCCAATCTGGATTGGCAACGCGTTGACCTTGTTTGTCTTTAAAGCGTGCTACGTTTTTTGTGCCGATCCAATCCTTCGGTGGCGCCATGCAAAACTCGATAAACTCTTCGAGATGCTCACGGCGGAGCATTTCGATGTGCATGTTTTTTACGCACCAAGTCCATTGTAGTAAGCGTTCAATTTCGCGTCGATAAGAATTGTAAGTGGCTGTACTGCCTTTATAGCTGTACAAAAAATAAAGTGCATGTTGCAGGTCGCTGTTGGCCTCGGTGATATGGGTCCAAGGCGAGGCGTCAAACCGGTTTTGATAATACGGATTTTCTAAATGATCGAGATTATCGAAAATGGGTTTTGGCTGCATGTTTGTTCTTGTTGTTCTTAATTCTTAGTTCGCCCAGTGGCTAGGCTCCTATAAATGAATTATTGGAGCCAGCGCTTTGGGCGATGATCTAATGATTGTCTTAAAGATTATTTCAATTTCCAGCGTAGAGTTTCACCAGCGCGTAGCGGCACAATGATGTCTGAGCCGAATGGCATTTCAGCCGGTACAACCCAATCTTCTTTCACCAGTGTGATGGTGTCGGTGTTGCGCGCTAAACCGTAAAAGTCTGCACCGTAAAAACTGGCGAAGCCTTCAAGTTTGTCCAGTGCGCCTAAGTCTTCGAAAATCTCTGCGTACAACTCGATAGCGCCGTATGCTGTGTAGCAACCCGCACAACCGCAAGCGCTTTCTTTCGCGCCTTTTGCGTGTGGAGCAGAGTCGGTGCCTAAGAAAAACTTTTTGCTGCCGCTGACTACAGCGTCTTGCAGCGCTTGTTGGTGGATGTTGCGCTTTAAAATGGGTAAGCAGTAGTAGTGAGGTTTAATGCCACCCACCAGCATGTGGTTTCGGTTATAGGCTAAGTGTTGCACGGTAATGGTTGCGCCTACGTTGTCGCCTTGGCTTTTAACAAATTCAGCAGCGTCTTTGGTGGTGATGTGTTCAACCACGATTTTTAAATTTGGGAACTTGCTGGCAATAGGGCTCAGGATTTCATCCAAGAAGCGTTTTTCACGATCAAAAATATCCACGTCGCTGTGAGTGACTTCGCCGTGTACCAGAAGTGGCATGTCGTTTTCAGCAAGAGCTGCGCAAATGTCGTCCAACTTGGTTAAGTCGGTTACACCGCTTGCTGAGTTGGTGGTTGCGCCCGCTGGGTAAAGTTTTACGGCCACAACTTTGCCGCTGGCTTTGGCTTCGGCAATCATGTCGGGCGTGGTGTTGTCTGTGAGGTAAAGCACCATTAAAGGTTCGAACTGACTGCCCGCTGGGCGGTTAGCCAAAATGCGGTCACGGTAGGCGAGGGCTTGTTCGGCGTTCATCACAGGTGGTTGTAGATTCGGCATGATGATCGCGCGACCCATGACGCGGGCAGTGGCCGGAACGGTGTGCTCAAGTACGCCGCCGTCGCGTACGTGCAAGTGCCAGTCGTCAGGACGAATAAGGGTTAAGCGATCAGTCATGGGGGTTCCTACAGGTGCCAACTAAATGGAAAACGTTAAAGTGGCGGCATTATACATTGAAGCGAGTTAGTGCGCTGCATGGCGTTGCCTAAAGTATTTAAAGGTTGGCGGGTGTGAAAAAACACACAGGGCGCTCATTGAGCGCCCTTTGTGTTTGGATCAAGAGGAAAAGGATGAAGACTAAGCCGCGTGGCGGGTTCCTTCATCGGCCTCAATGCTTACGTCACCGCGTTGCTTGCCGTCCAAGTTCTTGGCGATGAGCAAGTAGAACGCAGGAACGATGAACAGAGTCAGCAGGGTGCCAAAGCTCATGCCGCCGACGATGACCCAGCCGATTTGCTCGCGGCTCTCCGCACCGGCACCCGTGGCCAAGGCCAGAGGAATTGCCCCCAGCACCATGGCGGCAGTGGTCATCAAAATTGGACGTAAACGCAGCGCTGCCGACTCAATAACCGCTTCCAGCTTGGCTTTACCTTGCTCTTGCAGTTGGTTGGCAAACTCTACGATCAAGATGCCGTGCTTAGTGATCAAGCCCACCAGTGTCAGCAAACCGATCTGGCTGTACACGTTCAGTGTGCCGCCCACCAACCACAAGGTCAGTAATGCACCCAGTAGCGCTGGGGGCACAGACAGCATGATGATGAATGGGTCTTTAAAGCTTTCGAACTGCGCCGCCAATACCAAGTAAATGAACAGCAGGGCCAGTACGAAGGTTGCCATTAAGCCAGTGCTGGATTCCATAAACTCACGGGATTGACCACCAAAGTCCACTTGAGTTTGGATGCCCATCTCTTTTGACAGTTCGGCGGTAGTCGCTTCTAGGAATGTCAGTGCCTGATCAATTGTCACGCCCGGCGCCAAGCCCGCTTGAATGGTAGCGGCTTTAAGTTTGTTAAAGTGGTTTAGCTCTTTTGCGGCAACGGCTTCAGTGACGGTTACTAGGTTGGCCAGTTGCACCATCTCGCCTTCGCCGCCGCGAACATACACCTGAGTGATGTCTGTGGGGGAAGCGCGGTTTACGTCGTCCACCTGTACCACAACGTCATATTGCTCGCCGTCTTTTTTGAAGCGTGTGACTTCGCGGCCCGCCATCATGGTTTCTAACGTGCGACCAATGGTGGCTACGGGAACGCCTAGGTCGGCGGCTTTGTCACGGGCAACTTCGATGGTCAGTTCAGGCTTGTTTAGCTTTAAGTCTGCATCGGGCTGAGTAAACATTGGGTTGGTATAAACCTTCATCATCAAGGCTTGCGTCAGTTGGTTGAGTTTTTCGTAGGAATCCGTGGTTTGCACCACAAACTCTACGGGACGCGACACAATGCTTTGACCCAATGAAGGTGGCAGTAGCGGGAAGGACATGGTGCCTGTGATGCCGCCAAACATAGGGCCCATTAAGCCGCCTGAGATTTCCTGCACAGAGCGCTCGCGCTCAGCCCAGTCCTGCACGCCCAAGAAAGAAATGCTGTTGGTAGCATCTGGATAGCCCACGATCATGAAGTACTTCTCTGCTTCTGGCAGCTGGCTGTACAGGCCTTCGATCTGACGTGCGTAGCGGTCCACAAACTCGGTGCTGGCACCTTCAGGGGCGATGGAAAAACCAATCACAAAGCCACGGTCTTCCACAGGGGAAAGCTCCTCAGGCAGCTGCTTGTACATGGCACCCGTGCCCATAATGGTGAGCAGGCCAAGGCCTACCACCAAACCTTTACGGCTTAGCGCAGCCGCTAATAAGCGACGGTAAAAGTCGGTCAGGCTGTTTAATACGGCTTCGCCTTTTAGGTAAAACTTACCTGGGTTGGTTTCGTGCTTAAGCAGTTTGGACGACAGCATTGGGGCTAGGGTCAACGCCACAAAGCCCGACACGATCACCGCACCGGCCAGCGTTAGGGCGAATTCCGAGAACAGCTTACCGGTGCGGCCTGGCGTAAAGGCCACAGGGGCGAATACGGCTGCAAGGGTGAAGGTCATGGCGATAACGGCAAAGCCGATTTCCTTCATGCCTTTGAAGGCTGCTGCGAGCGGCTTCATACCTTCTTCGATGTAGCGGTAGATGTTCTCCAGCACCACGATGGCATCGTCTACCACTAAACCGATGGCAAGCACCATGGCCAGTAGCGTCAGGGTGTTAATGCTGAAGTCGAACATGGCCATCATGGCGAAAGCGCCGATCAACGAAACTGGAATGGTTACCAGTGGGATCAAGGTCGCGCGTAAGTTGCGCAAGAACAGGAAGATCACCACAACCACCAGCGCTACGGCTTCCAAGATGGTGGTAAATACTGAATCAATGGAACGCGAGATAAATACCGACGAGTCATACGCGATGTTGACTTCCATGCCCTCAGGCAGATTTTCACGAATGGTCGGCAGCATGGCCTCTATGCCTGCGCTCACGTCCAGCGGGTTGGCAGTGGATTGCTTAACCACGCCCAGCGCCACAGCGCTGCGACCGTTAAAGCGTGAAATAACGCGTTCGTCACGGGCGCCTACTTCAACACGGGCCACGTCTTTTAAGCGTACGAGGTAGTTCTGCTCTTTGCGGATGATGATGTTGCCAAACTGCTGAGGGGTGCGCAGATCGGTTTCGGTTAACACGGTGAATTCACGTTGCGCGCTTTCAATACGACCAGCGGGTACTTCCAAGTTCTGTTGGGATAGCGCCAGCTCTACATCGGCTGGGGTTACACCCATGGCGGCCATTTTGTTGCGGTCTAACCATACGCGCATGGCCCATTCCCGTTGACCGACGATTTGCACGCTGGCCACGCCTTTAATGGTTTGAAGAGGGTCTTTCACGCGGCGATCCGCAAAGTCGGTCACTTCGAGATCGGAGTGACGGTCACTGGAGAAGGCTAACCAGAAAATGGGTTGCGCGTCGGCTTCGACCTTAGCCACGATGGGCTCTTCAATGTCGCCAGGTAGTTGGCCGCGTACGCGACCTACGCGGTCACGAATGTCGCTGGCAGCTGCATCGGCATCTCGGTCAAGGCGGAAGTAAACCGTGATTTGAGACTTCTCGGCACCGCTTTTCGATGTCATATAGTCAATGCCTTCAACGCCAGACAGCGAATCCTCTAGGATTTGTGTGACCTGAGTTTCCATTATCTGTGCGTTGGCGCCGGGGTAGAGGGTTTCTACCGTGACCACGGGTACGTCGATGTTAGGGTATTCTCTAACCGAAAGGCGGTCATAGGCGATCAAGCCCAGCAGAATCACCATTACGTTTAAAACGGTGGCGAAGACTGGGCGCTTAATACTTAAATCAGAAATATTCATAAGTTTCCCTCGCTAACTATTCAGCCGCTTACTGAGCAGCTGCGGTTGCTTCTTCAGAGGGTGGGAAAAGCGGTGTAACCGGCGCACCGTGTTGTAGTTTCAGTTGGCCAGCGGTGATCACCACGTCATCGGCTTTTACGCCAGAGGTAATCTCAACCAATGCGCCCTGACGTTGACCAATGGTCACAGGAACTTGCGCCACGGCGTTGTCCATGACAGTCATTACGAAGTACTGGTTACCCTGCGGGATCAAAGCTTGTTCTGGCAGCAGCAGGGCGTTTTGTTGTGATTTCACCAACAGCTTTACGGAAGCAAACAAGCCCGGACGCAAGATCTGGTCTGGGTTGGCTACCTGAGCGCGTACCAAAAGGCTGCGGCCTTTTTCTTCGATCTTGGGGGCAATGGCAATCACGCTGCCATTAAAGCTGCGCTGCGGGAAGGCGCTGGTTTTAATCTCGATGGTTTGACCGACTTTTACTTGGCTCAGGTAAGTCTCAGGCAGGTAGAAATCGAAGTTCAATGTGCCTAGGTCTACCAGCTCTACCAAGGCTTCGCCCGTGGTGAGGTAGTCGCCGGTGCTCAGGTTATGAATGCCGATGACGCCGTCAAATGGCGCTTTGATGGAAAGTTTTTCTAGCTGGGCACGGGTGTAATCTGCCTGAGCCTGATTGATATTGAGGTTGGCTTTGGCCGAGTCCAAATCGGTCTCGCTGGCCGCGCCTTGCTTAAATAGTTTGTTGATTCGTTTGAATTCTACTTGGCTCAGACGCACACGGGCTTGAGCTTCTTGCAGTTGCGCTTTGTGGCTGGCGTCGTTTAGGGCAAACAGTACTTGGCCTTGTTTCACGGTGGCACCATCTTCGAAGCCGATTTTTTCTAAACGACCGGATAGCTCAGGGCTAAGCACCACAGATTGGTTGGCTTTTAACGAGCCCACGGCTTCTAAATAGCTGTTAAGTTCTTGTGTTTTTACCTTGATGACCTCGGCAGGCAAGCCCCCTTGTGCGTGTGCTTGCGCGCTGAGCCCTAGGCTAAGAGAGGCCATTAAAATGGCAGAAGGTATGAAGTACTTGGCGAGAATAGGGAGTGATTTCATAGCCGGATCCTAATTTAATTTGGGTCAATCATAGTCATATTGGGTCTATTGTTCTGTACGCAATTTCTGAAAGTAGTGTTTCGGATATGAGACAAAGAGACGGTTGTAGTTTTGATTATTTGTGCGCAATGGCTAATTGTTCGCTTTGTCAGTACGACCTGAGCATGTGCATCTGGGTCAATTTTTTAGCTATCACATAACCGTCACCCAGCTGTCATCTGCTGCTTTTATACAGTGCGCTTCGTTTTTAGCTTCCTGCTTTTAAATAAGGTGCACACATGAAAGTTTCCCGTCGTGGGTTTATAAAAGGCGCGGCCAGCGCAGGGTCTATAGCTGCCATGCCGCTAATGGCAGGGTGTGATAACAACCTAACGGGTGAGGCGGTGTTTGGTCACGGCGTTGCCAGTGGCGACCCGTTGGATGATCGCGTTATTTTGTGGACGCGGGTCAGCCCAAACCCAGACAACAACCCTGATGCCATTATCTATGGTAGTTATACCGTTATCTGGAAGGTAGCCTTAGATGAAGCCATGACTCAAGTGGTTGTCAGTGGTGAAGCGCAAGCCACCCAAACGGCGGATTACACAGTGAAAGTGGATGCCACTGGCTTACAGCCTCGCACCCAGTACTTTTATCAGTTCAGTGTTTACAGCGAACAATTAAATGAGACGTTCTTCAGTGCTGTGGGCCGAACCAAAACTTTGCCCGCACCCTACGATTGGGTAGAGCACGTTAAGTTAGCAGTATGCTCGTGCTCCAATTTGTCTTTTGGCTACTTTAATGCCTATGCGCACATGGCCAAGCAAACAGACCTAGATGCCGTTTTGCATTTGGGAGATTACATCTACGAATACGCTAACGGTGAGTACGGTGATGGTAGCGCCACTGGCCGTGACCAAGGTGACCGCGAAACCCTGACGCTAGCAGACTACCGCACACGGTATTCCTTGTATCGCCGCGACAAAGATTTGCAGGCCGTCCACAAAGCTCACCCGTTCATCGTGGTTTGGGACGATCATGAAACCGCAGACAACGCGTGGATGGACGGCGCTGGCAATCATAACGATGGAGAAGGTAGTTGGGATGATCGCGAGGCGGCTGCTCGGCAGGCGTATTTCGAGTGGATGCCCATTCGGGAAAACACCCTGGAGCCGGGGCTAATCTATCGCCGTTTTTTGTTTGGCCAGTTGTTCGATCTAATGATGCTAGACACCCGCATCAATGGCCGTGACGAACAAAGCGGCATCATCGGTGACGAACGCTTTGATGAAAACCGTACCTTATTGGGCTTCGACCAAGAGCAATGGCTTTACAACCAACTGAGCGATTCGCAGCAACGCGGTGCGCAGTGGCGTGTATTAGGTCAGCAAGTCATGATGGCGCAGCTGGGGTCGAATCCATTGGCATTTAACATGGACCAGTGGGACGGTTACTACGCAAACCGCAGCCGCTTGTTTAATCATATAAAAAGCAACTCGATTGACAATCTAGTGGTGCTTACTGGCGATATACATTCCTCGTGGGCAAACGATCTGGCGGAGTACCCGCTACTACCTTGGGCCTACGATCGTGACACGGGAGAAGGTGCATTAGGTGTGGAGTTTGTTGTTTCTGGCATCAGTTCGCCTGCACCGCTTAGCACAACCATGCTGCGCGATACACTGGCCAAATTGCTTGCGGGTGATCGCTTTCCTGAGTTGAAAGAAAAAGTAGGGCGTTTGTCGTTTGCCGAAAGTGAATTGCTAACAAAACTACTAGGTGCATTCGATGGCGTGTTCAACGAAGCCATTGAACGACTGGTTGAAAAACTTGGGATTCCAAAACTCATCACCGAACTACAACCACACATGCAATACGTGGATCTATCAAACAATGGTTACATGTTGCTCGACATTACGCCGGAGCAAGTGCAAAACCAATGGGTGACCATGTTCACCACCGCAACGCAAAATGACCGTGCAAACATTGACCAAACCTTGCTGGTGCGAAGCGGTGAAAATCACATTGCCCGAGGGTGATCGTTAGCGAGATTCGTTGTGTAAAGAAAAAGCCGGACGTTTAAAAAACGTCCGGCTTTTTTGGTCTGATCGAATGGTCAGTGCAAGTTAGAAATCAAAGGGATTCTAATAGGTTTAACAGACATGTTTCCGATATTGGTTGATTTGACAGATGCTTCGGTAGATTCAAGTGTGGTACCGAGAATTTCTTCTGCGTTCATTAAATTCGATGTTGTTGAAGAAAATCGGTAAATGGTGTTGTCGCAGCAATTGTGCATGTTTTTAAGTTCTATATTCAATTCATCAAGGTCAAAGCTAAAGTGTGCTTGGCCCGCAGAAAAATAAGGTAGCTTATAAACTATTAAGTCTGATTCCTTATAAATAAAGATATGTGCAGCGGAATAAGTTCGTGCTGAAGACTGGTGGGTTAGTGCTATATAAATGCTGGACTCGGGTAGTTTAAATAATTCTGTGTCGATTTGTTGATGAAAGTTTCCAGGGATAGGGCCAAAAGTGGCAGAGCCATACAACGAATGCTGTATTGTAAAAAAATAAGATGTGTTGAGTGCAAAAAAATGTTGTCCCATAAGTGTTGCAGACCAAAAGTGTTTAGGTGCTGCATTAGATATGTTGAGGTCAGTGAATAGTTCTTGTTTTATAAGGTTGGATTTGTGAGTGTATCCGATTTTGTTATTGAGCTGCACTTCGGCCCATTCGGGATGTTGGGAAAAATTGGCTGCTATGCGGGAGCCACCAGTTAATAAGCCTTGTTTGTCTGCTGTGCTGTTAGGCTTTTCGCGAATTACACTATTGCTGGCCGCTATAGCTACAGTTTTACCATTGCTTTCTTGAATTCGTTCTAATCCAACAATCGCTGTTTTTTGATCACTGGCGAAAGCATCTAAAGAAATTAGTTTTAGTAAAAGTATAAGGTTGAAGGTCTTTAAATGCATTTTATAAGCCGGATCGCTTTTTAAAGGAGTGTGGATATTAAATTAGAATTAAGGAAAAGACATTGATAAAGTTAGGTGTGACAGCAACTTTGAAAACCGATCGCTTCGTAGTAATCGGCTTTCTAGTTTGTTTATCAACATCTAAACCAACCTCAATAAGCGCTCAACGCCTCGTTGAATCAGCGCTTCGTCCTGATAAAAATGCGGCGAGAAACGAATGCCGCCGCCGCGATTGGCGCAAATTAAATGGTTTTGCATGCAGGTTTGGTAAACGGCTTTTTGGTCTTTGCTGTTTACCGAAAAGGTTGTAATGCCTGCGGCACGCGACGGATTATTTTGGCTAAGTAACGTTAGCTGCGGCGTTTGTGAAATCAGGTCGCGCAAAAAACCTGTGTTGTGTTTGATGCGCTGCGCGACATTATCAAGCCCGACTTCTAACAGTAACGATAAGCTGGCGTTCAGGGCGTAAGCGCCTAACATGTTAGGCGAGCCGCATTCGAAGCGTTTGGCTGTTTTGGCGATGGACCAAGTTTGGCTGTCGTAGTTGCCAGCTTGCTCGATCATGTGCCAGCCGTATTGGTTTAGCGTGAGGTCGTCCATGATCTCGGCGCGGCAATAAAACACGCCTAGACCTTCTGGTCCGAGCATCCATTTGTGGCCGTCGGCCATGACGAAATCCGCCTGAATGGCTTTAACATCCATGGGCAATGCACCTAAGCTTTGGATGGCGTCCACACAAAAGTAAATGTCGGCATCGCGACAGGCTTTACCCAGTGTTGCGAGATCCAATGCCGTGCCGGATGCGTATTGTACAGAACTGATCGAGAGCAAACGGGTTTTGTCGGTTATCGCGTTAATGAGGTTTTGCTCAGGGGAAAGGTCGTTGGCGTACAGATTCACCTTGATGGTTTTTACGCCATGACGGGCTAAGGATTCCCAAACAATGGCGTTGGATGGGAACTCTTCGTCGCTAATGATGACCTCGTCGCCGTCTTGCCATGGTAAGCCGTGGGCGACCACGGACAAGGCTTCGGATGTATTTTTCACCAAGGCGATTTCGTCGGTGGAGCGGGCATTGAGTAGGGCTTTTAGGTTTTCTCTAAGTTGCTGTTCGGTTTTTAACCATTGCGGATAGTAGCTAGCCCCTGACACTAGATTTTCGTTGGCGAAATTTTGTACCGCATCACGAGCACGCATTGGCCAAGGCGCGACGGCGGCGTGATTTAGGTAGATGATTTGAGGGTCTTGGGGGAATTCCGCCTGAAAATCCATGCTATTTGCTCTTTATTCCGCGTTTATTGGAGTATCATTAAAACATTCGTTTTTTTTAAAGCACAAGACAGATTAAGGAATCTTCATGTCGCAAGCGCCTGCCCAGATTCATCCGGATTTCACGTGGTTGAGAACCGAGACCATTACTTCATTAGGCATCGATGTTGAGGAGTACGAACACAAAAAGACCGGCGCTAAGCATTACCACCTAAATGCAGACAACGATGAAAACGTGTTTTTGGTGGCATTGCGCACCATGCCAACAGACTCCACTGGCGTAGCCCACATTCTTGAGCACACGGCTTTGTGTGGTAGTGACAAATACCCAGTGCGCGATCCCTTCTTTATGATGGTGCGCCGTTCCCTTAATACCTTCATGAATGCCTTTACCAGCAGTGACTGGACGGCTTATCCCTTCGCCAGTAAAAACAAAAAAGACTTCAATAACCTTCTGTCTGTGTATTTAGATGCTGTCTTTTTTGCGCGCTTGGACGAAATGGACTTTCTGCAAGAAGGTCATCGCTTGGAGTTTGAAAAGCCCGAAGACAAAAACTCCGAGCTGCAATTTAAAGGCGTGGTGTACAACGAAATGAAGGGCGCCATGAGTAGCCCTGTGAGTCAGTTATGGCAAACGCTGACTAAATATTTGTATCCAAATACCACGTATCACTACAACAGTGGCGGTGATCCAGAAGCCATTTTGGATTTGAGCTACGACCAGCTAAAAGCGTTTTACGCCGAGCATTACCACCCAAGCAATGCGGTTTTCATGACCTATGGTGATATTCCTGCGGCTGAGCATCATGACTATTTTGCTGATTATTTGGCGCGCTTCGAGCGCAGCGATAAGCATATTCATGTGGCGGACGAGAAACGTTATTACGCTCCTGTGCGTGTGCAAGAAGCCTATGGCTACAAAAGTGAGGAAGGTCTGGCGGGTCACACTCACCATGTGGTGGGTTGGTTGTTAGGTCATGGTGTGAATTTAGATGAACAGCTAGAAGCACACTTTTTATCCAACTTGTTATTGGAAAACTCCAGCTCGCCTCTGCGCCATGCACTCGAAACTACCGAGTTGGGTAATGCGCCGTCGCCATTATGTGGCCTTGAAGATTCCAATAAAGAAATGTGTTTTGTCTGCGGTGTAGAAGGTTCTGACCCAGAGAAGGCACAAGAGGTTGAAGCCTTAATCGAATCCACGCTTAAAAAAGTAGCCGACGAAGGTGTGAGCGCGGAACAAATTGAATCTGTACTGCATCAGCTTGAATTGTCCCAGCGCGAAGTCGGTGGCGACGGTTATCCATTTGGTTTGCAGTTGATTCTATCGGCACTGGGTGCGGCAACCCATTACGGTGACCCAGTGGCACTGCTAAACATTGACCCTGCGCTGGTACGTTTGCGTGAGAAAGCATCGCAACCGGATTTTGTAAAAGGTTTGATTGAAAAACACCTACTGGGCAACGCTCACCGCGTGACGCTGACTTTGTATCCAGACGACGGTGTGGACGATCGCAAAGCCGATGCTGAAAAAGCACAGCTTGAAACCATTCGTGCTGCACTGTCCGATGCCGAAGTCGACCAAATTGTTGAGCAGGGCGTAGCGCTTAAAGCACGTCAGGGTAAAAAAGATGATGAGTCGATTTTGCCGAAAGTCACGTTAGACGATGTTGCCGCTACTTTGCATGTGCCTGAAGCTAAAGCCACACAGGTGGCGGGTTCTATTCCGGTTTCTACCTTTGAGCAAGGTACTAACGGTTTGGTGTATCACCAAGTCTGCATGGCTTTGCCGCAACTCAACGACGAAGAAAAACACTTGTTGCCGTTGCTAATGAATCTAATGACAGAAGTGGGCTTGGGCTCGGATGATTATTTAGCCACGCAGCATCGTCAGTCACTGCAAGTGGGTGGCATCAGTGCGTATTCCAGCATTCGCAGTGCGCTAGATGACGTGCAGCAAACCACGGCATATTGGACGCTGTCCGGTAAGGCGTTGGCGAGCAAAGGCACGGATTTCTTCCAGTTAATGCAAGACACGCTAAACAACGCGCGCTTCGATGAAGCCAGTCGATTGAAAGACATCATTGCGCAAACCCGTACCCGCAAAGAGCAATCCATAACCGGTAATGGTCATGCCATTGCGATGTCGGTTGCCTGTAGTGGCATGTCGCCCACGGCGAAACTGTCCTATGACGTAGGTGGTTTGCCGAGCATTTTACGCTTGCGCAAAATGCAATCAGCGTTCTCTGATGCCGCAGAAGTCAGCGCTTTTGGCGATAAGCTGCAAGCGTTGTACAACAAAATTCGAATGGGTCAGCAAGATCACTTGTTAATCACCGACGGCCAAAATCTGGCTGATATGGAAAAAGCCTTGGGCACCATTTGGCAGCCAGCAGCCACACAGTCTCAAGCTGCCTATGCGTTAGCTGGCATTAGCGAGCATGTGAAGCAAGCGTGGGTTGTACCGACGCAGGTAAGTTTCTGCGCCAAAGCGTTTAAGACCGTACCGTCGGATCATCCAGATGCAGCGCCGCTGGCGGTTCTGGGTGGCTTCTTGCGTAATGGCTTCTTGCATACGGCTATTCGTGAGCAGGGTGGTGCCTACGGCGGTGGTGCGGGTCAAGACAGTGGCTGTGGTGCATTCCGCTTTTATAGTTACCGCGATCCACGTTTTGAAGGTACCTATGATGACTTCAATCGCGCGGTGGATTGGCTGCAAGGCACGGATCATGGCTACGAGCCATTAGAACAGGCTATCTTGGGTGTGATCTCAAGTATTGATAAGCCAAGCTCACCAGCCGGCGAAGCTAAACAGGCTTACCATAACTTGAAAGTAGGCCGCACGCCTGAATGGCGCAATGCTTTCCGTCAGCGCATATTGGCCGTAACCGTTAAGGATTTGTCAGCGCTGGCTGATAAGTACTTCCAAGGAGAAGCCAGCTACGGTGCATTGATTCCCAAAGGTAAAGCGGAAGCCGCTAAGAAAATGGGTATGGTGGTTAACGAGCTTTAGCCTTATTGGCAAAAAAAAAGCCTCACCAAGCAGTGAGCAAGGAAAGATCTGTTCAGTACTTGTTCACGTATCTTTGAGAGACTATCCCCCCTTGAAGTTGGCCTGCGTCAATTGAACGCAGTCGAAATCAGGGGGTTTTTAATAGCCGATGGGGAAATCGCCTATTATTCGAAGGTCAAATGAGATACATTCTCGTGTAATTTTTTCACCACCATCTAAATACTCAATCAGTGACGCGAATGAATCGTATAACCACATTATTGGGGGCATTACTGCTGACGGCTCAGGCCAATGGCAACGAAGTCAAAAGCCTCGATCAGGCTGCCATCAAAAATAATCAGGCCGCCGCTTCTTCTCAAAACCGCATCGACGCTTTATATGACGAGCATCGAGAAGCACTTCAAGAATATCGTATTACCGAACAAGAAATTGAACAGCTGCAGGTTTATAACCGTCAGTTGCGCGAAATTGTTGCTAATCAAAATGCCGAAGTGGCTTCCCTCAACGAACAGATTCAGCAGATTGAATACACCCAACGCGGCATCATGCCGTTAATGGAGCGTATGCTATTGGGGTTGAATCAGTTTATTAAGCTTGACCTGCCATTTTTACCGCAAGAACGCAGTGAGCGTGTTGCGAATCTTCAAGCTTTGTTACTCAGTGCAGATACCACAGTCTCCGAAAAATTCCGTCGAGTGATGGAAGCCTACCAAATCGAATTGGAATACGGTCGCACCATCGAAACCTATCGTGACAAACTGCCGTCCGGTGAGCTGGTGGATTTTTTACGCGTGGGTCGCGTTGCGTTTTATTACGTCACGCTTGATGGTGAAACCGCATACGTATGGAGCAAGGCTGACAACGCTTGGCAAGCATTGGATGGTAGCTATGTTCGCCCATTGCAAAAAGGGATTTTAGTGGCCCGCAAACAAGCCGCGCCGAGTATGTTAAAGCTGGCGGTACCGACTCCTCAGCAAGTGGTGAATAAATCTATCGCGGGTACGGTGAAAGCAGAGCGTGGTGATGAAGGCATTAATGGAGAGGTGAAGTAATGAAACAGTTCATCATTAAGCCTATTTTGTTGGCGACTGTAGTTTTAGGTTGTGCCTTTTCTAACGCGGAAGAAGCAGAAAGTAAAAAGCCAGCGGTTCCCGAAAATATCCAAACCTTGCAGCAACTATTGCAACAAGTTCAGCAAGACGGTCTACGCGAGCAGAAAGTTTACAAACAGCGTGAGCGCGAATTTTTGGAAAACAAAAATAAGCAACAAACCATGCTGTCGGAATCTAAGCGCGAGCTAAAGAAAACCCAGGCCGAAACCGAGCGTTTAAAAAACGCCTTTGATAATAACGAGAAAAAACTCGCTGAATTATCCGATGAGCTGCGTCAGCGCATGGGCAATTTGGGTGAGATGTACGGTGTTGTGCGTCAAGTGAGTCAGGACGTTGCCGCCGTGCGCTATAACTCCTTGTTGTCGGTGGAGTTGGGCGCGGAGTCCGATGTCCTAAATAAACTTTCACAAAGCAAGGCGCTGCCGAGTATTGGTGAGCTAGAACGCTTGTGGTTTGAAATCCAAAAGCAAATGACCACGCAAGCTGAAGTGAAAAGCCAGCAACAGCGTTTTGTTAATACCAAAGGCAGTGAGCTAGAAGGTTTGGTGACACACTTAGGTCCATTTGTTGCGTTTACCGAAAATGGTTTCCTGCAATATGACAACGAAACGCAGCGTTTTATCGAGTTGGCGCGTCAGCCGGACGAAGCTACCTATATTGCTGATTACCTTGCAGCAAAAGATGAATTTGCAACTTTGGCAGTTGATCCCACTCGTGGCGTGTTGCTTGGTCTAACCACGCAAAGTCCTGAAATATTAGAACGAATCCAGCAGGGCGGTTTAATTGGGTATGTGATTTTAGCCCTAGCCACCTTGGGTGTGTTGTTTGCCTTGTGGCGCGTATATGTGCTGATGCTGATAAGCAAAAAAGTAAACGAACAACTAGCACAAGTAGATGCGCCAAAAGAAGATAATCCGTTGGGCCGTGTTCTAGCGAGCTGCCATAACCAGAAAGGTTTGGATTTAGAAACCTTGGAAATGAAACTCGATGAAGCAGTGCTTAAAGAAGTGCCTCAGTTAGAAAAAGGTCAATCCATTATCAAATTGCTGGCTGGTGTGGCGCCTTTACTTGGTCTGTTGGGTACGGTAACGGGCATGATCGCAACCTTTCAATCTATTACCTTGTTCGGTACGGGTGATCCTAAATTAATGGCGGGCGGTATTTCGCAAGCCTTGGTGACCACGGTGCAAGGTTTGGTGGCAGCGATTCCGTTATTGTTTATGCATAACTTGGTGAGTTCGCGCAGTCGCAAAGTGATTCAAATTTTAGATCAGCAATCTGCGGGTTTGGTGGCTGAATCTGCGGAAAAAGCCGCGTTACATGCACAAAAAACAGCTTCGTAATCGAAGCTGTTTAGCCAAGCTGGCGATATAACCATGATCGAAGATATTTTCGCATTTCTAGAATCCGGCGGGCCGGTGCTCACTGTCATACTGGCCGTGTCGGCGTTACTTTGGACGCTGATTATTGAGCGCTATTGGTTCTTCCAAACGCAGGCGGCTAATTTATGCCACCGTTTTGTTCAGGAGTGGCATCAACGCACAGATCATCATGGATGGCACGGACAAAAGATTCGTCAGGCCATGGTGTCGAAAGTGACCGTCGCCTTTGAAGAAAACATGAGTGTGATTCGCTTGCTGGTCATGCTTTGTCCGTTATTGGGTTTGCTCGGCACAGTGACGGGTATGATCAGCGTGTTTGATGTAATGGCTGTGACCGGCACCGGCAATGCTCGCGCCATGGCAGCGGGTATTTCGCAAGCGACTATACCAACCATGGCGGGCATGGTGGTCGCTTTAATCGGGCTGTATTTCAAAGCGCGTTTTGATGGCATGGCCAAAAAACAGCTGGAACTTTTTCAAGACCGCTTGGTGAAGTAATCATCGGCGGCAAATTATTTGGCAAAGTAAATTATGAGACGTCAACACTCCAATTCGGATGCCGAAGATAACGCAATCGACATGACGCCCATGTTGGACATCGTGTTCATTATGTTGATCTTTTTTATCGTCACCACGTCCTTCGTAAAAGAGAGTGGTGTAACTGTGAGTCGTCCGTCTGCGCAAACCGCAGAGCAAGATAAAAAGGGCAATATTCTGGTGGCCATTAAACCCAATGGCGAAATCTGGATTGATAAACGCTCGGTAGATGTACGCTCTGTACGCGCGAACATCGAAAAACTAAAAGCCGAAAATCCAGAAAGTGGTGTGGTGATTCAAGCAGACACAGATGCGCGTATGGGGTTGGCCGTTCAGGTGATGGATCAGATTCGCATGGCTGGCGTGGCGAATATTTCTGTGGCGGCGACGCCGGGTAGTTAACATGCGTTTGTTATTGATAGCCCCTGTAGGTGTGTGCGTGGCCGTTCTGGTATTTTGGGGGATGCAATGGATGATTGCTCCTAAAGCTCAGCCGCAGCTGAGCAATGAACAAGTGGCCATGGTCGATTTTATTCGTGCGTTAAAAG
>JBFHVZ010000006.1:0-36822 GCA_041589295.1 Pseudomonadales bacterium
ACGAAAAACCGTACTATGTTGATAACGGCAAAGTGACGTCCGTACCCGAAAAGGGTATTACATTTTTTACCCAACCATCGACGGTGAAAAACGAATGGTGCAATCCCCCATTCAAATCACCACCATCATAAAAAAAGACTGAGCCAGCCAATAAGAAACGGGAGCCTAGCTCCCGTTTCTTATTGCGGTAAATCCAGTGATCATTAACCGCGGCGGCGCAGCACCAAAGGCAGACCTAACAACAGCCAGAACAAAGAACCAGCTGACGATTCTTCTTCTGATTCTGCTGACGATTTAGGAGCGGTGCCGGATACTTTTCGTGGTGCACTGCTCATAACTTGGTCTTCACAGCCCACATCACAGGCATGGTAGTACACGTTTAATACTTCACCTACTGACGCAGGGATCAAAGCATTGATCTCCAAAGTTAACAACTCACCACCGGGAAAAGTATCAGCCACACATTTGAAATAAGATTTACCATCAACCACGTTAATTGAACACGCTTCACCCGCCAGCGTTGCATTATAGGTTTCGTTTAACGAACCATTAACATGCTCCAATACATTAAAAGGCAACATAAACTGAACAGATACATTACGGCCAGTATCGTTGCCGTTATTTTTCACCCAAAAACGAAATTCTTCGATTTCGCCAGCGCGCAATGTCTGTGCGTCATTCAATGCAGTAAAGGAATAAGACGTATCAATTTCTGTGGTAAATGTGGTTGCTTTGCTCCAGTTTGATGCAGCGTAGTTTCCGTCTACTTCAGTCCAGTAACGTACTTGGAATTCGTATTCGGTTAACGGGTCCAGTGCTGTCTCAACTTGGAATTGTGATTCCAAACCTAAAAATTGTTGATAGCTAGGTTTTTCAATAGGGTGCACATCAGGATCGTTTAGCGTGGTTAAACGATCACAGTCCGTCGAAACCGACGTAAACACACAAGCTAAACTAAACTTTGTATTGTTCGCCTGCTTTAACGAATTAGCCATGGTTGTCGCAGAAGCATAATTATTCTCGCTCCCCATGCCGGAGAAACCGATGTTCGAATCCATATTGGAAGAAACCCAAATACCCGAATTCAAATCGTTTTGCTCAACTTTCACGCCCAAGAAGCCAGCTTGCTTAGAAATAATCGCCTGAATTTTCGTGTTCCACTCGGGTGAAAAACCAGAATCTTTCAAGTGCCACTCAATTTTGGTTTCAACAATTTCATCGCCATTTTTAAGACTCTTAACCAAAATTAGCTCATCTTCGTCCTCGACATATGCGGTTGTATCAAATTCCATATCAATACGCGCAATCACTGTTTCTGGTGCACTGGTATTAACCAGTTCAACTATCGCATTGGGATAAACCCACATTGCATCAGCAACAGCGTTGTTGAGTTCAACCTGATAGCCCAGTTCAACGAGTTGTTTTGCGGCTTCGGCAAACTCTGCAACATAGAAAACTTCTTCACTGATGTAGCCACCAATAAGTTGTACGTCACTCTTGGGGTAAACAATCCACTGTGCTTCGGCGATGGTGTCGCTTGGTGTTGTCGCTTGCAACAAAGGCTGTTTCGAAACATCCGTTGCATTGGCAAGTGGCGATTCGTTGACTGGAAGTTGAGGCATGTTCACAAACGCCGCCATGGTGCTTGCACTGATTACACAACTACTGAGAAATGTAGCGGTTTTATTCATCGTTATACCCTCCGGCGTTTAGACCGATAGATTGTCCAAAATTTAGTCAGCGCGGAGTGTATAGAACCCTAGTGCCAACACCATCACAAAATTGATAGCAATCGTGTCGGCCCGTAAGAATTTGTAACGGCAAGACCTCAACATTACATGACGTTACAAATGCGAAATGGATGAGATTAGGGTATCCCCCAAGTGAGTGACGCTAAACGAGTTAGCAGTCACTCCATGAGGCAATTAATAGCAGGGAGTTTATTGTGAAACCGTAAACGGATCGGAAAACATTTCCGATGTCAGTAGCGTGTTATCGGTCAGCGTATGTAAAAACGCTTCCAGTTGTTGCTTTTGCGTTTGGCTCAAATTTAATCGCAGCGGTTGTCCATTGGGTGTGCGCAGCGCGGCATCTAAATTGTCGTTGTTTTGAATGCCCGAATTGTAGTGCTCAATCACTTCCGCCAACGTAGCAAAACGACCGTCGTGCATGTAAGGCGCACTGACGGCAACGTTGCGCAGCGACGGTACTTTGAAACGCCCTTCGCCTACCCCTTCATCTGTATCCACTAAGTCCAAGCCGATGTTGTGTGCGTCGGTGGCTATCTGTGCCACGCCGGTATGACATGCACCGCAACCTGCGCCACCGTTGGCGGGGCCTTGTTCAAACAAAAGACGACCGGCTTCTTCATTGGCGGTGAATACACTGGCAAAGTCGGGGCCTTGTCCGGGTGCGCTTTGGGTAAAGGCTTGGTCGAATTTGCTTTGGTACGACACCATGGCGCGGTTGAATTGAGCCAGTGCTTTCGATATGCGGTCAGCGGTGATTTCAGCATCGCCAAAAGCGTTGGTGAACAAGGTGTCGTAGTAAGGCAGTTCGGCTAACTTCACCACCAAGGCATCCAATGTCATGCCCATTTCCACAGAATCTTGTATGGGCATCAGCACTTGGTCTTCCAATGTGTCGGCGCGGTGATCCCAAAAGAAATGACCCGGCGCATAAAAACGATTATTCGACAGTGACATGGAATGACGACCCGTTAGGCCACCTTGAAAGCCTTCGCTTAACATGGCGGAATCAGAGAACCCCACGGCCTGTTGGTGACAACTGGCACAACTCACCGCGTTATTGGCGGATAGGTTTACGTCATAAAACAACACGCGGCCCAGCGTTGCGCCACTGTTGGTAATAGCATTGTCGGCAGGGGTGTTGTCTTGCTGGATCACAGACGCTGTGCCCGCTGGAGCATTACGAAAATGTGCGGGTAAGTTGGTGTCCGCATAGGCCACATAATCGAATTCGATGGCAGGCAGTACAGGGGCAGATTCAGGGTCAGACTCAAGGTTAGGATCGGTGCCGTCGTCAGGCGAAGCACTCACGTCTTCCTGCTCCGGCTCTTCGGCTGGCTGCTCAATGTCGGGCAGATCATCGGCGTCCACAGGTAAATCTTCAGGTAAACAGCCGGTTAGAGCGGCGGTCAGTAACAGGGTTAGACATAGGGTCAACGATAAGCGTGCTATCCACATGTTTATTTCCTCTTTGTTCATTGGGGCACTCCTTGGGCCATTTCATTCCCTTGCCTTCCCCTAACGTTTCTTGACCTACATCGGTTGACACTCAAACTTCCTTGGCTACAAATCCTTACAAATCACAGGCTCTTTGCCTGAACTGACAAGCGAGCGTAAAATGCGCGCACTTTTTGACCTCGCCGTCTCCATGCGCCACCTTGGCTGCTTTTATTGGATTCATTTTTGGCTGTATCGACTATGAAAACCGAATTGCTTTCCCCTGCGGGTACCCTAAAAAACATGCGCTTTGCCTTCGCTTACGGTGCCGATGCCGTGTACGCGGGCCAGCCCAGATACAGCCTGCGCGTGCGCAATAACGACTTTTCCATGGAAAACTTGGCCACAGGCATTGCCGAAGCCCACGCACTGGGTAAAAAGTTTTACTTGGCCACCAACATCCAACCCCACAACGCCAAGATCAAAACCTTCCTGCGCGATATCGAGCCGGTCATTGCCATGAAGCCAGATGCCCTGATCATGTCCGACCCGGGATTGATCATGTTGGTGCGTGAGAATTTCCCAGACATGCCCATTCATTTATCGGTACAGGCCAATGCGGTGAACTGGGCATCGGTAAAGTTTTGGTACAAGCAAGGTGTGGAGCGTGTGATTTTGTCCCGCGAGCTGTCGCTGGATGAGATCGAAGAAATTCGTATGCAGGTGCCAGAAATGGAACTGGAAGTGTTCGTCCACGGCGCGCTGTGTATTGCCTATTCTGGTCGTTGCTTGCTGTCAGGTTACATCAACAAACGCGACCCTAACCAAGGCACCTGTACCAATGCGTGTCGCTGGAAATACGATGCCCACGAAGCCAAAGAAACCGACAGCGGTGACATTATTCCGGTCAATGCCGATGCCAGCGCCGCCACAAACGAAGCTGGTATCTGGACACCGGACACGCAAATTATGCAGCCCACATTGGGCGAAGGGGACACCACAGATAAAATTTTCTTACTGCAAGAAGAAGGTCGCCCCAACGAATACATGCCCGCGTTCGAAGACGAACACGGCACCTACATTATGAACAGCAAAGACCTGCGCGCGATTCAACACGTGCAGCGATTAGTGGACATTGGCGTGCACTCGTTAAAAATCGAAGGCCGCACCAAATCCCATTACTATGTCGCGCGCACGGCGCAGGCTTATCGCCAAGCCATCGACGATGCACTCAAAGGCCAAGCGTTTGATAAAAACCTCATGGACACGTTAGAAAACCTCAGTAACCGTGGTTACACCGAAGGCTTTTTACGTCGCCATGTACACGACGAATATCAAAACTACGAGCGCGGCACATCGGAAAGCACACGCCAGCAATTTGTGGGCGAAACCTTGTCATCCATTCAAGACGGCTGGATTCGCATCAACACCAAAAACAAATTCAGCATCGGTGACGAGCTGGAACTCATGACCCCCAACGGCAACATGACGTTCACCCTTAACGACATGCAAGACACCAAGTGTCAGTTTAAAGAAGTGGCCCAAGGCAGTGGCGTTGAGGTACAGATCCCAGAACCCGAAGGCTATGTCCATAGCGAGATGAACCTATTGGTGCGCAACCTTTAATCGTAATATCGCTCGCCGCGCTTAGGCTTTTTATAATGGTTCAAAACCTGTGCGCGACGGGCTATAGTCTCTGCCAGACAATAAAAAATAATAATCATAATCAAAACCGTCAGGCAGGCGCTCAATATGAACCCCTTGTTGCCATGGATAGCCAAAACCCTTTCAAGCAATACCGTGCGCACCTTACGCCGCCGCGCCCATCAGACTTGGCGGACACTTTCTGGTAACACCCCCACAGTTCATTTATTTATTAGCCCCGCAGATCCTTACTCCATTTTATTGCTACAAGTACTGCCGCAATTAAAGCAACGCTTTAATCTTGAATGGCAATGTCACACAGTGATGGAACGCCCTGCCGACATGTACCCCAAGCCTCAATATTGGTTTAAACACGCTTTGCAGGACAGTCAGCATTTAAGTCGCCTATACGACCTACCGCTGTTAACGTGCTTGCCAGATGATGAGCAAATCGAAGCGTTGGCGCATCTGTGGGCCACTCACGAAGAAACTCCTGACTTCGTTGCCCAAACCAGCAAAAGCGGTTTAAAACTGTGGACAGACAATCAAGTGCATTTCGATCAGCAAGTGGATGTAACCTGTCACCGCATAGCCGAGCGCATTATTAGTCGTAACGAATCATTGCGTCATAAACTGGGCCATTACTTTAGCGCCATGCTCTACTTTGAAGGGGAATGGTACTGGGGGCTGGATCGCTTAGCGCATCTAGAAGCACGCTTAAATCAGGCCGGTTTTCATAATCCTAAACAGGGCGAACCCCGCATTGAATTTGATCGCCAACACACAGGGTTTTGTCAATCGACTCCATTGCGTGATGCAAACGATCAAACACCAAATTTGGACAAAACACTTACCTTATATTTTTCATTGCGTTCGCCCTATTCCTATTTAGCCCTGGTAAAAGCAGAAGCATTAACCAAACACTACGGCATTAAGTTGGATTTACGCGTGGTATTACCTATGGTCATGCGTGGCTTAACCGTGCCTAACCAAAAGAAAATGTATATTTTTTACGACACCAAACGTGAAGCGGAACAACAAAATATCCCCTATGGTTTCGTCACTGACCCGTTAGGGCAGGGTGTCTTAAACTGTTATGCTTTATACGACGCGGCGCAACAACAAGGTAAGGGCAATGAACTTATGTTGTCGTTTGCTAAGGGCATTAACAGCGAAGGCTTAAACGCAGCAAATAGCCAAGACTTAAAAGTCATGGTTGAACGTGCTGGGCTGTCTTGGTCATCACTTAAAACCGTCCTTGCAAAGCCCAAGGATGAACAAGAACAATGGCGTGAGTGGGCAGATCGTCACGAGCAAGAACTCTATCAATACGGTTTATGGGGTGTGCCCTGTTTGGTGATGGACGATATCCACGTTTGGGGACAGGATCGCTTTTTTGTCATTGAGTCGGCGTTACAGGTTTAGCCCAGTTCAATGTCATCCACTTGTTCCATTTGCTCGCGGAAAAAGCGCTTAAAGCTGGCCAATGTTTGAAAGCCAAGTAAATAGGCCGAGTCTTCTAAAGATTGATCAGACTTCACCAAGCAGATTTTCAACAACTCTCTTCGTACTTGCTGGGTCAATTCCGAAAATGAACTGTTTTCATTTTTAAGGCGTTTTTGTAAGCCCCGCACTGAAATATTCATGCGCTCTGCCAATTGCCCTATTTGAAAACAATGGGGCGCGTTCAGCATCATCAAGGTAACCGCCCGATAATCACAGCGTTGCTCCCTTCGCGCGTCATGCCACTGCTCGCTAAAACGATCCATATAAGCCTGATGCAAATAAGGGTTCGCACTGGTTAACGGCCTAGCTAACACGCTGCGTGGAAAACGAATCAATGACAGCCCTGCATTAAACTCAACAGGACAACGAAAAAAGTTGACGTACTGTTGGCGATAATCCGGCGCTGGATAATCAAACGCCATGTAATCCGGGTGAATAGACTCATCCACCAAGCTGCGCAGCACGTTCACGCAATAAGCATAAAAACTTTCAGAGCAAAAACGATTAAGTGAACGGCGTTTGCTACGGCTAAAGCCAGCCCGCATCGACATACGTTGATACGGATACGTCAACGCAATACAAGCGTACGCGCCATCTTCAAACCAAATTGGATACGGCTTTAAACCCAGCCTGTGATACTGCGCCACCAAGGTGGTAAAAAAATCACGAACCGTCGCGACCGAAGTCAGCATCCGCGAAAATTCGCACGCACTAACAGGCATCAACTGCTTACCAAACTGTAAACCCAAATCGGTTTTTTCATCTAATTGATAAGCGTGTTGAATAAGATCAGAAAAACGATTAACGCCGTTAAACGACGTTGACGCATTTAGTGTGTGCGCACCGGCTTGAACACCCTGACCCTTAGAACTGTACTGGCGTTCAATTAGGTTACGCAGCAATCGAGCGTATATATCACTGAACATGAGAACGGCGAACCTGAATAATGTGTTGATTGTTATTGTTATGGCTTGGCTCATTATTCAGTTTAACCAAGATCCGAGCATGCACTAGGACATTTCGTGACGCTGGGTTTAATCACGCACTCTTGATGACCAAAGGTACGTGTTTTGACCGCTTTTACCACCCCCCTTCAACTATGCTAGTCCCGCTAAAGCACACTAAACCCTGTGTTCATAACACTAAAAAACCAACACATTGTTTAGTGGTTATTCTAACTTCCGATTTGAAAGAGGATTCCTCGTGATTCATGCCGATTCTTTTCAGCCCGTGCAGCTGATTAAACGCATTAGCTTGTTGTTGTTAATCAGTACACTCGCCGCCTGTGGCGGTAGCCCCTACGTCGAAAACGCGGACCGTAATGAAATTATTACGCTTGGTGATTCGATTTTTGACTTGTCTGGTGACTTGCAACGCTTTTTAGAACAAGAAGCGGGACAAACCTTCCGTAACTACACGCAAAGTGGTGCGGAATTGTCTGGCGGTATCATTGCCACGTCGGTGGTGAACCAGTATCGCGATGCAAAACGCACCGACAATAATATCGAAACCGTTGTAATGGACGGGGGCGGTAATGACATTCTGATTCCTGCCATGATTTTGGACCCATACGGTTGTCGCACACATTGGTGGCGCTGGAGCATTAGCCGCAGCTGTAAAAACCTCATTAACGACACCTATGTGGATCTGGTGAATCTGCTCAATCAAATGGACAACGAAGGCGTACAAAACGTTATTTACCTTGGTTACTACGAGCTACCACGGGGCAATGCCAACCTGACACAGGCCGTAAACTATGGAGATGATCGCCTAGGTGCAGCCTGTGCCAATACCACGGCAAACTGCCAATTTGTCGACCCCCGTGGGCAGGTTCCGGCGAATCATGTGCTATCAGATAACATACACCCCACCACAGAAGGTTCACGCACCTTGGCGGATCTGATTTGGCCACACTTAGAGCCATTGCTATAACATTGCTATAACCTTGACTGTTATAACCGCTGTTTTAACCGCGACTGTTTTAACCGTGACAACCACACTAAACAGTTGACCGTCGCCGTAAACAGTTAACGTAAGTGCAAGCGGCCAGCATCAGGCTGTTTGCACTTACCTCAGAAAAGAAAGCTAAAAATAACTCTGAAATAAAGTCTAAAAATGCGTTTAGTCTCTCTAAAATTTAGTGCGTTTGTGTTGGCTGCTGTCTTATTGGTTGCGTTAGCAATTGGTTTTAAACCCAGTTCCAGCGTGATATCGACAAGTGAATCGAGTTTACCTTCTCGTTCATTTGAACCAACCAATTCTGCTGGTCCGGTTAGCGCTTTTTCAGAAGCGCTACCCAGCGCGCAAAGCGACGAACAGGCGTTTATTCAATTCATGGTGCAGCAATTAAAACAGCATCATGGGCACGACATTTACAACGTCCAAGTACAAGCCAGTTTGCTCGATTTAAAACACATGATCGCCGAGCAATTTGGCCAAGACGCCGAACGGATTTTTAATACCATACTTACGCTAGCCTTTGGCGACCTCGCGCAGTCCATCTTGGCGTTACTGGCACAATTGGAACAGTACAACACTTGGTATCAAGCCAACCTAGTGCAGCTTAGCGAACAAAACAGCAGCGAGCGCCACCAATTGATCACGCAGATGCGTTACCAATTACTAGGCGAAAACGCCGACGAAATTTGGCCAAGTGAATCACCCTCTACCCACACACAAAACGCCCGCGAACATATTCAGCAAACCTTATTGGTACTGGACCAAGATACCATCCACTCGTTAGATGAACGCCTGCACGTTCTGCGCAGCACACTGGCCGAAGCCACCGCATTGGCCACACAAAATCAACCAGACCCTTTCACAGAAATTTCACAGCAAGCCACCTTAGCCAATCTCTACTTTGGACTAAGCAGTGTGCAACGGGACCTACAAAATCTAACTGCCGAAGAACGCCAAAACACCATTAATGCTCAACGCGCGGCCATGGGCTACACCGAGACGCAAATTGAATCACTTGCACAAACCGATGCCGAAAAAGAACAACGCTGGCAAACCGGTTACGCCTATATGCAAGCGCGTGCGCAACTCATCAACAGCATCACGCAGAACGCCATAGACCGCCAAGATGAAAAAGTGGAAAACGCCTTGGCAGATTTGCGTAAGCAGTATTTCGCCAACGAAGCGCCAACCATCGCCGCCGAAGAAGCATCAGGATTTTATCGCTTCGAACGTCCACGCCTCTATGGCCGCAATTGACCCAAAGATTCGCAATTTTTGCATTGACGCTGACAACCTAAGCCAACCCTCTGAATTCAACCTCGTCTCCTCTGTGGATAAAGTGGCAAGTCACGCAATATCCGCTTGAATGGTAGTAACCACTTTTTTCAGGGACGATGCTATGCCGACGTCTAACGCCAACTCGCCAGCTATCACACATGCCGGAAACATGATGACGCAACCACTGCTCATCAGTGACCTCATCGACTACGCCGCTGCGCATCATGGCAATCAATCCATCTACAGCCGCAGGCTAGAAGGCGACATTCACCGCTACACTTACCGCGATGCTCAGGCACGCAGTAAACAACTGGCCAATGCGCTTATCGCATTGGGCGTACAACAAGGGGATCGCATCGGCACCTTGGCGTGGAATGGGTATCGCCACTTCGAATGCTATTACGGCATTTCTGGCATCGGTGCCATTTGCCACACCATTAACCCCAGACTTTACCAAGAGCAAATTCAATACATCATCCAACACGCCCAAGACAGCTACTTGTTTGTGGATGCCTGCTTTGTGTCCTTACTTGAACCCATTGCGCAGCAGCTTAGCAGCGTAAAAGGGGTCGTCGTGATGATCGACGCCGAACACATGCCCAAGGTCGATTTGCCCTGCGACGTATTCAATTACGAAACACTTATCAGTGAACACAGCACAGAATTCATTTGGCCATCACTCTCACCCGATTGCGCCGCGTGTTTGTGTTACACCAGTGGCACCACGGGTAACCCCAAAGGCGTGCTGTATTCGCATCAATCCACCGTGCTGCACGCTTACGCCAGCCGCAACCCAGATGCGCTAAACATTGGCCGCGACAGTGTGCTCATGCCCGTTGTGCCCATGTACCACGTGTGCGCGTGGGGCGCGCCGTATATTGCCGCCATGGCCGGTGCTAAATTGGTGTTACCCGGCAGCGGCATGGAAGGCGAAGACCTACACGAACTGATCGAACTTGCGCAGGTGGACATCATGCTGGGCGTGCCCACCGTGTGGTTACGTTTATTGGATTATTTAGATAGCAAAAATTTAAAAATGCCGTCGGTCAAAACCGTAGGCGTGGGCGGTGCTGCATCACCACGCGCGTTAGTGGAAGCCCTAGATAAAAAGCACAATGCCTATTTACTGCCGATCTGGGGTATGACCGAAACCAGCCCGCTGGCTACGTTAGGTGCACCAACAAAAGCTATGGCTAACATGAGCGACGACGAACGCTACCGCATTCAAACCACGGCGGGTAAGCCCATGTTTGGAATCGAGATCGAAATTTTTGACGACGATAACCAACCCGTTATCCACGACGGAGAAAGCCGTGGCTTTTTACGGGTGCGCGGTCCTTGGGTATTGCAACGCTACTATTTAGATGACAAACCCGAATCCTTTATCACCGACGAACAAGGCCGCACTTGGTTTGATACCGGTGACATTGCCGTGATCGACGCCGACAGTTATTTAAAAATTGTGGATCGCGCAAAAGACGTGGTGAAAAGTGGCGGTGAATGGATCAGTTCCATTGACTTAGAAAACGCCGCACAAGGACATGACGCCGTGGCCGAAGCCTGCGTAATTGGGGTTAAACACGAACAATGGGATGAACGCCCGCTTTTGTTTATCGTAAAACAGCCTAGCGTCGAGGTGAGTAAAGAAGAAATTTACGCCTATCTCACCACCAAGGTGGCGAAGTGGTGGCTGCCCGATGACATTATTTTCATCAAAGAACTGCCCCACACCGCCACCGGTAAACTGCAAAAACGCACGTTACGGGATGAGTACTTTTTGTATTTGGTGAACCGCTAACACAAAAAGCGTGCGAAGTTTCAAATCAGTTACTGATCTGCAAACTTCGCCACGTACCCCATCATGCCTTTGCCCGAAACCGAACGAGTATTGGCAATAAACACTTCATTACCACTCACCGCTAACGAACCGGTAAAGGCTTGCGCAGCACTTTGAACATGCTCGGCAATCTGCGTTCCGCTTGCATCCAACACTGCACTTTTTCCTGCGCCTGTCATGACAGTACGACCATTTTCCAACACGGCTAATTCATTAATCGGGCCTGTGTTATCAGAAAACTGCCATAGTTGACGACCAGTGCTGCTGAGCTTAACTACCTTACGTGTATCCTGATCAGATATCGCCATCAACCAACTGCTGCCCGTGGCAACAATTTGTGGACGACCTTGTAACGCAAGTCCTTCGGTTTTTGACAACGTGGTTTGCCAAACAAGTGAACCTGTTTCCGACAACACCATCACCGAGGCTTGACGGTTATTTTGTTGCGAAGCAATAAAAGCAACCTGACCTTGAGCATTCAATTCTAGGTTGACATCAAAATAGCGGTCCTGCGCGACGCTGGCACTGACATGCTTTTGCCAAAGCACTTCACCCGATGCGTTGTATTTGGTTACGCCATAACGACTGCCCACATAAATACTACCCAAGCTATCGACTTCTACATCCCATGCATTTTCGCCATGGGCTGCACTTGGCAATGTCAGTTCGATGTCGCCTTGCAACGATAACACTTGAGTTTGATAGCCCGACACGTACAACTTGCCGTTCTGCACCTCAAGGTCCCAAGCGTCGGACTGATTACTTAATGTTGTTTCCCATACTTGACGCCCGTCTTGATCGTAGCGCGCCGCAAAACTGCTAAAGGCGGCACCACCTTCATTGGCACTGCGACTGCGCTGACCTACAACGTAGATATCGGCACCGTCTACAACAAGGTCGGTAAATGTTTCATTACTTTCGCCGCCTTCGATAGTCGATGCATCTGACTTCTTCCACCAAAGTAGATTGCCTGATGCATCGTATTTGATTAACAGCGTGTCTTCATTTCTATCAGGTCCTGCAACCACACTACTACCAGCAATAACGATGTCGCCATAAAGGTCTAGCTCGGTACGTTTCAACCATTCGATATTATTGTTATTTTCAACAGTCGAAAAATACGCTTCCCATTCGGGCGTGACCTTTTCGACACATGCTGTTAACAACAATCCTGACGTTAACACCAAAGCGATTTTCGATTGATCCATTTTAAAAATTTCCTGTATGTGCGCAGCAGAATTGCTGCTAGCGGAAACTTAATGGGTTTGATTGATTGGCTCAAGATGACAAATGATAAATTGCAAGAAATTCACCATTTTTTTAAGACAACCTCCCACAAATGTGGGAGGTAAAAAGTGATTTTAAATTTTAATTGATGGTTAAGATAATAAAAATCAGACCGAGCAATTAACCTAAAAAATTCGTTAGGCTTTAAGTGGTTGATGCAACCGCTCACCCGATCGGGCGCCATGCTGTCGCATAAATCCTTTCACTTTTGGCGCAATAAATTCGCGAAATTTTCGACCATTAAAAATGCCATAGTGACCAACACCCGGTTGCTCGTAGTGATATTTTTTCTCTTGCGCTAAACCTTCACACAAAGACAGCGCAGCCGATGTTTGTCCACGACCAGTAATATCATCCAGCTCACCTTCTACTGTCATAATGGCGGTTTCAGTAATGGCATTTAAATCAACCCACTCGCCTCGATAGGTCATTTTTCGTAACGGCAAGCGTGTTTCTAAAAAAACGTTTTTAATGGTTTCGAGATAGTAATCCGCTGGCATATCCATGACAGCTAAGTATTCGTTATAAAATTTTCGATGTGCTTCAGCGCTGTCACCATCGCCACGAATTAAATCGCCGAAAAATTTAAAGTGCTTGCTGACATGGCTATCCATATTCATGGACATAAAGCCCGACAGTTGAATGAAGCCCGGATACACCCAATGCCCAGTGCCTTTAAAGCCCCGTGGGACTTTACAGATTACATTTTTTTCAAACCATTCCATATCTTTGCCCGACGCATAGTCGTTCACATCCGTGGGACTGATGCGCACATCAATGGGTCCGCCCATGAGGGTCACAGAACGAGGTACATTTGGATTGCCCTGCTGTGCCATCACCGCAAGGGCTACCATAGTGGGCACGCACGGCTGACAAACCGCTAACAAATGCGTGTCTGGTCCTAGGTGCTCCATAAATTCGATGAGGTAGTCCACATAATCATCAAAGTGAAACTCACCGGCTTCTAAGGGGACTTCGCGCGCGTTGCGCCAATCCGTAATGTAGACTTCGTGGTCGGGTAAAAAGGCTTCGACTGTGCCGCGTAATAAGGTAGCAAAGTGCCCGCTTAATGGCGCAACCATCATGACCTTAGGTTGGTCCACCAAGCCGATGCGGCGTTTAAAGTGCAATAGATTACAGTAGGGTTTTTCCATCACCACTTGATAATCCACCAATACATTGCGGCGATTAATGGTGATGTTATCCAAGTCCCATTCGGGCTCTTCGTAGTCTGTGGTGACGCGTTCCCACAATTCCAAAGTGGCATTGAGGGTGCGAAACAAAAAGGTATTGGCCAGCACGTTCAGCGGTGACTCGGTCACCATACGAGTGTAACGGCACCATTGATGAAACGGCTGGACCGCACGCATGTATTGGGCATTCAGTTCGTACAACATAGCTTCACAACCTTTTACGCTGCCTTAACCAAAAGCCTAGCCGCTGAAAAGCAAAATGGCGCAAAATATGAAAAGCCAGTAACCATTCTTTACAAAAAATGGGGGTGTGTTACATATGCAGATTCTTTCTGTCTAAAACCTTGGTTTTTTCATCGCCAAATCATCTAAACGCCATGTCTCAAGCTCTCGTAAAAGCCGATCTTATCCACAAGTTAATTGCACTGATGGATGCAGATTTACACCAAGCCCGTCAGGCCGCAGCAGAAGCCCACGCAGGTGCAACCCATGAGCAAAGCAAGGCCGAAACCCAATACGACACACTGGGCTTGGAGCACGCCTATCTAGCCGAGGGACAAAGCCGAAGAATCGACTCATTGGTGCAAGGCATGTTGAAATTGGAACACATGGGGTTGCCAGAACTCACCGAAGACGACGCCATTGTGTTGGGCGCACTGATTGGCGTGCGGCCGCTAGGTTTGCGTCCACATGAGAGTAGGCCCCAACAAACGTTCTTTTTGGCAAGCGCTGGCGGTGGCTACCACATTGAAATAGATCAGCAAACGATTACCGTCATCACACCCCAGTCTCCATTGGGGGAAGAGCTGTTAGGACGCTATTTATACGACGAATTTAAATGGCCCAATGGCAACGACGGCGAGATCATCACTCTGGCTTGATGCGGGACAAGCCGTACCGATTGCAGTATGCTCGCCATTGATTTTTTAATACGACCCATTGTTTTTTATGTCTGCCGAACAACACATCAAGCAACGCATCACTGACACGCTAAAGACCCTCACGCAACAAGCCATGGCCGCTGACGAAATTCTGACCACGTTAGCACTTGAAAACAAAGGCCGCTTTAGCGCCATCTTCCCCAAGCACCAAACCTTTAACACCACGGCCACGCGTTTCTTACCTTACCTAGAAGAAATCAACCAACAGGTCGAAACCTTACCCCCCATGGCTGACCCAGAGTTCCAACCTGAACTGCAATCTGTGATGAATAAAATGGGTATGTTGTTTGAAATTCTAAATACCTTCCACGAGATTCGTGACGATCAATAACCCAAGTTCACCCCAGAACATTACGACACAGGTTTCTTCGGGTTTTTGGCTACACTGAGCAAGAGGTGGGTCGATGCATTTAAAACTTTTCGTTATAACGATTTTCTTATTATATGTGCTGATCGTTTGCGGTGGGTTCACGCTCTATCGAATCGGCATTGTTCATCCACAACTGACCGAAAATGCTTGGGCCCAGCAAAAATCTGGAATGCGCGCAGTAAAAGCCGCTTTAGACAGCGAAGCCGAACGCGCCAACCAACTTATTCAAGATTGGGCAAAATGGAATGACCTTTACCGTTACGTCCAAACCCCGACGCAAGACTTCGAAGACAGCAACCTAGGTGTATACACCCTTGAGGAGTATGACCTTAACGCCATGTACATACTCGCCCTTGATAAAACTCTGGTGCTGGGAATAGAAGAAGAAAGTGCGGGCAATTTTGCACGCAGTGTGTCGGCGCTCACCACATCGCGCCTGAGTGAAATTTCAAAACGCACTTGGCCAAAAAACTCGAAGGCCGATTGCCAATACCAATATGTGTTAGATGAGCTGTCGTTAGTTTGTCTTTCTACCATTCAAGACTCGTCTGCCGAATTGGCACCGCGTGGGTATTTGGTTTTCTCGCGCAGTATCCGTTTAGAAACCTTACTTGCGATCCAAGGTTTGACGAATACCGATTTTGATGTAATCAACCCATTATCGGGCGACGCTCAAACCAACATGGGCTTTGAAAATGTATTACATCAGGGCTCGGTGGCAACCGATCATTTTGTCCGTTATCAAAACCCCAGTAGCCACAACGCTAGCTTTATTATTCATTTTCGCTTTCCTAGCAACAGCATCCCAACAGCCATTGATACCCAGACGCTACTGATCATTTTTATTCTTTTTGTCGTACCGCTCTTGCTGGTGTACTTGGTTTCGAAAACAGTGTTAGACCCGCTTACGAATATGGCCCATTTTATTGGTGCGTTGAAGAACAGCGAGAGCCGACCTGTGCTACCCAACTCAGGTGCCATCATCGAAGTAAAAATCATCAGTGATGCGTTATCAGAATTAATGAATCATTTAGATAACGAACGGTTGATGTTAGAGCATAAGTCCGTCACGGATGTACTAACCGGAATAAACAATCGCCGAGCGTTTGAAGAACAAATGCCATCGTTTTGGAACACGTCGCCGCGTTTAGGAAAACCCGTCGCCATAATTCTGTTGGATATCGACTTTTTTAAACGCTACAACGATACGCTAGGCCATCAACAGGGGGACGAAGCCCTGAAAGCCGTGGCACACGCGTTGCAAAATGCTTGCAGGCGGGACACAGATAAACTTTATCGGTATGGCGGCGAGGAGTTTGCCATTCTCACGCTTGTGGACCATAACGAAGGGTTGTCGTTATTCATGCAAGCGCTTCAACGCACCATAGAGCGACTGTACTTACCTCATCCAAGTTCTCCCGTGTCCAATGCACTTACCATGAGTATGGGTGCCTGTTTAATAAAAGAGCCCAGCAGTTGGATGAGTCAGCATTCGTATAAAACAGCGGTGGAAATTGCCGATAAGGCGTTGTACGAAGCGAAGGCGTCCGGTCGAAATACGTTTGTGATTCACACCATGACTGAAGACGGTGTCGAGATTGTGGATTCTGAGCAGGACTCCAAAAAGCTGCCCCACTCTAACTTCAATCCAATTAATAAACTTAAATAATGTGTTAACGGTACACGAAGCTCATACCTAATGAGCTAGTGAGAACATACCCCACTAGCGAATAACCGGATAAGCTAGCTGCCCCCAATCTTCATGGGGCGCCGACATCATAATGTCGATAATAATGGGTAATAAACTAAACAAAAGCTTATGGCCTTCGACCACTTGATCGCGATTTACCGAGCTTTTGTACGTCGCGCCGCCCAACATGATTTGTTGCTGCAAGACCCACAGTCGATCTAATACGATGTTTAATAACTCGGGCACTTGCTGACGACTTAAATAGTTCAATGCCGCAACTGAGCTTTGGTCAAACGCCGCTTGCCAATCCGGCTCGTTGTTTTGCGTTTTAGTTGCAACCTGTGCTTCCCAAAATCCGTGAAACACGTAAGGATTTTTAATTAAGCCTTTTACCGGCCCGCTGTAGGTTTGCCACAAGCAGGCATACAAGCCACGGTCGTGATCATGCTCTGTTAACTTATCCACAAACGCTTTAAAGGCATCGCGCTCACCAATGGACTGCTGCGATGACGCCAACCCCACACACGCGTTTAAGCCAATCCATAAACTCACAAACGCCATATCAACATCGTCGTGCTGTTGCTCGGCGCAATGCAACCAACTTATGGCTCGATGCAAACGCGTGGCTAGACCATCCGGTAATTGCTCGCGGCACTGACGTAAACTGTAACGCAGGGATTCAAACGGGCTGGCAACAAAATCCATACAAGACTCGATTCTTCTATTTTTTATGAGTCGTAAGCTAAGGAGTTTTTTATGAGGTGTAAAGCTGGGATTTGTGTGTCAGCCCAACTTCCGAATTTAATCTTTGAAACACAATAGCCTTAACGAGCGTAGCCGAAGAAGCGAATACAAGGCAGAAATTCAATTTAGCGAGGCGCATAGCTCAGCTATGTAACGAGTTAAATTGAATTTCTAACACAGTAGTAGCGATGCAGGCAGCTCGCCCACTTATCTAGTGGTCTAGTGGTGATGCCCTCCCACCCCATGCACATGCCCATGGGCCAACTCTTCTGCTTCGGCATCACGCACGTCTTCTATAGCAATATCGAAGGTGATGGTTTTACCCGCCAGCGGATGGTTGGTATCCACGTCCACGTTGAATTTACCCACTTTCACAATCACCACATCACGAGGGCCATGTTCGGTGTTCACTTTCACGGCCATACCCGGACGCAGTTTGGTTTTTTGCATCAGGTGTTTAATGGGAATACGCTGCTGCGCATTTTCGTTACGCTGACCGTAGCCTTGCTCAGGAGTCAGGGTCACTTGAAATTGGTCACCCGCTTGTTTGCCTGCCATTTCGCTTTCCAGCGCGGGCAAAATATTGCCATGACCGTGCAGATAGGTCATTGGGTGACTGCCGTTGGAGGTTTCAAAGGCTTCGCCTTTGTCGTCACTTAGGGTGTAGTGAAAATAAACTACTTTATCTTTTTCGATTTGCATAAGGACCTCAATGCACAGGTGTTACTAGCTGATGCTATTAAACGTGCATTTTACCTGTAACAAAAAATACCGGCCACCGATTACTCGGGGCCGGTATGGCTTGGGGCGATGCACCCAGGGTAGTTCTGTGTATCAACCGTGCTTATTACACTGTGTTATTGCACGATGTCATAACCAGTATGCATGTCGGTTTCATCCGTGAATTGCAGCGGCGCACCAAGATTAACGTTTGCCGAAGTAAACCAAGTATCCGCACCTGTATGGTCGACGATGTCCGCGACGCTGGTCACACCCAACAGGTTGGTGATAACGGCTGGGAAAGAGGTGCTTACATCCATGGTACCCAGCGATAAACCTGTACAACCGCCATCGGTGATTTCGTCACCGTCTTCCATGCTGGCACACAGCGAGCCATTAATTTCCAAGTCTTGGCCACTGTTAGGACCACTGTTACTGGTGATGTCCATGTTTACGCTGACCAGCGCTTCGGTGGCCGCTTCGCCGCCTGTGCTAACAATGGAAAACGCTTGGTGCGTATCTCGGCTGGCGTCGCCCGCACTGTCACCTTCGAAGGCCATCATGTAAGCGTCGCCATCGGTTTCACTAATGTATACGCGCATCACATTGCCATAGGCTTGGGTGTTGGCATCATCATCAAAGCTGACGTATTCAAACCCCATTTCGCCTGTGGTGCGATTCCAACGCAGTGTGCTCATGCTGGTACGCTCGAAAGTCACAGACTGGTTGTTGATGTCTTCTGTGGCGCTTTTATATTCCAAGTGTTGGAAATTCAGGGTATCCGCTGTGTTTTTCAACCACATCCAGTTGTTGTCGCCTTCATCGCCAGAGCCCATTTCCACCATAATGGCGGTGTCGTACACCTCACTTTGTGCACTGATGTCCACAATGCGCAATGTCACAGTCATGAATTGGCCAGTAGGCTCGGTTTCTGAAATGGTGATGTCGCCTGTTTGTGGGTCTTCTTGGGCGTACACGGTTGTGTCACCCGCGGTTAAACCATTGGGGTAAACCTCACCTAAAATTTTCACTATTTCTAAGGCATTTTCAAAACGTCCAAATAGATTGGGTTTGTATGGACGCGGCTCGTCATCACCACTGTAACGCAAGTAATCACCGTCCAGCTGTTGGCCTATGTATTCTTTGACGTTAATGGGTTCAACCGCTTTAGCTGGGTCGCCTGAATTAGGGTAGGTATCGCCTTCACCTGGGTAGCCACCCACGGGGGAGACCAGTTCGCCAGCTGTGGTGGTCGCCCAATAGGTATTCAGGTTTGCGGTGCCACTAACGGCAGCGGCCGCTGCATGGGCTTGGCTAATTGGGCTAAGAGATTTAGCGGTTGCGATTAACTGACGTTTCATATCAGCCTTAAAGTAGGCCACTGTGCCAGCTGAGCCATATTCAGGCAGGCTTTCATCCATGTAGTCCACAGCTGCGTCCAAGGATTCTTCCACCGAGGTCACGGCCGCACCACCG
The DNA here is from genome assembly GCA_041589295.1 of Pseudomonadales bacterium. Lineage (GTDB taxonomy): Bacteria > Pseudomonadota > Gammaproteobacteria > Pseudomonadales > Oceanobacteraceae > Bermanella. Next base: position 19,831 of record JBFHVZ010000006.1, read on the forward strand.
CCGCCTGCTGCGGGCGTGGTATCGTCGTCATCGTCTTCACCTAGGTCGATACAGGCGGTTAACGATAGCCCCACAAGGGATATGAAAGCGACGTGTTTGAGGACTGTTATTAGGGATTTTGATTGAGCTGGGTTTGTTCGAGCTAGGGTCGTTCGGGACATGTGCTTCTCCGTTTTCACATTAAACAAGCGGCGATCGCCTGTTTAAGGTTTAGCACGTCATGTCCTTTGGGGAAGGCTTATTTCGCCCATACAAGAATTGGTTCTTAACAGACAGGCGAGCAAAACTACTCGCTAGTCTGTTCACGCGTTCCGTCCCAGAGCTAAAGAAGGCAAGAAGGCAGGAACACCGTGAGTCAGATTGTTAATCGGTGCGGCGTTCGCTTGTGCTGTATTCCATGGCGGGCATGTTTTCCAACCAGGCTAAATCGTATTTTTCCAGCCAAGCCAAGCTCTCTTCAGTGGTGCCCCTCGGTTTGTACTCCGCTGCCACGTAACCGTGATAACCGGATTGCTGAATCGCCGTAAAAATTTGTTTGAAGTTTAATTGTCCGCTGTCAGGCTCACCGCGACCCGGCACATCGGCAAACTGAATATGACCAATGTCATTGGCATGGTGACGCAAGGTTTCATCCACACGGCCATCCATGATTTGCATGTGATAAATATCAAACTGCATTTTTAAGTTTGGGTGCTGAACTTGATCCATCACGTCCAACATTTGCTCCACACTGTGAATTAAAAAACCGGGCATGTCTTTGGTATTGATGGCTTCGAAGGTACACAGCACATTAATCTTTTCCAACGCCGCCGCTGCGCGTTTTACGTTTTTTAAAAACACTTTTAAATATACGGATTCCTGCCCTTTAAATTCGCAACGTCCCGGCAATACGTTAACGGCTTTAACTTCCAGCGCCTTCGCGTATTTAGCGCATAAGCGCAGTGCGTCTTCGAATTCTTTTTCTTTACCCGGCACACAGGCAAGACCTTCGCCGCCTTGCATTAAATCACCTGCTGGCACATTAATTAGGCAAACGTTTACACCCGCAGCGGTTTTGGCTTTAACCAAGTCTTCGATGCTTTCTTCATAGGGAAATTGAATTTCAACGGTTTTAAAACCTGCATCGGCCGCTTTTTGAAAACGCTGCAACAGCGGGACTTCGGTAAACATCAGCGATAAATTACAAGCTAAACGCATGATTAACTCTCCTTGCCGTTGGGCTTGCCAGCAGACTCGGCCTCATAAAGCGTGACCAGTGTGGCGGGGTCTCGTTCTAAATTACCTTTACTGCCGTGCTGACGCATAAGTTCAGCACCCAAGCCGGCCATGGGCACCGCACTGCCGGTTTGCTGCGCTAAGGTATTGGCCATGTCTAAATCTTTGAGTAGGGTTTTAACGTGCCACTTCACTTCGTCAAAATCTTGCACGGCCATGCGCGAACCTGTGAGCTGCAATGGAATAGAGTCTGCAAAACCGCCTTTCAACGCCTCGGGAATTTGGCTCGCATCCACACCGGCTTTTTTCGCCATCGCCATGACTTCGGCCATGACAAGCACATTGCAACTGACAATCATTTGGTTACATATTTTGGTGGTTTGGCCACTGCCATTGGGACCCATGTGCGTCACTCGCTGACCAAGGTTGGCCAACACAGGTCGAACGGTATCGACATCCTCTGCATCACCGCCTGCCATAATGGCCAAGGTGCCGGCTTCGGCTCCGGCCACACCGCCCGACACTGGGCTGTCCACCCATTTTACACCCTTGCTTTGTACCTGCTGGGCTAAGGTTTGCGTGGTATCAGGCGCAATAGAGGAAAAATCCACAATGATTTGTCCAGCACGCAAATCTGGTAATAACTGAGTGACCACATCTTCCACGGCAGCAGTATTAGAGACGCAGAGCATGATGATGTCGCTATGCTGCGCAACATCAGACAACGAAGCGGCGGCTTTGGCACCCAATTCAATTAAAGGCTCGCACTTGGCTTGATTGCGATTGAAGACCATAAGGTCATAGTCGGCGGCCAGTAACCGCTTGGACATTGGCAGTCCCATCAGTCCGATACCAATAAAGCCCAGCGTTGGTGTGGCGGACGCGGCGTGCGACATGGTTACCATCCTTAAATCTAATTCAAATCAAAACGAAATATTGCTGGTATTTTCGCTTTTTTTGGCTTCCATCGCCATGGTGAATCTGGCGAATCCGCAGGCCCTGCCCTAAGCTAAATTCATAATCAGAGGGACCGCCATGAAACTTTCAGACTTATTCGAGCAAACCCACAAATTACCCAATATTCCTAAGGTGGTGCAGGAACTCATTACCACCTTCAACGATGAAAACATCGATATAGAAAAAGTAGCTGACAAAATTGCCATGGACCCAGTGCTTACCGCGAAAGTGCTGCGACTGGCGAACTCGGCTCACTATGGCGTATCCAAGACAGTTTCATCCATTCGTGAAGCTTCGGTGCTGCTAGGTTTCTCTACCCTGCGTACCTTAGTGCTAGCCTCGGGCATTACCGGTGCCGTCGCCACCCCAGACGGGTTTGATCGCAAGCTGTTTTGGCGTAACAACTTTGCCGTGGCCGCCACCGCAAAATGGATGGCAAAATACACCAAGGTCAACGCCGAAACCGCATTTACCGCGGGTATGCTGCACAGCATAGGTGAATTGCTAATTTTGTTACTGCTGCCGAGCGAGTCGAAAAAAATTGATGCAGCGGTGACCGCAGGTGGTCGACTTCATCAAGTCGAAAAAAGTATCTTGGGGTTTGATTACGCAGAGGTCGGTGCTGAATTAGCTGGTCGCTGGAAGTTTCCAGAGGAAATTGTGCTAGGTATCCACAGCCATACCAACCCAATGGACGCTAAAGAATTTAGTGCGCTCGCAGGGTTAATTTACCTTGCCGTATATGTGCACGATTGCCATGTAGAAGGCGTGGGTGAAGATCAAATTTTAGAGCGCTTTCCCACTAATATTGCAAAAGCGGTCGGCATGGATCTGGACGCAGCCCTCGAAGCATTAAAACAAACCGAGGGCATAGAGTCGGGAATGGACTCGTTACTGGAAGATTAACTTGAATTAGGCGGTCGCAGGTTTGGCCACAAACCAGCGACCAATAAAACCCAGCGATAACACCAGCATCACCAACGCAAAAATATTCAAACTGTTCCAACCAAATGCAAACACCATCCAGCCTGACATTAACGACATCACTGCCTGAATACTGAATACCATACCGTCATTGACCGCCTGCACTTTGAAGCTTTCTTCGGGTCGATATTGCTGGGCCAATAACCCGGTGCCACTGACAAACAAGAAGTTCCACCCTAAACCCAAAAAGATCAACGCGCTCCAATACTGCCAAAATCCTTGCCCCATGAGTGCCACCGTCAACGCTGCCAACATGGCGGCAATACCCAACAGCATGACATTACGCAGCCCAATAACGCGAAATAAAAATGGCGAAAACAGCGATGGTAAAAACATGGCCAATATATGGGTTTGGATGACCACTTTACTTTCTTCCAACGCGAAACCTTGCACTTTGGTCATGCTCACTGGTGTGGCCGTCATCACTAAACTCATGACACCGTAGCCTACGGCTGCAGCGGTCACCGCAGCAACAAGGCCTGGTTGCTTAAACAATTCCGCCAAATTGCGACCAGCCAAACCTTGCTGTGTTGTCGCCAGTTGCGCAAACGGCATGGTCCACAAAAGTAATAACAAGGCACTGTGCACCAAAGCCAACAACACAAACGAACCTGCAAACGGGTGAACAAAAATATCGCGGCCTTGTAGGCCCATCTCGGGGCCAAGTAAGGCTGCCAACAAACCACCTAATAAAACCACCGAAGCCGCTTGCCCTGCTTGCTCAGGTTTAACCCATTCCAATGCAGCAAATCGAAATTGTGCAACAAACGCGATGTGCACACCTAATAACCCAATGGCAAAGCACAATCCCCAAAAATTATTTGTGCTGATGCTGGTATACGCCAAGATTGAACCCAGTAGCGCCACCAAGGTTGCCGCAATAAATCCCATACGACGGCCAATGCGCTGCATCAACATGGCAGCGGGCATACTGGCTAACGCACTGCCAATAATAAATGCCGCCACGGGTAACGTACTCATGGAATCACTGGGAGCCAATCGCGCACCTATGATGCCGCCCACAAAAATTACCAAGGGTGCCGAACACATTCCCAACGCTTGTGCGAGACTTAATAACCAAACGGGCGTAGGTAATTGCAACATCCTAGTTTCTCCGATGACGACCCAATAAAAAAAAAGACCCACTGAGTATGGCGTGGGTCGGTAACTTGAGCAAGCAGCGACAGCTGCGATTCATTATTGAGTGGTCAATGCCGCTGTCGCATCTTCGATAGCAAACTTCATTTGTGGCGTTGACGGTTGCACGGTTTTCAAAAAGGCCAGTGTTGCCGCTTTATCAGATGTAAATGTACCCATAACTTCAATTAAGCGGCGCTGGGCTGTGGCACTTTGTTCAGTAAATCCTTTTTTTAATGTTGTAAGGGCTCGGCTGCCAGCGCGCTCTAAACTGGCACGAGCTGCTTTTTGAATACGAGAATCGGCGTCACCCATGCCCCACATAAACAGATCAATAGCTTGCTCATCAAAGGCTTCTAACTGACTTAATACATCGAACAGTTGGGCTACGAGTTTGCCGTCATTTGTGAACGTTTTCAGGGCTTTTATACGGCTAAGTTTTTTTAGGACATCGTCTTTCGCTGGTTGTGCTAGACGGCCATACGCGTACAAAAACTCAGCCCCCTGTAATTGCGTGGCTCGACTTTCGTCAAATAACCAACGGGCACAGGTAGCAACATCACAAGCCTCTTCCGCTGGCAATTCTAACGCTACCAACAAAAGTTGCTGCTCATGTTTATTACCCCGTGCGCCGGAAATGACCTGAGCGAGTCGATCTCTGTTGTGTTGAATAAACTTAGGAAAGGCTTTATCAAAATAAGGCTCGTTCTGTTTGTTTTCCTGCATCACTTTTAGCAAGTGATAAAATTTTGCGTTGATGTGCATATCTAGTTTAACGTGATCAAAATAGGACAGCAGCAGTTCAAAGGATTCATCATCTGGTCGCTTAGCAAAACGTTGAGTAATAGCCGCTGCCATATTTTTAGCGGTACGTGGTTCTATTTCTGCGTGATAACGACGATACAAGCGCTTAGCCAATTTGGTTTGCTTGTCGATGGCCGCCTGAATCGCAGACGCAGCAACCTGACCTATGGATAACGATTCTGGCGCGCCCATTTCTCCGCGTTTGGCGGCGCGTAGCATGTCTTCGATTTTGACTTCCATTTCCACATAGTTTTGCAAATGGCGTTCGTTTTCTGGCAATTCACTGTCGTACTTTACTTCGGTTTCTTGCGTGTATTGCACAACACTGCGAATGGCGTCGTACACATCACGGGTTGCGATGCGCTTGAGGTTCTCCATCATGATCATGACCTCGTCTTCCGATAACGGCTGTACTTTTAAGGCGTAGCTCATGACCTCCCCCAGCAGCTCACCTGCGTCCCGACCGGATTCCAAGTTATCCACAGACACAAATAAATGTTTTCGATACGCGGCATCATGAGTGCGACTACGTGCAAATTCGCGCATGATGCTGACTTGCCAATAATTGCACTTTAAATCGAAGTTATTTTCTTTGGAAAAAGTGATCAGATTTTGCACGGTTTCGTCGGTGCAAACTTCACGTAACAACTCAAGTACTTGATCACGACGCGCATCGCACACGTTCACTGGTTTACCATTATTCGGCTGCCCACCCACATATACGGTTTTAATGCGCTCGACCAAGTTGTCGGTGTCCACCGTGATTTTGGCTTTAAGGTAAAACTTTTCACCGTCCCAGCTTTGTTCGATGATTTCTGTTTGGGTTAGTGCTTGCGAAAAGGTTTCGTAGTTGGCCTGTACCTGACGGCTAAATTCGTCGTTATTCAATGTTTCTTTGTTGGCAAACGAAGACTGCACTTGCACACCAACTTCTTGTATTACCAGTGATTGCAACTGCAACATAGCGGCTTTGCGTGCACTGACTTTCGAGTCATTTTCGCTGGCATTGTACGTATACTCACGCACAAAGGTTTTCACATCAGCCCAACTGTTGATGCTACCTAACAGCACGGTGCAGGCAAATAGAAGTCTGGTCATCATGGGTGAAAGCGTCCTTTTCATTTCGATCTTTTAACGACGAAGTAAGCAAGCACGAAATACTAAGTCAGGGAGCGTACAAGACATAGCGTCAAATCGGCCTAAGCCTGTAAGACATTGACGCTATATCATTGAAATGTGATGCAAGTAGAGGGAGATTTAAGACGCTAGGAAGAAGAGAAAGAAGTGTAAAATGCTTGGCGCTGGACTAAAAAGCCCAGCCACCGGTAATGCCTGTAGTAACCATTTTACGCAAAGGGCCCACATCCTGAGTGGTAGACGCTTTATAAAATAATTGAATCCAGCCGCCGCTACGAGATTTGATATCCAAACCCGCTTTAAAAAAGCCGTTTTGACCGGTACGACCTTCGTCTACGTAATTACCGTTCAACCATTCTGCGCCGTTAAGGCCGACTTCAATAAAAGGTGACACTGCAGAATTCAACGCTATACCACCAAACGCAAATACGTTTACATAAGTGTTGGAGCTATGTGTGTTGAAATCTTCATGATCTAAATCGTCGTCATTAGGGCTATCAAGCTTATACATGCTTGAGCCAAACCCCACATAACGATAAAAATCTCGCCACGCAGTGGAATGGGCGCCTAATCTCACATCTAGACCCAACGCAGGATTTCGATTGCGATCCCCATGTACTTGGTAAGTACCGGTCTCACCACTTAATTGGGTAAATACACCATTCCGCCCCAACGCCTGAACATTGAGTGCGGTCACAATCAGGATTAGCGCCGTGATTATTCTAACCATCGTTTTCCATTCTCCTCATGCACGGCTTTAGCTTCGCGCATGATGCGATCAATTATTTCTTGGACACTGGGTTGATCGTTAATCAAGCCCTGAGTTTGCCCGATGAATTGTACCCCTTTATCCAAATCACCATCCACCGTAGCGGCCTGAATCTTTTCGGTTGCGGCACCAAACAAACTTAACATGCGAATCTGGCTAAACTGTACGATCAATCCCGCCATCAACTTCCAAAGTGGCATGTCGACCATTTTGGCGGCTTTAAAACTTTTTAACGACGCCATAATGAAACCCATTGGGCGTTTCATGGCTTTTTGCGAAGCCGGTGTTTTCATCACACGAGCATATAAACCATCAAAGTTGTTACCATAAATGGTGTCACCTTCGTTTTTGGCGATGATGGCATCTTTGGTATTTTGATGAAGCGGGCTTTCTTTTGAAGTGGCTAAGCGCGAGCCCATGGCCACGCCTTCTGCACCTAATGACAACGCAGCCATCAGGCCACGGCCATCGGCAAAACCACCTGTGGCGATCACAGGCACAGACACTTTGCTGGCAATGGCGGGCACCAATACCAGTGACGTGACATCACCACCGTGGGCGGCCGCTTCGTGACCCGTCACTTGCAATGCATCCACGCCAGACTGCACCGCGCTCTGGGCGTGTTTCTCGGTCACCACAGTAGCAATCACTTTGCCGCCGTAGGCATGGGCCGCTTTCACGATCCAATCACCTTTACCCAGTGAGAAGTTAATCACGGGTACTTTTTCTTCCAGCGCCACTTCGGCGTTTTCTTTAGCACCGGGCATTAATAGTGTAACGCCAATGCCAAACGGCTTGTCGGTTAACTCACGGATTTTACGAATGGCGTCTCGGGTTTGCGTACGATTCAACGGGCCACTGGCCAGTACACCCAAACCACCAGCGTTGCTCACAGCAGCTACCAGCTCTGGGGTGGAAATCCAGCTCATGCCCGGTAGTACGATAGGATGTTCGATGCCAAGTACTTCAGTTAAACGGGTTTTCATAATCGGCTCTCTTCTGGCTCTGATCAATTGAGCAAACAAGTGTTCCGGCGAGTATAACCAGCCCCGTGCATCAGGTAAGTAGCTCGAATGAACAAATTAATGTTCTCTTCAAATAACGGGCTATATGAGTGGCACAATAAATTTCCGTTTTGTTATTTTCAGCTAAGCTGTTATAAAGACCTTCACTCGGAAGGCCATTACTCGGTCAGACGGGTTCAGGAGACTTAGAATGCACATCACGAACATCCAATTACTCTGGTGGCTACTAGCGCACTCACGCGGCTAGGGGCTAGATTCGTCTGCATTCCCCGGCTGTTAAGTGGCCGGGTTCAAAACTTCCCTTCTTCTTTGCAGCCAAAAAATCATTGACGACTTATCTGACACATTAAGGAGAATACCGTGTCTATACAGGTTGCAAACCACTCTGATACGCAAGTACAGGCACAGCAGTTTCGAATTGGGATTTTGTTGGCGCTGGTGTCGAGTTTTTTATTTTCGCTCAAACCCATCATCATTAAACAAGCTTATGACTTGGGTGCCGACAGCGAAAGCCTGATGCTATTGCGCATGTGGTTTGCGCTGCCGTTTTATGTGTTCATGCTGTATTTAGTTCGTCACGATATTCGCCGCAATTTGAAATACGTTCCGGCGTTATTGGGTATGGGGTTTTTCGGTTATTTCTTGTCGAGCTATTTGGATTTATTAGCACTGGAGCGCATCAGCGCACAAACCGAGCGCATCATTTTGTATGCTTATCCGAGCATGGTGGTGTTGATTAAATGTGCTTACGAAAAACGTTTGCCCAGCAAGCAAATGCTCGTGGCATTGATCATGGTCTACGCCGGTTTGCTATTGTTTTTACCGGGTGAATTAAACATGGAAGGTTCCGCATTCGGCATTGGAATAATGGTGTTTTGCGCTTTCACTTTTGCGTTATACGTGGTGTGGAGCAAACCCTTAATTGAACGATGCGGCACCGCTTTTTTCACCGCTGGGGCCATGATTGCCGCGATTTTGTTTACACAAAGTCACTTACTGCACGTCCCCATCGAACCGGTATTTGCAATGTCCACAGAAGTGTACTTATATGCAATCGCGCTTGCCTTTTTCTGCACGGTGATTCCCAGTTACACCATGAGCGCAGCTATCGCGCGCATTGGCTCTGAAAAATCCGCCATCACCGGCAGCACAGGACCTGTGTTCACCAGCTTGTTAGCGGTAATGATATTAGGAGAAAGCTTTGGCATGTACCACGCACTGGGCATGGCGCTTGTAATAGCAGGCGTGTGGGTGCTGGGAAGAAATAAGTAGCTTATTTACAGCGAAAACAAGGAGGTTAAACATCAATATGCTACATATCATGTTTGATATAGATGGAACACTCATTCAGTCCTACGATTTGGATAGTAAGTGTTATGTCGAAAGTATAAAGTCGGTACTGGGTATTACACCCAGTAACGACTGGGGGGCATATGAGCACACAACTGATAGCGGGATACTAAAAGAGATTTTATCTCGCCTATCAGATACTCCGTCTTTTGAGGTCATAGAACAAAGGGTAAAGCACGTCTTTTTAGACAATTTACAACAGTCCATCCAGCAACAAGCCATCGCCCCCTTACCGGGAGCCATAAACTTTCTAAACGATCTCAAGCGCAGAAATGATATTTCATTTTCCATCGCCACCGGAGGCTGGAAAGAAAGTGCAATGCTAAAATTAAAGTCAGCAGGATTTGATATCAATGACATAGTGGTTACATCCGCCAATGATCACTATTCACGTATCGAAATTATGAAAAAAGCCTTACCTAAACCTCTTAGACCCGAGAATGTGACTTATTTTGGGGATGGCGAATGGGATAAACGAGCGTGTGATGAGTTGGGTTTCAAGTTTGTTTTGGTTGGCAATCGCTCCAATTACCAAATATCCATACAGAACTTTGAAAACTTCGATCTAAATAGTCTTTTCTAAAGACAATAAAAAAGCGCAAATCTTTTAAAGATTTGCGCTTTTCATTCCTTGCTCGTAAAGCGTCAATGAGGAAGCTGAGACAAGGCAAAAATTTAATTCACTGAGGCGCATAGCTCCGCTATGTAACGATGTGAATTAAATTTTTAACGCAGTATCAGCGACGCAATTAGCTTTACAAACTTAAAGTTTTCTCGCCACGTGCTATGCCAGAAACCCCAGTGCGAACTGTTTCCAAAATACAGTTCGGACCAATGGCTTCGATAAACGCTTCCAGCTTATCCGTGGCACCCGTCAATTGAATGGTGTACACGTTGGCGGTTACGTCGACGATCTGACCACGGAAAATATCTGCAGTCCGTTTGATCTCGGCACGTTGTGCGCCAGAGGCTTTCACTTTAATCAGCATGAGTTCACGCTCGATGTGAGAACCTTCGGTTAAATCCACCAGCTTTACCACTTCAATCAGTTTGTTTAACTGTTTGGTGATTTGCTCGATCACACGGTCTGGACCAGACGTTGTAATGGTCATGCGCGACAATGTTGGGTCTTCTGTCGGCGCAACCGTCAGGGTTTCAATGTTGTAAGAACGCTGTGCAAATAAGCCCACTACGCGAGCCAATGCGCCTGGTTCGTTTTCCAACAAAATGGAGATGATGTGTCTCATGTTAGGTACGCTCCGTTTTGCTTAACCACATGTCGCGCATAGCACCTGTTGGCACTTGCATTGGGTAAACGTGTTCTTCTGGATCTACTGCTACGTTTACAAACACCAAGCGGTCTTTGTATTTGCCGAAGCAATCGTCCAGCGCACCTTTCAGTTGGTCTTTGGTTTCAACATTGATACCTACGTGGCCGTAAGACTCGGCCAGCATAGTCCAGTCTGGCAATGAATCCATGTACGAGCTGGAATGACGACCTTCGTAGTTCATATCTTGCCACTGACGAACCATGCCCAAGTAGCCATTGTTCAAGCAGAAGATTTTTACCGGAATGCCGTACTGCAAGCAGGTCGACATTTCTTGAATGTTCATTTGGATTGAGCCTTCACCGGTCACACACACAACCATGTCGTCTGGGAAGTTCAATTTAATGCCCATGGCCGCAGGGAAACCGAAGCCCATGGTGCCCAAACCACCGGAGTTGATCCATTTGTTTGGCTCATCAAACTTGTAGTACTGCGCGGCAAACATCTGGTGCTGACCTACGTCAGAACAAATGTAAGCGTTGCCTTTAGTTGCTTCCCACAAGCCTTCGATGGCTTCTTGTGGTTTCAACAAACCGTTGTCGTTTTTGTCGTAGTGGCCGCCGTGACGCTTGCGCCATTCTTCAATGCGCTTCCACCAGCTTTCCAAGGCATCTTGGTCAGGTGCATTGTCGGCTTTTAGTTCGTTGATGATATCCAGCATTTCGTCCAATACGGCATCCACTGGGCCTACGATAGGCACATCCACGTCTACGGTTTTTGCGATAGACGATGGGTCGATGTCGATGTGAATGATGGTGGCATCGGGACAGAATTTTTTGGTGTTGTTGGTTACACGGTCATCAAAGCGTGCACCGATGGCGATGATCACATCCGCATGGTGCATGGCCATGTTAGCTTCGTAAGAACCGTGCATACCTAGCATGCCCAATGATTGCTTGTGGGTCCCTGGGAAAGCACCCAAGCCCATCAGGGTTTGCGTCACTGGATAGTTTAAATCCAAGGCCAATTTGCGTAGACGATCTGACGCACGACCCAGAATTACACCACCGCCGCTGTAAATCATCGGACGCTTGGCCGCCAGCAAAATTTCTACGGCTTTGCGGATCTGACCGCTGTGGCCTTTTTGTGGTGGCGTGTAAGAACGAATCTTCACTTTTTTCGGGTAGCTGTATTCAAAGCGTTCGTTCGGCATGGTCATGTCTTTTGGAATGTCGATCACAACCGGACCGGGACGACCAGACGTCGCGATGTAAAACGCTTTTTTCACGATCTCAGGAATGTCGCGCGGGTCTTTAACGCTAAAGCTGTGCTTAACGATCGGACGCGAGATACCCATCATGTCAGTTTCTTGGAAGGCATCGTCGCCCACCAAGTGACTCATTACCTGACCTGAGATCACGACCATAGGGATGGAGTCTGTAAACGCCGTTGCAATACCAGTGATGGTGTTAGTCGCACCCGGACCGGATGTCACCATGACCACACCTGGCTTACCGGTCGCACGAGCGTAACCATCGGCCATGTGAGCGGCGGCTTGTTCGTGACGGACCAGTACGTGTTTGACGGCACTTTGCTTGTAAAAAGCATCGTATACGTGAAGCAGGGAACCACCTGGGTACCCATAAACATATTCCACGCCCTCTTCATGGAGAGAGCGAACCAACATTTCACCGCCGGAAAGTAATTCCACCGTACTCTTCCTCTTCATTTATCTGCCCACCCCAATGGTGAGCTGGAAGGTTCTTAAACAGTTCGCAGTATAGGTTTTGCTAAGGGGTATCGACGTTTGTGGATACCTTCGCCTGTACTGCGCCGCACCGATTCGTTTTGAGCCACGTTGAATGCGTGCTCAATGATTATACGAATCGGCCAACAAGACGGATGATTAACTTGTAGTCGTTCATCGATCACCAGCCGCGCCCTACGCCACTGGTCGATATTTGGCTGGTAGCAAGGTCTTTGCTGCCAGGAGACCACCAAACTCTGTCAACGGGGTTGCCGTTCTTGACCTAAATTTGGGGGCGAACATTCTGACACCCATCACGCGCAAGTCAAGGGATGACGGGGCAAAAGCGGCTTCTAAGCCCTGATTTTGCTCGGTTTTCGGCTATTTCGCAGTTGAACACTGGGTTTTTATGTTGTTTTCGGTAAAGTAGCGACTACGAAACCTTGTTCGTTCCAATGAAGATGGCTGACATGACGACCCAATTTCCAAAACTGTTCTTGCTCTGTGTGGCGCTCACCTTGGCTGCACCTGCACACCTTTGGGCTGCAAAGGTTTATAAGTGGACTGACGCCAACGGCCAAGTGCATTTTTCGCAGTTCCCACCTGAAGAAATGGGCAAGCCCAGTGAAACCGTCAATATCAAGACCACGCAGGGCAATACCGACTCCGGTGCACAGGAGCTAAATGCACTGCGCGACAAGCTCAAACAAGACATAGACGCTCGCAATCAACGCAAAGAAGAAGCCGAGCAGAAAAAACAACAGGAAGCGGCAGACGCAGAAAACTGCAAGCGCGCGCAGCAACGACTGGCCCTACTACAGCAAGGAGGTCGGTTTTACGGCATGGATGAAAAAGGCGAACGTGAATACTATGACGCGGCACGACTGGCCTCAGAAACCAAGCAAGCCAAAGCCGCAGTGGCCACTTACTGCAAGTAATCTGCCCCAGCTAAACTATCGCAATAAACCTAACTAGGCGCCTGCCCAGCGAGCAGGTGCTTTCTGTGCTCCACACTCAGCACAAGCCTCTCAATACACACCTCTTTCAACAAGCCGCCCCTACCCAAACCTCACTGTCAGCACTCACAACCACGTACCTGACCCAGCGGCCAGCCGCAACATTCCTCTACAAGCAGCTAGACTGGTTATATGCCCTATTTTTTATCAAAACTCAGGTACTTAACCATGAAACACCCGTCTGCCCTAAGCCATGCCCTTTTGTGTTTGTTGCTAGGATTTTGCTCGGCGCTCAGCTGGGCTGAACTCCCGCCGCCAAAGGGAGAGGTGTTGCTCGAGGTTTACGGCAATATCAAGGTCTTTAATCTGGATGATGTCGCCGCCTTTGACCAAGCCATGATCGAGCAACTGAAAACCCACACCATTCACACTGACAATCACGTGGTGTCTGAGGTTGTCCCCTACAAAGGCCCGCTACTAGGCGAGCTATTGCATCAGCTCGGAGCCCAAGGCAAGGTCGCCCGAGTCTATGCACTGGATGATTATGTGGCCGAGCTGAGTCTAGATGAGATCATGAAATACAAGGTGATTTTAGCCACAGAGGAAAACGGTAAAACGCTGACCATTAATGACAAGGGACCCTTTTTTGTGGTGTTTCCGTTTAACGACCACAAAGAACTGCGCGACGACAGCCACTATAGCCAGTCGGTTTGGCAGGTAAAAGCCATCGAAGTCGAGTAGTTATTTGGTCCCGCTATGACCGTAAAACACCGCCTGCCTTCCATCTTGTTAGTACTGCTGACGCTGGTCATTTTATCCGCGTCGGTATTTGCTTTGTACAAACTACATGAGCTGCGAAGTCTTGAGCGGTCGCCTTTTATTGCCATAGTCAGCACCAACTTAGGCATCAAACCTAAACTACTTAACACCCTAATCAAGACCCAATCCTTTTTAACCAAAACCGACGATGCAAGCCTGAACGCACTAAAAAAGGCTTACCAAATCAATCGCGCCAGCATATTGAATGACCTAAACAGTCAGGAAACCCAGTGGGTACATCAGCGGTCTGGCGACCCGAATAAACTGCTGCAATTTATAGACACTCTGAATGCCTTAGAGCAGTCGCTACCTAAAGATCGGCAGGACATACAAGGCGCCAAACAATTTGAAAAGAAACTTGAGCGGCTCTATCAGCAGTGGAACGTCTACAGTCGGCGTTTCGTTCAAAACACGCAGGAAATGCACGATGACTTTCTTACCCAACTGGATAAAGCACTCACCCTGCTGCTCGGTCTGCTGCTTGTCATTGGTATTACCAGTGTTTTCGCCACGTTACTGATCTACCGCCAATACCGCAGCCAATGGCGTTTAAGCCGTAAGCTCATGCGCCAAGCCGAAGCGCTCACGCTTGCACGTGACCAAGCGGAAGCGGGCATCCGTGCCAAATCTCGATTTTTATCCAATATGTCCCACGAGTTACGCACGCCGCTTAATGGCGTCATAGGGTTAAGCAATCTTGCCTATCAGCGCACTCAAGACAAACAAATCAAAACGTATTTAAAGAACATCAAATTGTCCGGTGATCTGTTACTGGGTCTGATCAACAACGTGCTGGATATCAATAAAATGGAATCCGGTCAGTTTGAACTGGAACACGCTGAATTTGACCTATGGGAAGTGGTGGAGACCCTAGGGTCTGCCGTGTACAGCCAAGCCTCGGCCAAGGGCATCTATTTTGTGTTGAACATTCCGCCGTCGGTCCCGCGGTATTTAGTTGGGGACCCGACCCGTCTAAAACAAATTCTGATTAACCTTGTGGGTAACGCCATTAAATTCACCGAACAAGGCGGCGTAACACTGAGCATGTCGTTGAAAACAGGCGCTGACGATGCCCCAAGATTGGCCGTATCCGTCACAGATACGGGTATCGGCATCAGCCAGAGCGCCTTGCTGCATATTTTTGATGAGTTCTCTCAGGCGGACGATTCCACCACCCGACGCTTCGGTGGTACCGGCTTAGGGCTCAGTATTTGTCGCTCTTTGGTGGAGCGTATGGGAGGCCACTTAACCGCTAGCAGTACAGTAGGAACGGGCAGTACCTTTAGTTTTGATATCCCATTGCACCATGGCAAGCCATATGCCCCTGAATTTGCGCCGCACACCTTCCATTTGGTGATGGACCACCCCACCCTGCCAGAAAAAATCACACAAGATCTAACCCAATGGGGTCAACAAATCGGTGACACGCAAAGCCACATCTGGCTCTATTACCCATCGCCCGCCCCAGCAGCCGCCATCGAAGACACTACTAACGAAGACACTGCCAACGATGGCACCATTCACGAAGTTTCAGCCACGAATGTATTAACCCAACAAGTATCACAAGTCAGTGATGAAACACTGGTGATTTTGGTTGCTCCACCAGAGCGAGCTGACCGCCAAATGAAACACATGCCTAAGCGCTGCATTCCGCTGTATCCACCTTTTGCCAGCTTTAAGCTACTGAGCGCCATCGCCAGCTTATCCGGCGACATAACCGACACATCACCAACCGAAACAACACAGCCGCTCGCCGGCAAGCGAATTTTGTTGGTTGAAGACACGCCGATTAACCAAATGGTTTCGATGGAGTTTGCTGAAGCTTTGGGGGCAAAGGTGACACTGGCAGAGAACGGCGAGCAATGTTTAAACCAGCTGCACAACCACGATTTTGACCTGATCCTGATGGATATTCACATGCCCGTACTGGACGGCATTCAAACCACAAAGCTAATCCGCCAACAAACAAAATGGGCTAATCTGCCCATCATTGCGCTCACAGCAAATGTGATTAAAGAGGATGTGGATAAGTACTATGAAATTGGCATGAACGGCTATTTAGCCAAGCCGTTCAGCGAAGCGGACTTCACCCGAGCGCTGCGCCAAGCTTTAGAACGTACTGGCTAACCAGATACACGACGCCATACGTCCGGTGGCACCGTCGCGTCGAAACGAAAAAAAGCGTTCGGCGTCTGTGTAGGTGCATAGACCACCACCATAAATCGAATCCGCAGTCATACCTGCACCCTGCAATCGCTGACGTGCCAGCTGATAAAGGTCGCCTAAATATTTTTGCTCAGCGCCAGCACCTGAGCAATCAACGGCCACAAACGCCTGCTCGGCTTGGGGGTCATGCTGCATAAACTCAGCACGCACTTCGGCGCCCACCTCAAATGCTTGTGGACCAATGGCCGCGCCAAACCAAGCCAGTACCTCTGTGGGCGAATCAAACTCAGCAAGCGTGGCTTCTAGCACGCCATCCATAAGCCCACGCCAACCCGCATGCGCTGCCGCCACTTGTGTACCGGCACGATCACAAAACAGCACAGGTAAACAGTCTGCCGTCATCACGCAACTCACCACATTGGGCGCGCGGGTAAATGATGCGTCCGCCTCGCAGGGTAAAGGTTGTTTAGCGGCGGCATCCACCGCCAGTGTGCCGTGAACTTGCGTGAGCCACAGCGGTTCGCTGGGTAGCAAGGCACTTAGACGCTGACGATTTTCCCGCACATGCGCGATGTCGTCTTGCACGTGATCGCCTAAGTTTAGGCTGGCGTACTGGCCTTCACTGACACCACCATGGCGAGTGGTCATAAAGGCTTTC
>JBFHVZ010000007.1:0-36006 GCA_041589295.1 Pseudomonadales bacterium
AACAACCGTTTGACGTTAAAGGTTACAAGATCCCAGGCGGCACGCCGACGAATCCGAAGTTGGCACCCAAGCTGGCGATCATGCCCTCTATTCTTAAACAGAAAACCAAAGGCTGTTATCCAGCACCGGAAAAAATCATGGCCGCTGCTGTGGAAGGCGCACAAGTGGACTTTGATACCGCGTGTCGCATCGAAAGCCGTTACTTCACCGAGCTAACGGTTTCGCAAGTGGCGAAAAACATGATCGGTACGTTCTGGTTCCAGCTAAACGAAATCAAAGCCGGTGGCTCTCGCCCTGACGGTGTGCCCGCTTACACAACGAAAAAAGTCGGTATTTTAGGCGCTGGCATGATGGGCGCTGGTATCGCTTATTCCACTGCGTTAGCCGGAATTGATGTGGTACTAAAAGACGTTTCGCAAGAAGCCGCCGACAAAGGCAAAGCGTATTCCGAAAACTTGCTGAAAAAACTCATCAGCAAAAAACGCATGACGCAAGAAAAGGCCGATCAACTGCTGGCGCGCATTTTACCCACAGCCAATGCTGAAGATTTGCAAGGTTGCGATTTAATTATCGAAGCCGTGTTTGAAGACCGTGGCTTAAAAGCGAAAGTGACACAAGAAGCCGAACCCATGATGGCTGCGGGCGGTGTGTTCGCGTCGAACACGTCGACATTGCCAATCACAGGTTTAGCCGAAGCCTCGCAAGATGCTGAAAAATTCATCGGCATTCACTTCTTTAGTCCTGTGGACAAAATGCCATTGGTGGAAATCATTCGCGGCAAACAAACCTCAGATGAAACCCTAGCCCGTGCGTTCGATTACGTGTTGCAAATTAACAAAACGCCTATCGTCGTCAATGACAGCCGTGGTTTCTTTACCAGCCGTACATTTGCCACCTACGTGGGCGAAGGTTTGCGCATGTTAGCCGAAGGCATTCACCCACAATTTATCGAAAGTGCAGGCCTGCAAGCAGGTATGCCAGTGGGCCCGTTAGCGGTACAAGATGAAGTGAGTTTGTCGTTAAGCCGTAAGGTTACCAATCAAACTCGCAACGATTTAGCCGCCGAAGGCATCGACATGCCGGTATCACCGTCAGAAGACGTAACCAACCGCATGATTGATGAATTTAAACGTGAAGGCAAAGCCGCCGGTGCGGGCTTTTACGATTACCCACAAAATGGCAAAAAACATTTGTGGCCAGAGCTAGCAAATCATTTTGTAAAAGACGGCGTAGAAATTTCGCTAACGGATGCCAAAGAACGTTTACTCTTTATTCAAGCGCTAGAAACCTTACGTTGTTATGAAGAAGGCGTATTGACCAGCGTTCGCGATGCCAACATTGGCTCTATCTTCGGGCTGGGCTTTGCCCCGTGGTCAGGTGGTGCGATTCAGTATGTGAATCAATACGGTGTGCGTAACTTCTATCAACGCGCTAAACAATTGGCCGAGCAATATGGCGAACGTTTTAACCCGCCTGCGATTTTAGAAGCGCACGCGGAAAAGAATAAGCCATTTGTTTAATTTAAAAGCTAACTTTTACATCTAAAACCGCAAAGCCCTGCTTTTATTAAAAGTAGGGCTTTGTTCATTATTAGATCAATAATTGATTCCACAAATTAAATCTCGTCGATTAATCACCCTCAGTAGACAATTCGATTAACTAGATCTTTATTAGAAAATATTTGCATTCTATACTTCTGTCAAATTTCGACCAAGGATGCAAGTTAATGAAACCTTTTCTAATAATAACAATAGCTTTTTTCACTTTAACAGCATGTGGGGGTGGATCAGGCAGCAGTGAATCAGATTCAGATCGAAACAATGAACAAACACAAACCACTGGACCAGACAACGATAGTACTGAAGACCAACCCACCACACTCCCCTCTGACTCTATAGTTGTACGTAACTTTGTACCTGAGCTGGATGCTGACGCATCACTTTTTGCTCTCGTCGATGATGAAGAATCAGGACCTCTTAATAATATTATTCGCTTTACCGTAGTGGCTAACTCAAATTCCTACCAAGGGCATCAATATAGTGAATATTTAATCGACAACGATGATTACTCTTACCTGCCCTTAGAAAATCTTTCATGGCTCACTATCAGTGAATACAGGGATAGTGCAATTAAACTAAATGCTAATACGACTGGGTTGGAGAAAGGTACCTACTTCGATGTATTAACAGTGGAGGATCAGGAGTATTACGACGGAACAACCATCGAAAAACCCCTTAAAACTTATAAGGTTAACATCATTGTTGATGTTTATTCTTTGGGTGTAGATCAAGGTCCTGAAGACTTGGTCTACGTATTGGAGTCCACACCCTCCAATTACTCATCATCTCTTATTCTTTCAGGTGATATGACTGACTGGTCAGTCAAGAGTAAGCCTAATTGGCTAGACATTAATTCAGATAATTATTCCTCAGCAAACCAAACAACAGCAACTTTGTCACTTAATACACAGGCTAGAAGTTTACAACCAAATAGCTATGACGGAATCGTTACGTTTGAGAATGAAGATGGCATCACCGCTGAAACCAATATAAACCTAACTGTGGTCCGTCCAGTACTGAACGTGGATTTATCTTCCCATATTTTATTTAACCTTAAAGACGAACAGCACTTATCAGAAACATTAATGATCTCTAGCAATGCTGCCGTCAACAGCAATTGGAATGCACAAAGCAATCAGGACTGGCTTATATTAAACACAACGTCAGGAGATCTAGATTCTGGCTTAACAATTACGTTGGACTCCACCAAAATAGAAAATGGTAGTATTGAACACGCTATATTAACTATTAGTACTCAAATCGGATCGTCATCGATAACCAAGGAAATACCTATTTCTGCATTCGTCGATACCAATTTAGAAACAGCAGAACAATTGACGTTTACTCGAGACACGAATCGTTTGGTGTTTTCACCTACATCACCATTTTTCTATCGCTTTTCTTCAAGCTCAAACTATCAACAGTATAACTACTTTACCGGTCAATCCACCGAGTGGACGGTTGCTTTAACCGGTAGCCCAATTAATCCAATAATGGATGATAATGGCGAACACATTATCTTTAGGGATGGGAAAAGAATAAGCATTGAAACCAAAGTCGTTGATAGTTGGTTATCAAGCGCTGTGGACTATTTTAAAGCATTCGAAGGCAACAATGATCAAATTTATTTAGGCGGGAGTTCGCGAGCCGAGTTCTACACAAATAATAATGACAATATTCCCTCCCCTAATCACTTTGACGTATATGAAGAGAACTCATTCGCCTTTTACGATGCCCTATACATGGGTTGCTTACGAGTAAACCGCGACGCTACATCTGCGTACCATCATTCAAATACAAGTCTGACTGTATTCGATCTAAGTGTATATGAACGAGACGGACAAACAGCCCTTAAAGATCTAACAAAAAGCTTTGAAGTGGCTTCCGATGTAGGCCGACTGGAGTTTCCCTATTACAATCCATTAAGACAGGGTGCGTGTACCGGCTCGTTTGATCCTTCTGTAGCAAACGGTATATGCGTTGGCTCACCTATAAAGTGCTATTCATCCATGACAGGCGAACCTTATTTGCATATCAATGATAGCGAAGCCACTGAGCATGTTCTTCGCCTAAAAAACGGTGAAATGGCTTATATTCGTAATGCTAGCGATGGATATAAGCTGGTTGTGTTAAACGACGATCAAACAGAAAGAAGAGTGATCAACTTATCAGGATCGGTATACGGGTTAGAAGCTTCCCCCATTAATGGCCGTGTTCACCTTATCGTTTCCTCCGATAGCACTAATGTACTAAGCATTAGGCTATAAGCAGGCTTAACAAAATAGTGCTTAGCAATTTAAAAGTCCCACTTAAAAGTGGGGCTTTTTTTGTCATATTAGTTTTATCCATCAGCACAAGCTTGTGAGCGAGAGGTATTTATTACGTTAGAAGCCACGGGTATTTACCACGAAGCGCTTGCATATCATTTGCACCAACATGGGTTTAATGTCGCCCCGGTCAGGTGGCGCGATTCAGTATGCGAATCAGTACGGTGTGCGTAACTTCTATCAACGCGCTAAACAATTGGCCGAGCAATATGGCGAACGTTTTAACCCGCCTGCGATTTTAGAAGCGCACGCGGAAAAGAACGAAGCGTTTGTCTAACTTTAAATACATGTAGGTCGGGGGCAGCGTGCCCCTTGTGGGTATTAGTCCGATTTTATAGGCGTACCTTTGTCGGGATGAATCCCGACCTACATGTGCGCTATAAGAACTTTTCAGCCTTACCACATCAAGCTATCATGCGCTTCTATTTTGTAACCATGGATAAGGTGTTCTATATGCCAAGCTCGGTGTCTCGTTTTTCTACCTCTATTTATTCTTTTTCTTCCTTGGCTTTATCAGTTTGCGTGGCAACTTCGTTAACCGGCTGTGCAAAAACCGATTCGGATAACATCAAAACCAAGGGCATCAGTGCGCAAATTCGTGTGACGGATCAAAGCGCCGACACCAGCTCTCCGGCTGTGATCGAAGCGACGCTGTATTCCGGAGCGGGCATCGGAGGGACACAATTAGAACTTACCGACGGCGACCGCTTACTGGCCTATGTAGACGGCATACAATATACCCTGCGCAAAGCCGATGACATTGTCACTACGTATTACACAGTGGACATTCCGAACGCCAACGTGAATACGCTGTATCAGGTCAGTTTCGAGCGTGACGAGGACACCAGTGCGCCTTATTCCGCTACGACCTTACCGGAAGAATTTACAATAGATACTGAGAATAACGTGCAGTTTTATATGGATGGCGAAAGCACCATCACTTGGTCGCCGCGAGGTGATGGCCAAATCAAATTGCGTGCAGAATTAGAGTGCCGTGGTGACGGCAAGCTCCGCTTTAATCATTCCGACCTATATGACGATGACGGCAGCATCACCTTCAGTGTTCGCGATTGGATTGGCAGCACAACCCGTAACTACACGTCTTGCAGCGGCGAAATCTATTTGTTGCGCCAAAAAACGAATTCTGTGGACCCTGCCTTCGGCGAAGGCGGCAGTATTGTTGGTCAGCAAGAGCGCAGCATTAACGTCAGCTTTGTTGAAGTTTCTACAGATTAACCGGCAGAATAACCCTTAATTGCGACAAGGATGGGTGTAAACTGAAGAGATGCTGGCAACTCAACAATATGATGACCCAAGTTAAGACGGCGCTGTGTTTCACAGCCATTTTTTTGTTTAACACAGCCGCCCATGCTGAACCTAAAGTGTCGCTGGACGATAACATGGTGTATCCGCTGATGTTTGTCATTGGCGCAACAGGCAATGAAGGCACGGCCAGCCAACAACGGGAAGATTCCGACCTGAGAATTCACCGTGACGAATTTGCTTTTTATCCTGAGTACCGCTCGGTGAGCGAGCTGCACCAAGTGAAGGCGGCATCCGCTTGGTTGCTGGGACGCAAACTGTTTTCACGCCCTAAAGTTGATATTCCGCTGCGTTTAGATAGCTTTCAACAAACCGAAGTTTACGATCCTTGTCGCGACGCTAAGCGCTATTCCTTAGTACGTAACGACCCTCTAACGCTCCGCTGCTTTAGTGCCGATGGCGAAGGGCTTTACCTGCAGAGCGACACCGAAGACGAGGATAGTCGGCCAGATTGGTTTTTAGACTTAGAGCCCGCCAACGACGAAACGCCCGCCGACTAAGGCAAACTACTTAATCACCTTGGACGACCTTAGGGCGTCAATATCCGCTGTGGTAAACCCCAGTTGTTGCATAACCTCATCGGTATCCGCGCCGATGCTGGCCCCTGCTTTAACAGGCATATCTGATTTAAAAATCGGGTTGGCCAACTGCACGACCTCAGTATTTTCTGCGCGCACCTTGCGGGTCCACCCCCGCGCCTGTGCTAAGGGTTGCTGGGTCGCTTCTGCGAATGAGAGCACAGGCTCAACACAGCAATCCAGCTTGGCAAACACACCACACCAGTATGCAAATGAATGGGACGCAAACTGCTTGGCAATGGCCTGTTTAAACTGATCTATATCCGCTGGTTTGCGACTACCCGCCAACGCAATTTCATCCATCAACCCCATGGCCTGACAGAATTGCATGAGAAATTGCGGCTCCAATGACCCCACCGAAAAATAACGACCATCGGCCGTTTCGTAGTAATCGTAGAAGCTGCCACCGTTCAACATGGTGGCTTCAGCATGGGGTTCTTCCTGTCCACCTAAGTAGCCAGCTGCGAACATGGCATTCATGCTAAACGCGCAATCCGTCATGCTGATATCAATATGACGGGCTTGAAATTGATCGCCTTTACTTTGGCGCTCGTAGACAGCGGCGAGAATACCCATCACCGCATGATGACTACCACCAGCGATGTCGGCGATCTGCAAACCGTTGGGGATGGGACGCTCACCCTTGCGGCGGCTGTAATCCACCGACCCGCTGAGGCTCAAGTAATTAATGTCGTGACCTGCACGGTCTTTCAGTGGGCCAGTTTGGCCATAGCCCGTGACCGAACAGTAAATCAGCTTGGGATTTATGACCTTAAGCGCATCAAACCCTAAGCCCAGCCTGTCCATGACACCGGGACGGAACTGCTCGACCACTACGTCGTAATTAAGCAGTAGCTTTTTGATGATGCTTAGTGCCTGTGGCTGCTTGAGATCCAACGCGATGGCCTGTTTGCCCCGATTCAGGTAACTGTGGGCCGCACTTTGGCCACTGCCGTCTTGCGGTGGCAGCGCCCGCACTAAGTCTGGCCGCGACGGAGATTCCACGCGCAATACCTGCGCCCCCATGTCCGCCAACATAAGCGTGGCGTAGGGTCCAGGCAGTAAGGTGGAAAAGTCGAGTATCTTTAAGCCATGCAGGGGCAGGGTCATGGTGTGTCGCCTTATTGTTCTTTAGCCCCCAAGGTAGCAACCACAGCGGCATTTCCCTATGACGAAGCCAGCCAACGGCATTGGCACAAATCACCAAGGCCATTGCTAAATCAGGCAAAAATGGCCTCCCTATTCGGCACTTCTCGCACTTGCACTATGGTGCTGCATGGGTATGATTTTGCAAAAAGTGAATCCATATTCATCATAAAGCAGTGCTATGAAGACCACGACCATCGCCAGTCATTACGTGCGTGCCGCCATTGCCGGCGCGTTGAAAAAAGGCTTCCAAGCTGAGGCCTTGCTGCAGCAGGCCGGCATTGGCTTAGAGCTACTGACCGAGCCCAAGGCACGGGTATACCCAGACCAAATGGCCAAGCTGCTGCGCGTCTTAGTAACAGAGCTGAATGATGAGTTTCTTGGGCAGGACGACAAGCCTTCGCGCCGTGGCACCTTTGAGATACTGTGCCAGCTAATCATTAACAGCCCGTCCCTAGGTGATGCTTTGGCCAAAGGCACGCGCTATTACGGCTTGTTTGATATGGCCATGCACACTCAGTTTGAGCGTGACGCCATGTGGGGCCAATTGGTGGTCAACGAACGTCGTCCTTGCCTGAATCAAGATCATTACCTAACCGAATACCAACTTGTGCTGTGGCATCGCTTAGCCTGCTGGTTAACGGGCAAACGCATTCCCATTGAAAGAGCAGAATTTAATTACCCTCGCCCAGCCCATGCCGATGAATACCGATACTTTTTTTACGGCGAGCAAGCATTTGGCCAAACGCGCAGTTTAATTCGCATTGATGCTAAGTATCTTGACTTGCCTGTGATTCGCAGCGAACAAGATCTCGACGAACTGTTTGAAGAAGCGCCCTATATCTTTCTGGTAAAACCCAATAATACCGCCAGTATCAATGCGCAAATTCGCCAGATATTGGAACGTAGTCAAGATAACGAAATGCCGGACTTTGAAAGCATCGCGTTTCAACTGAACACCAGCACACAAACTTTACGCCGCCGTCTGAAAGACGAGCAAACATCATTTCAAGAAATCAAAGACCAAGTGCGTCGTGATATAGCGATTTACCACCTCACGCAAAACAAACTCAGCATTAACGAAATCGCCTTAAAAGTAGGATTTACCGAACCCAGCACCTTCCATCGGGCCTTTAAAAAATGGACTGGCGTTACCCCAGGTGATTACAGACAGGCCGAAGTGGCGGTTTAACGCCTTTGCAATAACCTGCTCGGCTTTATGCTCCTGCCACTTAATCTGAGCTATTTGCCCATTGGCCCCTTGTCTTCTTAACTGCCAAACTGTTCTTACGATACTGAAAGCCTCTGTTTTCATGACGGTGCTTTCTTATTTGTTTTAGAAATAAAAATAAAAACCGTAAGACAATTAAAGCGCCAATCGTTACCGCGCAGGAGAATAGAAGATGATTCCACGTACGTTGTTTGATTCAGATCTGGAAGGTTTTCGCGATACTGTACGCAAGTTTTTAGAAAAAGAAGCCGTGCCTTTTCACCCACAATGGGAAAAAGACGGCCAAGTGGATCGCGCCATTTGGAATAAAGCTGGCGAAATGGGTTTTCTATGCCCAACGGCACCAGAAGCTTACGGCGGTTTAGGCTGTGACTTCCGTTATAGCGCCGTGGTCATGGAAGAAATAGCACGTTGCGGCTGTTCCGGTATTGGTTGGCCGCTGCACAGTGATATCGTCATGCCGTATATTTTGAATTGGGGTAGCGAAGCGCAAAAGCAAAAATACATCCCAAAACTGATTAGCGGTGAAATGGTCGGCGCCATCGCCATGACTGAACCGGGCACAGGGTCAGATTTACAAAACGTAAAAACCACAGCCATTAAACAAGGCGATCACTATGTGCTGAATGGCTCTAAAACGTTTATTACCAACGGCCAATTAGCCGATCTCGTAATCGTCGTGGCAAAAACCAATCCACAAGAAGCGGCAAAAGGCATCAGCCTATTATTGGTCGAGTGTGACAGCGAAGGCTTCGAAAAAGGCACTAACCTCGACAAAGTGGGAATGAAGGCTCAAGACACATCCGAGCTATTTTTCAACGACGTAAAAGTGCCCGCAGAAAACTTGCTTGGCAGCGAAGGCTTAGGTTTTGTGGCGTTAATGCAAGAGCTTCCGCAGGAACGTTTGCTGGTTGGTTTAACAGCCATCGCCGCTTGTGAGGCCGCACTGGATTGGACCAAAGATTACGTGAAAGAGCGTAAGGCCTTTGGTAAGCCCATTGCCAATTTCCAAAACACGCGCTTTAAAATTGCTGAGCTTACCGCCGAAGTCACCGCCATGCGTGTCTTCACCGACCGCTGTTTAGAACTGCATTTAAGCAAAAAACTCGATATTCCAACCGCCGCCATGCTGAAACAACTGAGCACAGACCTGCAATGCAAAGTCATGGATGAGTGTGTGCAATTGCACGGCGGCTACGGCTACATGTGGGAATACCCCATTGCGCGTGCATGGGCAGACTCTCGTGTGCAAAAAATCTATGCTGGCACCAACGAAATCATGAAAGAAATCGTTGCGCGTGCCGTGCTTTAAGCAACGTTTTTTTCGCCAGCATGGCTGGCTCCTACAGTCTCGGTTATACTCAACGGCACTTTCCGTTGAGTATTCGTATGTTCCTAAATATTTCCTATCTTGATTGGGTCAGCCTAGGCTGGTTGCTGCTGTGCTGGATCGGTTATGCCATGTTCGCTAAGCGCCAAGCCAAATCTGTCGCGTCACTTTCCTCTGTATTGCATGTACACCGCATCAATTGGATGCGTCGCTTATTAAATCGTGAGGTTCGCGTAGGTGATGCCGCGTTGCTCGCCACTTTAGAACGCAACGTAAACTTTTTTGCCAATTCCTGCGTGCTGATTGTCGCGGGTCTGTTGGCCGCGTTGTCGGCCACTACCGAGATTCAAACCGTCTTAGATCGCATCACTTTTGCCGATAGTATTTCGGCGAGCGCATTAGAACTTAAAATTGCCACCTTAATTGTCATCTACGTCTACGCCTTTTTTACCTTTACATGGTCCATGCGTCAGTTCGGCTTTGCCGCTGTGTTAATAGGTGCGATGCCCATGCCTGACGAAAAAGACGTGACCGCACAAGAACGCCGCAGCGCCGCCATATATAGCGCCAAGGTCATTGATCAAGCCAGTCATTCCTACAACTATGGCTTACGCGCGTTTTATTTCTCGTTAGCGGTTGTCGCTTGGTTTATTGGCCCGCTGTGGTTTGTGGCAGCCATTACCATTGTCATCGGCATACTGTACGAGCGCGAATTTCTATCTAAATCCCTTAAGGCTTTAAAAGAAGTTGAAAGCGTCGGCGATAAATTATTCGAAGACGATAAAGAACTCTATCAACGTACTTTGTTAAAAGCTGACAAAGAAACCAAAACAAAATAAAAATACTAAGGGTGGTTAAAAGCCACCCCAACCCGGCCAATTTATTTGCCCTTGATTATTCACAAAGCGATTTAAGTAGTCCGATATAGCAACTGGCATGGCCAAGCCCGCACGAATAGGCGAAACACCCGCATAGGTCTCTGAACCATAATCATCGCTGTAAATTATGTTTATCTTTGGGTCTAAAGTCGGATCATAAGGATTTCCGCCACGCCAGTTATTGCCCGTAAACTGTGGCAATAGCCTTGGGTTTACCTCCTGTTGCGCAATCGGAATTGGGTTTGCAAAGCGAATTTGAGGGGTTAATGTCCACGACAGTAAATGCATGGTATTTGCTGTCCCCGCAACACCAAGACCATCCGGTGTCCAGTTGCCTGCTGCGTTCGCCCAACCCTGTGAAGAAAATGCGTAGTTCTGACGGTTCGCCAACTTATTCATCTGATCCGTCACCATACCTGTGTACAAATTGCCATCATCCATATAAGCCTTGTTGGCAAATTGATCAAACAACCAAATCTGGTTAGTCGCCCCGCCCCCCATATTGTACTTAGGGCTCAACTTGAAAAAGCCTCTGGGTAGATTATTGTTACTGACATAGGCCTCTACACCCGTATCCAGTGCGCCATCATACAGAATCGCTACCCTTGATTGAGTCACGCCGTCCCGCTCCAGTAACGACCGATAATCTGCATTAAAAAGATTTATTTCTGCTTGGGTATAAGGGAGCAAATGATTACCCACAATGTTTTGAATCTGCTGAATTAAACTTTGATGCATTGCGTTATTGAAGTTATAAAAATGCGACACGTTTAAAATCACCAGCTCACGATCACCACGTGCTAAATTCTGCATAAATTGATTTACTTGCGACAGAATGCCATTCACGCCATCGAGCTGACCGCCTACATAAATAGGACCGTGATATGTCCAAAATTCGTTTGCCGCGTTCATATAGGGACGTATATCGAAATACCGAATGCCCCCTGCTAATTGACCCGCAACATCTTGCGTTTGGGTTTTTGATAAATAGTTGCTAATCAAATGATCCACATAGCAGCCTGTGTCATGGGTGCCGGGAATCGTTATATTGCTTAGCGGGCGGTCGGCAAATCCGGGTTCGCTATAAAATAAATTGGTCATCCATGTCATGATGTCACCCTAGCGTTTTTCTGAAATATACAGGTTTAAATACGGTGTTTTACTGTCCTTGGGTGGTTGCTCCATCCACACAACGTAGTGGCTACTACTTGAGGCCACTTCACTAAAGTTTTCTGGTAACCCTTTTTCAATGGCTTGCTCTGGGGTCACTGTACAAAGTTTGGTGGCAAGAAGCTGATCGATTTTGACGGTGAATTGATCGGTTTCTTCACGATTAAATGTTTCTTCCATATAGGTTGCCGCAACATCTAGCGTGTAGATGGCGCTACTTGATCCGTCGGCAATATCTTCTTGTAAAGTGACATCTTGAAACGCATCAATCATTAACTTCCCTGAAAGAGTTTGTGCGTCAACGATGTTTTTATCAGGTCTATTTTTATCGTTAGCCCATTGACTAGTGTTTTCGATGGTCGCACTTAGACCCAGAGTAAACGGCGTGTTATTAACAATTCTTAGTATGGTTTCCACAGCATCCCCCGTCGGAGTGGTATTTTCATTTTCGATGTATTCAGTCACGCGCTTGTCATCCAAATTGGCTTGCACGTACTGCTGAGCACTATAGCTCTGCATCGCCTTTAGACTTGTAATGTAGCCTTCACGTCGCTTGCGCTCTTCTCCATAGTCCCACATGTTGCGCGCATCGTTTGGGCTCGGTAACTCTAGCGTTATTTTGGTATACAAACTATTAAGGTTGGTTTGCTCAGCAAGAAAGGTGGCGATTACCTCTTTGGCCTGTGTGGCCGTGCCGTCGTCGGTATTGAGATTAAAAGATTGAATAGCAGCTAAGTATTCCTGATTTAAGTCACTCCATTGAATCAGCGCTTGCTCCTGATCCGACGTAATAACACCAGAAATCACTTTTAAATTTTCTATAAAACTTGACGAATTATTTACACTGTCAGTCATTGGATTATTCCTATCACTGGCTCTGACCAAGCGTCAGGCAGGATTTGAAATTGAGTCATACACAGTGCATTGCAGGCATCGTACCCAAGCGCCTTTAAGACCTGAGAGGTGCTCTAAGGTCTTAAACCATCATGCCTACAGCGTAAGTAGTTATATGTTTTTTGAATTGATACTGGACGATTCACTCCATATTCCAAAACAAGAAGGACGGAGAAAACCAAAAAAACGGCGGCCGCGTGGGCCGCCAAAGGACATAGCTTGGAGCTATAGAGAGACGTTTAAAAAGCAATAGGCACGGTAGAATTAGTGCGTGTGTGACGGTTGAGCCGACCAGATTAAAAACTGCTGGCGCTCTTCTTCTGTCATTTTAGTCACGTTGCCCAGTGGCATGTAGTTACTTTGCACCGCTTGTAATACACGCTGTTTATTGGCAATTAGTTGATCCACAGTTTCCAGCGCAATACCGGCAGGTGCAGCAGTGAACGCTGCGTTATTCGGTTGCGCCGCATGACAATCCACACAACGATCCACTGAAATTTGCAGCGCCTGCTGGTCACTAATCACTTGTGTTCCAGCAGCGACTTCCACTGGCTTAGGCATCATCCAGCCGATAATGGCAAACATCATCACAGCCCCTACCGCAAGAATCCAAGGTTGATGATTATCTTGATGTTTTAAGTTGAAGTAATGACGGACAAACGCCGCAGTACCACCAATCAATGCCAACACTAACCAAGCCTGTTCATGACCATAGGTCATTGGGTAGTGATTGCTGATCATGATGAACAACAACGGCAAGGTTAAATAGTTGTTGTGAGTCGAACGTAATTTAGCAAACGCCGCTGGCTCTGGGTTCGGTTGTTCACCGGCTTCAATGGCACGCACCAACTCACGTTGTGCAGGCATAATGCCGAAGAATACGTTGCCCGCCATAATGGAACCGATCAGCGCGCCCACATGCAAATAAGCAGCGCGATCACTGAAGATCTCACCCAACGCCCAAGCGGACGCGGTTAGAATGGCAAAGAGTAAAGCACCGAATAGTTTAGGCGATGCTTTTAGTGGGCTCTTCACTAATAGTTCATACACAATGAAACCACCGGCCAGAAAAGCCATGCTGATACCAATGGCTTGCCATTGCGTGAGTGCCATTTTGCTTGGATCAATCAGGTATTGGTCTGCGCCCCAATAATACATAACAGATAACAGCACAAAGCCCGTTAACCACGTGGTATAGGCTTCCCACTTAAACCAATGCAGTTTCTTTGGCATGGCTTCTGGTTCGAGCGTGTACTTTGCCACTTCATAGATACCACCGCCATGGATGGCCCATAGGTCACCTTTGATGCCCTTATCTTTTTTCCATTGCGGCGGTTCACGCAGGCTTAAGTCCAGCCAAACAAAATAAAACGACGCGCCGATCCAAGCAACACCTGCGATGACGTGAAACCAGCGGAAGAACATGTTCAACCAATCAAATAAATAGGCTTCCATAATTTTACGGGAGACACTGAACGAAAAACCAAAGACGTTTATCTTTCAGACCTCAACGACCTCTTAAATAATAACTATTTCATTAACCCGCATTGCATGACGACAATAACGATAATTTTTATCCGACTTAGGGTGCCTGACCTCAGATCTATTTCGAATAAACCTGCTGGCCCGCCACGTACGTCTCACTAATGGCACGGTCATCACCGAGCATCATCAACGAGAACAATACTTCGTCCAGTGTGCTGCATTTAGCTTGCTTGCGTGCCATTAGCGGCGTGCTTTGCAAATCCACCACGATAAAGTCCGCTTCTTTTCCTGCTTCAAAGTTGCCGATCTTGCTGTCCAGTTGCAGTGTTTTAGCATTGCCTAGCGTAGCCATGTAAAAGGCTTTTTGTGGCGCCAAACTGTAATTGCGCAGCTGACAAATTTTGTAGGCTTCGTTCAAGGTTTGCAGCATGGAAAAACTGGTGCCGCCGCCCACGTCGGTGGCGACACTCACGGGCATTTGGAATTTTTCGGCATCTTCTAACGAGAACAAACCACTGCCTAAAAATAAATTAGAGGTTGGGCAAAACGATACGCTGCTTTCGGTTTCGGCCAAGCGCTGGTAATCCACATCATCCAAGTGCACACCATGGGCAAATACACTGCGCAGTCCTAATAAACCATAGTGATCGTATACATCCAGATAACTGCTGCGCTCTGGGAACAGCTCAGCAACAAAAGCAATTTCGTCTTTGTTTTCTGACAAGTGGGTTTGCATGTAAACCGTTGGATTATTTTTTAGCAGCTCACCGGCTTTTTCCAATTGCTCACGGGTCGAGGTAATGGCAAAACGCGGCGTCACTGCATATAACTGTCGACCTTTTCCGTGCCATGTATCAATCAGGGTTTGAGAGTCATCGAAACTGCACTGCGGTGTGTCGCATAGGTCATCCGGTGCATTGCGATCCATCATTACCTTGCCGCAGATCATTCGCGTATTCAGCGCGTTACTGGCCTCGAAGAACGCATCCACCGATTCTTTAAAACGCGTACCAAACACCAGTGCTGTAGTAGTGCCGTTTTTGAGCAATTCATTTAAGAAGAAATCAGCGGTTTCTCGGGCGACAGTTTTGTCTTTGAAAGTAAGCTCTATTGGAAAGGTATAGTTATTTAACCAATCCAATAGCTGCTCACCATAGGACGCAATCACATCTACCTGAGGGTAGTGAATGTGGGTGTCGATAAAACCAGGCATTAACAGTTTGTTTTCAAACTCGGTTACAGGGATATCTTGCAGCGTCGCCAGCAATTCATCGGCACTGCCCACTTGTTGAATGGTGCCGCTTTCGCTGTTCACAACTAAAATACCGTCTTCGAAATACTCAACTTGAGTTTCTGAGAGGTAATGCAAAATACTGGAACGATAGGCTGCTAATGCCATGTTAATTCTCAATCACTTTCTATTTTTACAGCGTCGCCTCGACACGACAGTTTTTATAATCGGCTCGAGGCGAGCCTCCTACAATTCCAAATTCGGAATTTCTATTTCCAACTCTTTGGAGAAATCCACCTCTTCCAAATTGTTGCCTGAGCCAGCGCGATCAACCACCCAAAAGCTGCTCACCTTGCCCAATGCTAACAATGGGTGATGCCAGCAATTGGCTTTGTAATTCACGCCCTGACCTTTCGCTACAAATAAGCGCAAGGTATCAGGGTTCGGTTCTTTTTCACCTTCGCAAACCAACACCAAGTACGGGTCTTCATCGGCGGGCAAAAATGCCTGACTGCCCAATGGATGACGCTCCATCATGGTGATCGCCATGGGTAGGATTCTTGGCTGCGCACGAAAAATATTAATAATGCCGCGACTTTGTTCACTGGCAGAGCCGACACCGGTAAGGTCCACATCACTTAAACGATGAAAACGCTCAGTGGTCCCTAGGTTGATCATCACGGGCTCACCGCGACATTCAATTACGTCACCAAAGACCTTAAAGGCTTCTGGTGTTAATGGCTCAGGCTTTAAAACTAATTTCGTTGTCATGGTTTTCAATTCGGCCATTAAGAACCACGGTAGGTTGAAAAACCGTAGGCGCTGACTAATAAAGGCACATGATAGTGCTCATCGACCGCTTCGATACGAAAGTCAATGGTGACACTTGGATAAAAACAAGTTTGACCGAGTTTTTTGAAATAAGGGTCAGTAGCAAAACGGATTTGATATTCGCCCGCTTGACGTTCGGTTTCGCTCATCCATTCGATAATACGACCATCATCATTGGTTTGACCTTGGGCGATTTGCACCAGTTCGCCGCCTTGCTTACGGAACAAGGTCACGTCAATGCCTACTGCTGGTTTACCTAGATTGGTATCCAGTACATGTGTGGTTATCGGACTGCGCATAATGCCTCCAAATTGATTTGTCGCACTCTTGTCGTCGCACTAAAGTACGACCTACCTATCTCACGTAGGTCGGGGCTCACCCCGACAAAATATTGAGCTAGCTGACAATTATTAATGTGTCGCACTGATACCCAAAACACTCGCTTCGTGAACGGGGCACGCTGAGTACGACCTACCTATCTAACGTAGGTCGGGGTCAGTGTGCCCCTTTGGCGAAGCCAATGTCTTGGGTATCACCCCGACAAAATATTGAGCTAGCTGACAATTATTAATGTGTCGCACTAATACCCAAAACACTCACTTCGTGAGTGGGGTACGCTGAGTACGACCTACACCAAGCCGAGCAATTTATTGATTCTCAAAGCCGTAATCTTACTTTGTTCCGTGGCGGCGTTTTTCAATTCGGTCGCTCTGTCATTAGGTAAACGAGCTTGCAGTATTTCTAACATTTCCGCCGCGCTTTTACCGGTTGCGAACACAATAAAAATAAAGCCGTTTTTTTCATGGTACTCATTATTGCCATCTGCCAAGGCTTGCAATACATCATCTGTCGCTGCATTCACACCGCTTTGCTCGTTAGATGCCAAGCCTTTTGTCGCCGCGTACTTTTCACGCAAACTACTGACATCACCGATTTTTGGGTGACCTTCAAACGCTTGCAAAAAATCTGCTTCGCCTAACTTCCACCACACATCTAGCGCCACTTGCTGCATGCTTTCTACATCGGCAAACGGACGCGCTTTTGCCATACCACGCATCCAGTTTTCGGATGTACAGCAATTGCTAAACGCAGCTACCGCGTCATCTTCGCTTAATGCGTTTAATTGTTCGAGTGTGTAAGTTGTGGCCATATTCTTTTTGCCTTTTACCGCTTTCACAGATTTCGCGCACGGGGTGCGCTCCTACCTATATAGTTATTTGCGCACCTGCAGCCTATTGATTGATGCGTGAAAATTAACGTTGGGGAAAACCAATCACGCGCAATCGACTCACACCACCATCTGGGTATATGTCCAAACGCACGTGTGTGAACAATTCGCCTTTGTTCTGCACTTCGTCTTTGTAGAAGTGTTCAGCGTCCGCGGTCAGTTTTTGGCGCTCAATAACTGTTGTCCATTGCGTGCTATCGTCTGGCTGTTGACCGTCTGGCAACGCACAGGCTTTTAACGTAAATGTATCTGGGTAGTTGCCTTTAAAGTGTGCGGTATCCACCACAACTTTTTCAATGGTGCCTTTGGCGCCCAGTTTTACGATGATCCAATCAGTTTCGCGGTCGGTTTCATCGCCCACGTTACGACGACGCTTTGTTTCCCAGCCATCGCCCATGTCTTTGCCACGGTTCGGCATGATCAGGTTTTCCATGGAGCTGAAGAACATATCGGAACACGCAATCGGACGTGCGCCATTTTTTACAAAGGCTAAGTCTACTGGCTCGCCTTCTAAGAACCAGTTCCAATCAATTACTGGCTCGCCGTAAACACGCAAACGGGCAACGCCGCCGTCTGGGTGAATGTTTAAACGCAGGTGGGTGTAAGCGTTGTTGTCCGCAATATCGAAAAAGTTTTGGCTGTCTGGTTTTACCGCCGTCAGCGCCATGACTTCTTGCCATTGGGTTTCGGCATTTGGATTGCCTTGAATGTTACAGCCTTCAATGGATACTTTTTGCGGCGCATTACCGGCAAAGTGAGTGGTGTTAACGTTAACGCCGTGAATAATACCTTTGGCACCCAGTTTGATGATGCACCAGTCGTGGCCTTTAACGCGCTTACGACGGCTTTCCCAACCGTCCATCCACTTACCGCGGTCGGTATATTTACCGTCGATGAATACAGGCTCGGAAGGTTTAAGCAGGTTTTCCATTTCAGCAAAAAAATCGTCGCTGCACGCGAGTGCTTGACCGCCCAAACGAGCCGCCGCTAAATCAATCCAAGTTTTGTATGGGTGGTTAGTTGGTTTATTCATTTTTTGCTTCTTAAAACCTATCTACGTTGCCACGGCAGTGTCAAAACCTTCCTCAAGACACTCGAAGGCTAATACCCAAAGGGCACTATGACTCCGGTCTTTCGTCAGCTTTTTCCTCGCCCTGCCTTCCTCGATTACGGTTTTATCCGTATCGACTGTTTGTTTATGAATTCGTTTGGCTTGCGGCGTTTCGCGTTAAGCTTCGTGCATGATTTTTTTCATTTCTTTCCAGCTAACACCTTGTCGATTGGCTTTGGCGTTCGCTGAATCTGCTGAAGCTGAAGTGTCCGCTTGCATGTTATGCAAGTGAGTAATTAACTGCCCTGCCATGGATACGGCCACTTCCATGGGAAGTTTACCCGGCACGTCTAAATTGCCTACGGGACAAATCATCTGCTCAATTTGCGTTTCGTTAAAACCACGGTGTTGCAAGCGCATGCGAAAACGCTCTGCCTTGGTGTTGGAGCCAATGCATCCCACATAGCTAAAACAGTTTCGTTTTAGTGCGGCTTCGACTAAATCAAAATCCAGTTGGTGGTTGTGGGTCAGCACTAAAACTTGGCTGTTTTCCGGTAGCTGCTCAATGATGTCGGTTGGGTTATCCATGAGCTGCATAGTGACGTTTGCAGGCACTTGGTCAGCGTTGGGAAACATATCTTCGCGATTATCAATCCAACGCACTTGTCCGGGTAAACCACCTAAAATCGTCATCAGCGCTTTGGCAACATGACCAGCACCAAACACAGTTAGGTTAAAGCCTTGCTGCACAAAACTTTCCATCAACACCGTGACACTGCCACCGCAACATTGGCCCAAACTGGCACCTAATGGGAAGTGTTCAACTTGATTGCCGCTTTGGCCGTTAAGCAATAAATCTCGTGCTTTTTGCGTAACCGAAAATTCCAAATGGCCGCCGCCCAAGGTATCAAACGTGTCATCTAGTGTGATGATCATTTTGCTGCCTTGATCCCGTGGAATGGACCCAGCCGTACCCAACACGGTGGCAATCACATAATTGCGACCTTGCTGCTCACAGGCTTGTACTGCGTCATACCATTTAGAGAATTTCATAAATATCAATCCCGAACCAAGTCCGCGCCTACTGATTGACAGTAATTCACCGCACGCAATACACGTTCCGGTGTAGCGGGTGCATCAAATGGTGGATTCACTTTGTAATCCGCCACGCTGGCGCAAGCATCACGCAATGCCATCCACACCGACATACCCAGCATCAAGGGTGGTTCACCCACAGCTTTTGAGTTGTAGATGGTTTCTTCTGGGTTTGCACGATCAAACAATTTTGTCGAAAACTGTTTTGGCATATCCGCTGCCGTTGGAATCTTATACGTAGCAGGGCCATTGGAAATAACACAACCTTTTTCATCCCAAGATAACTCTTCGGTAGTTAACCAGCCCATACCTTGAACAAAACCGCCTTCGATCTGGCCGATATCAATATCAGGATTCAGCGAGGTGCCTACATCGTGCAGAATATCCGTACGTAAAATTTCATACTCGCCCGTCAAGGTATCAATTTCCACTTCGGAGCAAGATGCACCCATGGCGTAATAGAAAAACGGGCGACCTTGCGCGGTGGCGCGGTCGTAGTGAATTTTTGGCGTGCTGTAATAACCGGTAGACGATAACGACACGCGGTTTTGATAGGCCAGCTCAGCAAATGGACCAAAGCCAATCCACTGTTCTTCATTGTCTTTTGAAATCACGACGTGATTGTTTTCAAAGCGCACGTTTTTTTGTTCAACACTAAAATGACGGGCGGCAAACTCCACTAAACGCTGTTTAATGGTGATGCACGCGTTTTGTGCAGCTTTACCGTTTAAGTCTGTACCGGAGGACGCAGCTGTCGGTGACGTGTTGGGGACTTTTTCGGTATTGGTCGAGCTGACTTGTACCATGTCCAAATCAATTTGGAATTCATTAGCCACCACTTGTGCCACTTTGGTAAATAAGCCTTGACCCATTTCCGTTCCGCCATGGTTTAGGTGCACGCTACCATCTTGATATATATGCACCAGCGCACCCGCCTGATTCAAAAACTGCACGGTAAATGAAATACCAAACTTAACCGGCGTTAATGCTAGGCCACGTTTTTTGTAGGTATTTTCTGCGTTGAATTTTTTAATGGCATCACGACGACCACGATAATCACAGTCTTTTTCTAACTGTTCGATTATTTCAGGCAGAATGTAGTGTTCAATGGTTTGACCATAGTGGGTGGTATCGCCGTTTTGATACAGGTTTAACTTGCGTACGTCTAATGGGTCTTTACCCACAGCGCGGGCCACATCGTCAATCATGTATTCCGCTAATACGGTACCTTTAGGGCCACCAAAACCACGAAACGCCGTATTGGAAACCGTATTGGTTTTACAACGATGACCAATCACTTTCGCGTCTTGCAAATTATAGGCGTTGTCACAGTGGAACATGGCGCGATCCACAATGGCGTCGGATAAGTCTGGCGAATAACCGCACTTACCTGCAAGCGTCATTTCACTACCCAGCAGTTTACCTTCTTCGGTAAAACCAACGCGGTATGCATTTAAGAAGTCATGGCGTTTGCCCGTCATGACCATGTCGTCTTGACGAGCCAAACGCATTTTGACGGGGCGGCGTAACTTATTGGCAATTAACGCTGCCATACAGGCCCAAGGTGCGGCTTGGGTTTCTTTCCCGCCAAAGCCACCACCCATGCGGCGCACTTCAACTTGTACATAGTTAATGGGTAGATCCAACACTTCGGCCACCAACTTTTGTACTTCGCTTGGGTGCTGGGAAGATGTGTACACTTTCATGCCTTTATCTTCAGTCGGCACCACGTAACTTACTTGGCCTTCTAAATAAAAGTGCTCTTGACCTTTAACATACATTTCACCGCTTAGTTGACGCGGTGCATTGGCAATAGCAGTGGCCGCATCGCCTTTTTGCATACTGTGAGTCGGACGAACAAAATGCTGCTGCTTAAGTGCTTCTTGAATGGTGAGTACGGGGGTTAAAACGTCGTATTCCACCTTCGCTAATTTTGCAGCACGCTTTGCTTGTTCAAAACTTTCTGCGGCAACTGCAAACAATGGTTGACCGACAAATTCTACTTTTCCGTTGGCAAATAGCGGGTCGCCTTTAAACACTGGCCCGATGTCGGTTTCGCCTGGTACATCGGCTAATGTAACCACTTCCACCACACCATCGGCCGCCTTCACGGCCGTTAGATCAATACTATTAATATTGGCGTGGGCTTCGGTGCTTTGACCCACAGCCACATGCAGCGTGTTTGGCAACTCTGGCATGTCGTCAATATAGATGGCTTCGCCAGTAACGTGTTTTTCTGCACTTTCATGTTGAACACTTTTACCGGAACGGCCTTTTGGTGGACGCTGACGACGCTCTTCGTAAGAAGCAAATTTAGATGACATGAAGCTCATTTTATTTGCCTCCGTTTTTGTTTTGTTCGTCTATGCATGTCAGACCGGTTTTAATGACCAAGTTGGCCGCGACCATTAATCGGTATTCCGCAGTGGCGCGCACATCATTGATTGGTTGATAGTCGTCTTTTATACGTTTGGCGGCCTGCTCAAAACTGCTTAACGTAAACGGCTGTCCAATTAATGTTGCTTCTGTGTGTTTAGCGCGCAACGGTGTTGCGGCCATCCCCCCACAAGCAATGCGCACATCTTTGATCACCCCATCATGGTGCTCAATGCGCGTCGCCATGAGAACTGCGGAAATATCGTCTTCTTTTCGCTTGCTGACCTTATACACGTTTAACATCTGATTAGACCTCAGCTTGGGCACCACAATCGAACGCAGGTATTCACCCGGTTTTAAATCAGTTTGCTTGTAGCCTTTTACAAAATCTTCAATGGCTACTTCACGATGACCAGCAGCACTGCCGATTTCGATGCGAGCATTTAATGCGAAAAAAACGGGAGGCGTATCGCCGATGGGAGATGCGTTGGCGATATTCCCCCCTAAAGTGCCCAGGTTACGCACTTGGCGTGAGCCGATGCGTTCGATTAACTGGGCAAACGAGGAAAAATGTTTCTGTAGGTGCTGCTCGGCGTTACTGTAAGTAACCATGGCACCTAAACGAAGATGAGCATCATCTTCTTCGATGGCCGTCAAGGCTTGTACCTTGTGCAGCGAAATAATGGTGTCGAACTGTTTAAACTGTTGGGTTATTTCTAAACCCAAGTCTGTGCCGCCGGCCCATAAGCGTGCTTGCGGATGTTCTGCTAATAATTGCTTAAGTTGGTCTTCGGTTTCAGGCACAAACAACTTGCGGCCTTCGTGCTCTAGGCTTGCTTGCTCAGCTGCATCAACTTGAACTTGAGCAGAAGGCTCGTAAATACCCACAGCACCGTTCATCACCGGCGCACTTTCAACAGGCGCTGGGTAGCTGTGCATGTGTTTAGCCGCTTCGATAATTGGGCGATAACCGGTACAGCGACACAGGTTACCCGACAGAGCCACATGAATGTCATGCTCACTGGGCGCACCTTGCTCACCTTTTATATGTCGGTTGTGATAAAGGGCGGCCAAAGAAGAGATAATGCCTGGGGTACAAAAGCCACATTGCGAACCATGATGATCTACCATGGCCTGCTGTACAGGGTGCAACTGCTCGCCGTCACGCAGACCTTCAACCGTCACCACATACTGGCCGTCCAAAGAGCCCAATAAGGCGATACAAGCATTAATAGCTTTAAAGCGAAGCTGGTTTTGCGCATCGCGTTCGCCGACGAGAATCGAGCACGCGCCGCAGTCGCCGCCTGCACAGCCTTCTTTCGCTGCCAAATGCTCCGCATTGGTGCGCAAATAACGTAAAACGGTCCAGTTTGGATCAATAGAGGATTCTTCAATCCAGTGTCCGTTTAAATTAAAGCGAATCACAATTACACCCTTGAAACGAATCTCAACTTGGTAGCTGGCCGATAATCCACCCAACTAACCCGTAAGATCTCTTTATATGCTTCTTGTCTAAGTCGCTTAGCTGAGGGCTGAAACACCGACCCTGAACTACACTGAACGACTACCCCAACTCATTGGGCGAGCAATTTTCTGACCAATTGGTCAAATTATCAAGGATTATTTTGTAGCCAGAATTAATTTATTTTATTGGACAAAACTGGCAAACTAATTGCTTATTTTTCTGTCCATTTGGTCAGAAATTTAATTTAGTCCTATTTCTTAAAGTGTAGGAGAGGTTCAGAGGAATGACGAGTTGGCCCCGTCAAATACACAAAATATGTATAAAACCCTCATGAATCCTAGGTGACAACAATGATGGCTCGGCTCTTATTAAAAGGGATCACCAAGACCTATCCTGGCTGCATAGCTAACAAGGATATTGACTTGGCGGTCAAAGCAGGAGAAATCCACGCACTGCTCGGAGAGAACGGTGCGGGTAAAAGTACCCTGATGAAAATTATCTACGGCGTGGTGAAGCCAGACAGTGGTCAGCTACTTTGGGAGGGTGAAGCCACTCAGATTACCGGCCCATCCCATGCGCGCCAATTAGGCATAGGCATGGTGTTTCAACATTTTTCGTTATTTGAAACCTTGACCGTTGCCGAGAACATTGCCCTTGGTTTACCAGAAGCCGACAGCAAAAACCTAGACGCACTAAGCCAGCGCATCAAAACCGTATCCGAGCACTACGGCATGGCACTGGACCCGCAGCGATACGTTCACACTCTGTCGGTAGGCGAACAGCAGCGCGTGGAAATCGTTCGCTGCTTATTGCAAGACATCAAACTACTCATCTTGGATGAACCCACATCAGTACTGACGCCACAAGAAGTAAAAAGCCTGTTTAAAACCCTGCGCCAGTTGGCTAGCGAAGGCTGCTCCATACTCTTTATTTCCCACAAGCTAGACGAAGTGACCGACATTTGTGAGGGCGCAACCATTTTGCGTCACGGTGAAGTCACCGGCGACTGCAACCCGCAAGCAGTCACCAGCCAAGACATCGCCCGCATGATGGTGGGCGATGACACCCCGCTCACCGAAAACTACGAAAAAGCCGAAGGCGATCTGAGCCAACGCCCTACCGTATTAAATATTCGTGAATTGGATTTCAAAAGTGACGATCCCTTCGCTTGTGCGCTGCACGGGCTAAACCTTGAAGTAAAACAAGGTGAAATTCTGGGCATCGCTGGCGTTGCGGGCAATGGCCAAGACGAGCTGATGAGTTTGTTGTCTGGCGAAGAAACCTGCGCTAACGACCGCATTAACTTGTTAGGGCAAGACATGGGCAATTGGAGCCCAGCACGCCGTCGTGAATTGGGCTTTGCCTTCGTCCCCGAAGAACGTTTAGGTCGCGGCGCAGTGCCCAACATGAGCCTTAAAGAAAACGCTTTATTAAGCAGTTCTCACAAAGGCTTGTTGCACACCAATTGGTTTAATAAAGGCTTGATCAAATTTGATCAGGTTAAGCAGCTAACCACGACCATCATCGAAAAATACAAGGTGAAGTGCGGTGGCTTAGAAGCGCAAGCCAAGTCTTTGTCCGGCGGTAATTTACAAAAATTCATTATCGGCCGCGAAATCGAACAAAACCCCAAGCTGTTAGTTTGTTCACACCCGACGTGGGGTGTCGACATTGGCGCAGCCATTTTAATTCGCCACGCGTTGATTGAATTACGGGACCAAGGTTGCGCCATCATCGTTGTGTCCGAAGATATCGACGAGTTGTATCAAATCAGCGATCGTCTATGCGCCATTTGTGATGGTCATTTAAGCCCGATCAAACCTACCCGCGACATCACCATCGACACCCTAGGTCAATGGATGGCAGGTCATTTTAATACCGATGAAAACACCAACAAACAAACCGAGGAGCTAGCGCATGTCTAAGGCATCTTGGTTGCAATCCCCATTAAAACTAGAAAAGCGCCCAAGCGACTCACAAAAAATAGCGTACCTGTCGCCTGTGCTTGCCATCGCACTCACTCTGATTTCCGGCGGTTTGTTATTTTTGTTTTTGGGTCACAATCCACTCACGGCACTTCATACATTTTTTATCGCGCCGTTAAGTGATGTGTATGGTTGGACCGAGCTGGGCATAAAAGTCGCACCACTTTTATTGTGTGCCATGGGCTTAACTCTGTGCTTTCGTGCAAAGATTTGGAATATCGGTGCCGAAGGTCAATTCATCATGGGCGCGCTCGGCGGTGGTTTTGTTGCACTGCAATTTCTAGATGCAGAAAGTGCTTGGGTGCTGATTCCCATTTTGTTAGCCGGCATTGTGTCTGGTATGGCGTGGGCCGCACTCGCTGCGTATTTGAAAACCCATTTCAAAGTGAATGAAATTTTGAGCACCATCATGCTCAACTACATTGCTTTAAACGCACTGCTCTATGCCGTACACGGGCCGCTAAAAGATCCTAACGGATTTAACTTTCCTGAATCAGCGTTGTTCGCAGACGCGGCTTTGCTGCCCGTATTTAGCGACGACTACCGTTTAAATATTTCACTCTTGTTTGGATTGTTTTTCATGGTCGCCATTTGGACGCTCATGAGCCGTACTTGGGTGGGCTATCAGATTCACGTCTTAGGCGAAGACGCTGCCGCGGCAAAGTACGCAGGTTTTAAACAAAAGAAACTGACTTGGTTTGCGTTATTAGCCTGTGGTGCTTTGGCCGGTTTAGCAGGCGTATCCGAAGCGGCAGGTCCTGTGGGGCAACTGATTCCTGCCATTTCACCCGGCTATGGTTATGCCGCCATCATCGTTGTGTTTTTAGGTCGCATGCATCCCGTGGGCATTTTGCTTGGCAGCATGTTGCTGGGCCTCACTTACATGGGTGGCGAAATGGTGCAAATAGAAATGTCGTTGCCAAAATCCTTAACCGGATTATTCCAAGGCATGTTGCTGTTTTTCTTATTGGCCTGCGATTTATTAATTAGTTATCGCGTCGTGCGTAATAAGTCAGTAAATGTGAGTGTCGCTCGCGAAGCAACATCTGCATAAATTATTTTTAAATTGTAGGAGGCTCGCCTCGAGCCGATTTCGCGCTGATATCGCGTCGGGGCGACGCTCTTACAACGGGGTTTTAAAATGGATATCGATTTAATAACAAACATTCTATACGCCACCATCCGCACCGGCACGCCGCTTATTTTAGTCGCGCTGGGCGAGATGGTCTGTGAGAAATCTGGCGTACTTAACTTAGGCCAAGAAGGTACTTTGTTAATGGGTGCGGTAATTGGCTTTATCGCAGCGGTCACCACTGGCAATTTATTTGTCGCCGTATTAATCGCAATTGTGGCCGGTATGGCCATGTCACTGCTTTTTGGTTTTCTTTCCATCACGCTGGTTTCCAACCAAGTAGCAACGGGTTTGGCATTAACCATTTTTGGCGCAGGTTTAAGTGCCTTTTTAGGTTCTAGTTATGTGGGCATTGGTATTGATGGCATTCAGCCTTTGGCCATTCCCTATTTAGCCGATATTCCGATGATCGGAAAAATTTTCTTTCAACAAGACCCATTGGTGTACTTGTCGTTCATTTTATTCGGTTTAGTTTATTGGACGTTTAATAGCACGCGCTTAGGCCTAAAAATTCGTGCTGTGGGTGAAAACCCAGAAGCCGCAAACGCCATGGGCATGAACGTACACGGTATTCGCTACATGGCGGTTTTATT
This sequence comes from Pseudomonadales bacterium, assembly GCA_041589295.1. GTDB lineage: Bacteria > Pseudomonadota > Gammaproteobacteria > Pseudomonadales > Oceanobacteraceae > Bermanella. Next base: position 26,909 of record JBFHVZ010000007.1, read on the forward strand.
TGGCGGTGCCATGACAGGTTTAGCCGGTGGATATTTATCGTTGGCCTATACGCCACTTTGGAGCGAAGGCATGTCGGCAGGCCGTGGTTGGATCGCACTGGCATTAGTGGTGTTCGCCAGCTGGAAAGCCGAGCGCATTATGTTAGGCGCGTATTTGTTTGGCGCAGCCAGCATCATGCATTTAGTTATGCAAGGCTTAGGCTTCGATGTCGCACCTAACCTGTTGGCAATGTTGCCCTATGTGGCCACGATTCTGGTACTGGTATTGTTGGGCAGCAACTCCATTAAAGCCAAGCTCAGTGCGCCAATTTCATTGGGGCAACCGTATCGGCCACAGCTTTAATAACGATTGTATGTAATTGTGGGTTGGCCTTTAGGCCAACTGACCAAACTAAAAGCAAAAATAAAATCAACTTTAACGAGTTTAAAACAAGATCGGTACAAAACCGACTTTGACTAGTAAACCAAAAACTAAAACGAGAAATCCGAATCAATTGCGCTCTCCTTCGTTGCGCAACTGACCAGGGTTTAACAGCGGTAAACGAGGAAAACCATGAAGTTAAAATCACTGATCGCGGGCATGGGTCTCGCATTGGCTGGCGCAACAGGCGCCGTAAATGCGGCTGACAATGTAAAAGTTGGCTTTGTCTATGTTGGCCCTACTGGCGACGCAGGTTGGACATACAGCCACGACGAAGCGCGTAAATACATGGTTGAGCAAATCGGCGCGGACAAAGTTGAAACATCTTACGTCGAAAGCGTTGCAGAAGGCGCAGATGCAGAACGTGTTATTCGCAACCTAGCCGCGAAAGGCCATGACCTGATTTTCACCACTTCGTTTGGTTACATGAACCCAACGCTAAAAGTGGCGAAGAAGTTTCCAAAGGTTAAGTTTGAACACGCCACGGGTTACAAGCAAAGCAAAAACGTGGGCACGTACATGGCTCGCGCTTATCAAGCCCGTTACCTGACCGGTTTGGTGGCCGGTAAAATGACCAAGACCAACACCATTGGTTATGTTGCTTCTTTCCCAATTCCAGAAGTTATTCGTGGCATTAACGCCTTCACTAAAGGCGTGCGTGAAGTTAATCCAGAAGCACAAGTAAAAGTATTATGGGTTAGCAGCTGGTATGACCCAGCAAAAGAGCGTGAAGCTGCAGAAACATTGATTCTGCAAAACGCTGATGTGTTAACTCAGCACACTGACTCGGCTGCGGTTATTCAAACTGCCGAAGCCAAGGGTAAATACGCCATTGGTTACCACTCTGATATGTCTGCCTACGGTGCTAAAGCACACCTGACTTCTGCTGTGCATAACTGGGGTCCAATTTACTTAGCCAAAACCAAAGCGGTTATGGAAGGCACTTGGCAAGCAGAAGACATTTGGTACGGCATTAAAGAAGGCGTAACCGATATTGCACCGTTCAACTCTGAAGTGCCTGAAGACGTACGTAAAATGGTAGAGGCGAAAAAAGCCGATATTAAAGCGGGCAAGATTCGCGTATTCGACGGTCCGGTTAAAGATCAGTCTGGCAAAGTGCGTGTAGCTGCTGGCGAGACCATGGATGACAATGCGTTGAAGGGCTTCGATTATTATGTTGAGGGTGTTGAAGGTCAGTTACCTAAAAACTAATTGGCTGGAGCTATCTACGTCGCTATAAGTTCGTTAAAAATCTTTTTTGTCTGCTCACTTAATACAACATAAGCTCCGCAACAAAAAAGATTTTTGCCTCCTTCTAGCTTCCTCGATCACGCTCCAGAGTATCTGGAACCAAACAGCTACGTTTAATAAACGACTGAAAGAACAAAAAACAATACCTCACTGGAGAGATAAAATGAAAAAAACTCTATTAACATTGGCGGGCGCTTCTGTACTTTCTATGGGTGCACAAGCTGAACAATACTGGGCTGATAACAGTGTGTCTTTGCTGCAAGGCAGTGACTATAAAATGGTAAATCCATTTTCTGACGATTCTCAAAAATTAACCACCATGACGCTTGAACACGTTTCAGGTCACAGTTGGGGTGGTCTATTTTTCTTCGTAGATCGTCATGTTGGCGAAACCCAAACTGATGGATCTCAGTTTAAAGAAACTTACGGTGAGGTTTCGCCTAAGTTCACACTGGTGAAAATGGACGGCTTTGTTAAATCCATTAACGCGGCCTTCACTTACGAGTTCGGTTCAGCTTCTTCTGGCTTTAGCCAAGATAATTATCTATACGGTGTTGGTGCTGATTTCGCTGTACCTGGTTTGGATTATTTTGGCGCAACTTATTACTATGCTGACAACGAAGCCGCAGAAGCAGACGACCATCAGTTGACTTTGGTATACGGTGCTCACTTTGGTGAAGTTATCGTAGACGGTTACATTGACTATTCTACCGGCACTGAAGTAACGGATGCTCAGTTCCACTTTAACCCTCAAATTACCTACAACGTAGGTAGCCTAATGGGTCTTAAAAACAAAGTGAAAGTAGGTGTTGAGTACTCGTACTGGGCGAACAAGTTTGGCTGGAAAGATCACGATGACAAGATCGACGAGCAAAACGCCTTCAGCCTGCTGCTGAAAGCTCACCTGTAATTTAGATCATTTGATCTAATTTACTAGCCATGCACTCACTCTTGCACTATCTAATGCAAGTCCAAGTGCACTAATAAGGGGCCTTTTTAGGCCCCTTATTTGTTTCTGTAGGAATAAGAAGCGGGATTGAGGTGCGCTGCCCAGTTATCTTCGTGCCACGCTTGCTGTATTATAGGCCGCTGATCCTCCATCCATGAGTCCTGGTATTTGCGCTCAACTCAGGGTTTAGCTCGATATGACCACTAAGAAATATAAAACCGGCAAGATTCGCGAACGTAACAGCGAACAAATTTTGATCGCTGCTGAGCAAGAGTTTGTCTTGCACGGTTACAAAGGCACCAGCATGCAATCCATTGCAGATCGTGCTCAATTGCCCAAAGCCAATATCCATTATTACTTTAAAAACAAGGCCAACCTGTATCGCGCGGTGTTAGAGAACATCACCAATACTTGGAACGAAGCCTTGGAAGATATGTCTGCCGATATGGACCCCGCCATCGTATTGGCGCGTTTCATTGAGGCAAAGGTGCAGCTTTCCTACACCAACCCTAATGGTTCTAAAATCTTCGCTATGGAAATTATTCAAGGCGCGCCTCACGTAAAAGATAACGTGAGTAGTGAACAGCGTCAGTGGGTAAAAGAAAAAGCGGCGGTTATTCAAAGCTGGATCGATCAAGGGAAAATGCGCCCTGTTGACCCAGTACATTTGATCTTTTTAATTTGGTCTTCGACTCAGCATTACGCGGACTTTAATACTCAGGTGCTTGAGATTATGAATCGCCGTGAATACGACGAACAGGAAATCGCCCGCATCAGTCACTTCTTAAAAGACATGATCCTCACGGGCTGCGGTTTAAAAGTCCCTGAGTAATTACCTCATCGAAGTAAAAAATCCCCGCGAGGGGATTTTTTGTTTGTACTTACGTTTTTGGTTCTAATACCGCTGTCGTTTCACCTTTTGGCTCCGACGGTTTTACCTGCGCCATTGTCGGCAAGCATAAGTTCAAAATAATCGCCGCTAAGCCACTCACGGTGATCGCCGAACCAAAAATATTTTGAATGGTTTTTGGTAATTCTTTTAACGCATCAGGCACCATGGCCACGCCCAAGCCAAGCCCTAAGGATACGGCAATAATCAACATTTCTCGGCGATTCAGTTCCAAGGTGGCTAAGATACGAATGCCCGCTGCCGCAACCGTGCCAAACATGACCAAGGTTGCACCACCCAATACAGGTTTGGGTAGCTGTTGAAATAGACCGCCAACCACAGGAAATAACCCCAATACAAATAAAATGCCTGCCGCATAAAATGCCACATGGCGGCTGGCCATACCGGTTAATTGAATGACCCCATTGTTTTGACTAAAGGTCGTATTCGGAAAGGTGTTAAACACCGAGGCAATTAACGAATTCACACCATCACCCAATACACCGTTTTGAATGCGTTGACGATAGGCTTCGCCTTCGATGGGTTGTTTAGAAATCATCGAGGTTGCGGTTAGATCCCCAGCGGATTCAATGGCGGTAATCACGTAGATCAATGCCACGGGAATAAACGCTTCGATATCAAATGACATACCGTATTTAAACGGCACAGGTAAAGCTAACCAATCCATGTCGGCCAGTTTTGAAAAGTCCACCTTACCCATAAAATACGCCGCAAACATACCAGCAAGCAAACCGATAAAAATGGCTCCTGAACGCAAATACGCATTGCGACTTTGGTTAAGCACAATAATTAGCGCTAATACCGAGCCACCCAGCGCAAGATTTTCTAAGCTACCAAAGTCTGGTGCTTTAAAGCCTCCTGCCAAATCCGTCATGCCGACTTTAATTAAATAAAGACCTATGGTGCTGATGACGATGCCCGTCACCAAAGGATTAATGAAAAATTTTAATTTGTGCAAAAACTGGCTGAGAAAAATTTCGATAAACGCACCCAGTGCGCACACACCAAAAATTAAACTGAGGATTTCTTCTGGGCCACCACCTTGGGCTTTGGCGATAAAGCCAGCGGCTAATATGGAACCTAAAAACGCAAAGCTGGTGCCTTGCACGGACACCAAACCCGAGCCAATAGGCCCCACCGTGCGCGCCTGAATAAAGGTGCCCACCGCCGACACCATCAACGCCATGCTAATCAAGTATGGAATCTCACTACCCAATCCCAATACGCCACCAATAATCAGCGTGGGGGTGATGATGCCAACAAAACTCGCTAGCACATGTTGTAAACCGGCTAAAAAAGCCTGTGGTGCGGGGGGCTTATCGTGCAAGCCATACAATAAATCAGACGGGTTATTCGCAGATTGCGTCATGGATCATTCTCGCTCATTAAACATCAAGGATGCCCCCTGAATGCAAATTGATGACCAATCGGTTAGTTTTTATCAATTGGCACCTTGCATCCAGCATGTTTGCTGGCCTACACTCCCAGCACTGGCAGATTAACACGCAAGTCACTGCCATGTTCTGAACCTAAATTGTGCACGGGTCGGACATGGTGATGCGTATCTTCACACTGCGCGCGCTCATCCGGCCCATCCACTTCACTAACATCAGGATGCGGACGTGACTCAACAATCCTCTATGCAAAAACCTTTAAGCGACGCAACTTCACAGACTACCCTGTGGATAAAACACCCTTTGGCCATCTACACCGCCAATGACCAAGACGCGAGTAACGGCGTTGTGATTCAGGGCGGCCAAATCATCGAACTGGTCGCCCAAGGCCAGCAACCCTCTCACCCGATCGACCAGGAATTCGATGCGCAAAACCTGGTGCTCTTGCCGGGTCTGATCAATACCCACCACCATTTTTATCAAACCCTAACGCGCGCCTGCCCACCAGCGCTCAACAAACGACTCTTTCCTTGGCTGCAAACCCTGTATCCCATTTGGGCAGGCCTTAACGAAGACATGCTGCGTGCCGCCACCGAATTAGCCATGGTGGAGCTGCTGCTCAGCGGTTGCACCACGGTAAGCGATCACCACTATTTATTCCCATCGCAGTTGCACAATGCCATTGATATTCAGGTAGAGGTCGCGCAATCACTGAGCATGAGTGCCACGTTTACACGCGGCAGCATGAGTTTAGGCGTGGATGATGGCGGCCTGCCGCCCCAGTCTGTGGTGCAAACCGAAGATGAAATCATGGCTGACAGTGAGCGCCTTGCGAGCCGGTATCACCAAGCGGGTGGCGACATTCAAATTGCGCTGGCGCCCTGTTCGCCGTTTTCTGTCACACCAGAACTCATGAAAGCCAGTGCCGCACTGGCGCAGCAACGTGATTTGTTGCTGCACACTCATTTAGCCGAAACTGAAGACGAAAACGCCTTTTGTTTAAGTAGCTTTGGCAAACGGCCACTGGACTATTTAGAAAGCGTCGGTTGGTTACAGTCACGCACTTGGCTGGCCCACGGCATTCATTTCACACCCGACGAAATCCAACGGCTAGGACAAACCCAAGTGGGCATTTGCCATTGCCCGTCATCCAACATGGTATTGGCCAGCGGTATTTGTGCGGTGAACGACTTAAAAGCCGTAGGGGCGAATGTAGGCCTTGGCGTAGACGGCAGCGCTTCCAACGACCACAGCAACCTCATGCAAGAGATCCGACAAGCATTACTGATTCAACGCCTGAAATACCCAGCCGACGAATTCACACATCTCGACGCCCTGCACCTAGCCACCAAAGGCAGTGCCAACGTTTTGCATCGTCATCACCAAGGAGAAATAGCCGTGGGCAAGCAAGCAGACCTTGCTTTGTTTGCGTTGGACGAACCCAGATTCAGCGGCAGCCACGACCCACTGGCCGCACTGGTACTTTGCGGAGCCAGTCAGGCGCACTCTGTGATGGTGAAGGGCCAATGGAAAGTGCGCGACAAAGTCTGGCTTGGTGGCGACTTATCGGCGCTCATGGCCAAACATAGCCAAGCGGCGCAGACACTTTACGCCCCGTAACAAAGCTTCACACATTTAGGCTACAGGCCAGAGGTAAATTGTGCCGACTCTATGAGTTGGGACAATTTCCACAAAAGAAAGCCTTGTCGTCATAGGCTTACACACCTACTCGCCGTTTTATTACACAAAGTAAACAGTGCTTAGCGCGACCATTGCTTACAATTGTCGGCCTAAAAAGGAGTATTCGGTTTTATTCCCTATGGCCAAATTCATCAGCTGCTGTCCAGTTGCCCTAGAACAAAAGGTGTTACTGGTTGCTGCCAATCAACTCACGGACCCTAACGCACTAACGCAGGCACAACCGCGCACGTTGTCGTGGGTGCAAGAATCCGAATCCAGCGTGTTGATGATGCATGGTCGTCAGGTTTTGAAATACGGCAGTCGCTTTAACGACCGCAACGGATACTTAACCTCTGTGACTGACGCTTACCGCGAAGCACGCCAGTTAGCCGAATACTACGAGCTAGACAAAGATTCCTTTGAATCCATCATCGTAAATGTGCGCTTTATTCGTATACCGGTTTTCGAAAACCAAGAACAGCAAGTGCGTTTTAGTTGGCGTCAAACCTACCGCCAATACGAAGTCGTGGACCAACATTGGCAAGCGTTCGATCTGAAAAAGCACCCACTATTAATTCGCCGTGAAATCCACGCCGAAAACATCACAGCTTGGAGTTCCAAGCAACATATGCACAATAGCCGCGACGCCCTGCACGACTTCCGTGAGTATTGGGACTTCTCGCAACCACCACGCCGACGCTTTACCTCTTCGACGCAACGTTTTATTACCAGCCTAGCGTAATCCTTTAAGCAAACCTAAGCACTTTAAAGCCTTTTTTAAAAAAGGCTAAACACGCCGAAACCCTATTAAAATAGGGCTAAATCGGTCAATGCATTTTTTATCGCAGAAAAAAATTGACCTCTGTCATGACTAGCTCCCGCGGCGGAACGAGAGTTGACGAGTATCAATGTTGACTACATTACTCGGGATTAACGTGACTCTCGTTGGATTTACGACTGCAACGGGAGAGAAAGCGAATGAAAACATTTCATTTGGGGAAACTGGCTGCTGCGATGGCATTTAGCACCGCCGCACTAACCGGTGGCCAAACTGTATTAGCCGCACAGCCCACTATGAGCGAAGCGGATTTTGAACGCGCGAACTTAATGTATTTCCAGCGCTGCGCAGGCTGTCACGGCGTACTGCGTAAAGGCGCTACCGGTAAAAACTTAGAACCGAAAAACACGATAAAACTTGGGCAAAAACGCCTAGAAAAAATTATCGCTTACGGTACTGAAGGCGGGATGAATAACTTCGACGATATCTTTAACAAAGAAGAAATCTCGTTGCTTTCTACCTATATCCAAATGGAACCCCCTGTGCCACCAGAAATGTCGCTGGCACAAATGAAAGAACACACCAAGCAGTTCGTTGCCCTAAAAGACTATCCAAGCAAACCCATGCACGGTCGCAACTGGAAAAACTTCTTCGTTGTTATTGAACGTGACGCAGGTAAAGCAGCCATTGTCGACGGTGACAAAAAAGAAGTCATTGCACACTTGGATACAGGCTACGCCGTACACGTAATCAAGGGCACAGAAAAACACAAAGTTAACCAAGCAAAAGACGTAGGCCGCTTCTGGTACACCATCGGTCGTGATGGCAAGGTTAACAAAATCGACTTGTGGCAAACCCCAGACAAAATGCTCGTCGCCGAAACCAAAATGGCTTACGACGCACGTGACATCGCCGTTTCTGGTGATGGCAAATACGTGATTGCCGGTGGCTACTGGCCAGCGCACTTTGTGATTATGGACGCCGCCACGTTAGAACCACTAAAAGTGGTTTCTACTCGCGGTTACAACACCAAAGGTGAATTCATTAACGAAGCGCGCGTAGCGGCCATCTACACCACACCAAACGAACCAACCTTTATGGTTGCTGTTAAAGAGCTTGGCCAAATGTGGCAAGTTGACTACCAAGACCTAGACAACCTACGTATTGAACAAATCAACTCTGCAGAATTCCTGCACGATGGTTTCTTCGATCCAACAGGTCGTTACTTCCAAATCGCTGCGAACGCGTCTAACAAAATGGTTATCGTAGATACCAAGACTCGTAAGCTAGAGAAAATGATCGACGTAGACTCACTGCCACACCCAGGACCAGGTGCAAACTGGAACGACAAAGAATGTGGTCCAGTATCTGGTACAACTCACTTGGGTACTGGTCTGGTTTCTGTTTGGGGTAGCGATCCTATCAACAACCCTAAACATGCTTGGAAACTGTGCTACGAAGTTGAAACTGACGGCGCTGGTGCCTTCATCCGTACTCACCCAACGTCTCAATACGTATGGGCGGATCAGCTGAAACACCCAGAACCAGAAGTACAACAATCCGTTAAAGTCTTCGACAAAGACACTCGCAAAGTTGTGAAAACCATTCGCGTGACTGAAGAAGCCGGTAAAGCAGCACTGCATATCGAGTTTAACGAAGACGGCAGCGAAGTATGGGTATCCGTTTGGAACCGTACTGATAACAAAAACCCAACT
>JBFHVZ010000008.1:0-33746 GCA_041589295.1 Pseudomonadales bacterium
CGCGCCTTTGACGCCCATGGCGTTGTGGTATGGGATCAAACACCACTGCAACACTGGGGTGTCGAGGTTGACGCGCCATGGTGCGAAAGCGTGCTTAAGCATCTGGCAGAACAACAGGCCCAACAACAAAATAATGCCAGCAATGTCATAGCGACTCATTGTGTGTCTGCTCGGCTTTCCGAATTAAAACACCCACAGGTGGCTGGCGTTTTAGTCATCGGTGGTCCGTTAATATCCGGTCGGGCCTTGATGATGTTGCGCAAAGAAGAAGCCCAAGAAAAACGCTGGGGTGGTGACCCTAGTGCCAGCGCCATGACCGTGCGTGACGGTATGTTGAACCCGCGTAATTCGTTTGATGTTTGGAAGGAAACGCTGTCGGGTTTTAGTCGACCATGGCGACCCAGTGAGTTGGCCTTGGCCGAAACCCTTGCCGATCAATTCACCAATGCCTTTGTGGCCTTAGGCACGCTGGATAGCGCGCAAAAATCCGCAAAGTTGAACATGCTCAACATGCTGTTACACGACATTGGCAACGCCTTGTCTGGGGTGTCTGGCGAAGTGCTGCAATTGCAACAAGCGGTAATGGATAAAACCGCTATGGACAATCTAGAGCGGCTGGTGGGTTTTATTAAAACGCACTTAGGGGCAATCAGTGACGCTATGGGCGAACAAAAAGGTATGGCCTTATACGAACTGATTGGCGAGATCCAAAGCACCTTAGCAAATCAATTTATTGCCGTGGATGATGCCATTGGGCACATGGAGCGCGGCGTCATTCATGCGCGCGAACTGCTCGACATACAAAAAGCCTACGCGCAAACCAGCACTCAGTACGGGCGTAAATGTCACCTTGCCGAAATCATTAATGACGCGGCTGGGGTATTGCGCAATAGCATCGAAAGTCGCGGTGCGTATTACCTGACCATGGAAGACGATGTACCGGCATTAACCGTGGATCGCAGCAAGATTATGCAAGTGATGATGAACCTAATTAAAAATGCCTACGAGGCATGGGACGCGCGACAGGACATCATGAATGAGCAAAATGATGATCAGGAGCCCTTGCTCATTCACATTGAAGTATCGGTTACATCAGACAACGTGGTGCTCACCCTGCAAGACAATGGCATTGGCATCGCACCCGAGCAATTGCCACAGGTGTTTAACGACCAATACTCCACAAAACAACGCAGTTCGGGTGTGGGGCTTTTTAGCTGTAAAAAACTGGCTGAAAGCTGCGGCGCTCAACTAAGTCTGCAAAGTGAGGGTAAATTACAAGGCGCGATTGCAACCTTGGTCTTTCCCAAGGAGCTGTGGGCATGAATAAGTTAAACACCAACATACTTGTGATTGATGACGAAGAGTCTGTACAGCGCAACATCATGCTGACTCTAGCGCCCAAAAAACACGACACCTCTGGCTTGTCTGGTGCGGCTAACGTGTTGTTTGGTGATGGCGCTGGCTCAGACAGTCACTCAGATAGCCACTCAGACAGTCGCTCTGATAGTTGCAGTACGAGCAGCAGCGAAAGCAATGTTGCAAACAAAGACGTGGACAGTGAATTAGACGACGAAATTCAATTTAACATTACCACGGCCTCCAACGGTCAAAAGGCGTTGGAATTGGTTAAACAAGCTAAGCGTGATGATCGTCCTTTTGCGGTGGTGTTTTGCGATATGCGCATGCCAGGCTGGGATGGCTTAAAAACCGTCGAGGAAATTCGCGCAGTGGATCCGCGCATGGAAGTGGTATTTTTAACGGCGTTCTCAGATCACAGCATAAAAGATATTTCGCGCAGCATTGGCGTTAATATCTCTTACATGAGTAAACCTTTTTCGCGTCCCGACTTAATACAAATGGCAACGCGCTTAGTGGTGGATTGGAACAAAGCCCGTGAGCTTGAAGTTTTTCTCGATATTATGACCAAGATGCGAGGTCAGCAGCAGGACTTTGAAGTCATCTTAAACTTTATCATTGATGAATTGTGTGTGTTGATGAATACCAAGTCTGCGGCCATTGCAGAAGCGTCTGACAATGGATTGGTGTATCGTGCGGGTAATGGTGATCTCGCCAAACAGGATGTTTTCGATGAATTAAATTTTTCGTTGGCGTCCGGAGGCTCTCCCAAAAACTTTGTTGTTGACGGTGTTCGAGTGATACCCATTGTGTCGTTCGGTGTGGCCTTGGTTGTTGCGTCTGATAAAACCTTGAGCCCAGAAAAACAATACTTACTTAACGCCTTCATGGAGCATGTCTCCATGGCATTACGTAATCACAAATTGCAACAAGCGTTAAACGAGCAAAAACAACTGGCAGAAATTGGGCAGGCCATTGGCTTTGTTTCCCATGATATTCGCGGTCCCATTGGGCAAGCGGAGCTACTGGTAAAAATGCTGCGCAAAGGCGGGCGCATGCCTTGGCCGCCAGAAATCATGTACGAAAAAATCCTGCATGCGTTAGATCAAGCTCGTCAACTGGCCGATGACATTTTGCAGTTTTCTAAAAGCGAAATGACCATAGTGGCAGAAGCCACCAGTGTGCAAAAACTTTTGGCGCTGGACAGCGACTATTGGCAACACCTAGCATCCACACACGATGTGCAATTTGAAATTACCAATCAACCGGATTTACAACTGACGTTAGATGGAGCGCGTTTTATGCGCGCAGTCACTAACATAATCAAAAATGCCATCGAAGCCACTGCTGGAAAACCTGAGCGCAAAGTCACGCTCAGTTTTGCCGCCGAACAAAAGGCATTAACTGTATCTATTGAAGACACAGCAGGGGGGGTACCTGCCGATGTGTTGCCTAATTTGTTTCAGCCGTTTGCCAGTTCGGGCAAAGCCCACGGTACAGGGTTTGGGCTCGCCATTGCAGATAAAGTGGTTAAATTACATAACGGTCTGATTGATGTGCGACCCACAGACAAGGGCACACGTTTTGATATTTGCATCCCAGATGCAGTAGCGGGGTAATTCGGTTTGTTTTAAGTGGTTGGTTACAAACAGTAATAAATGAAATGGGGTTCTGTTTTTATGCGGATAAACTAGGTCAGTTATCAGTAACTAAGTGACGTTTTATCTGATTTTTTACTAGGTTTTGTATGCAAGTGGGTGCAAGTAGGTGTTAGTAGACGGCTTTGGAGTAAGCCTACAGTTATTATGGGATTAAAGTCTAAACAAACATCAACTAATCACGGTCCAAATCAATTAATCGCGTTATGCTTATGGGTGCTCAATCACTAAACGTTTCATGAGTGCACCCCTCATGTTGAAGAAATCGTTAAAGCAGTGTTTGCGCACGCAGCAATCTGTGCTCGAGTACATGGCACAGGGACGGGAGCTTTCAGATTGTCTCTTCTTAGTATTTAAAAGCTTAGAAGATGCAGTGCGCCCTTATGCCGCCAAGGCATTCCTACTATTACGTGAACGTAAGGGCACGTATTCACTGATTAGCCAAGCTGAACGCCACGGCGCATCAAATCCCCAACCCGACTTTCAAGTCAGTTGCGATTTATTAACGCGAGAGTTTAACGGCCAAGCTGAACATGCTGGCCTTGCCAAGCTCACCGCTAAAGAGCGCGCCATTCCGGACCTAACTCACCATAAACTCCCCATTTCATCATCACTGCAACAGCGGCTTATTCAGCAAGGTTGGCGGTCATTGTGGGCGGAACCCGTGTATTCCAGTGCGGATGTTTGTTTGGGGTGGCTAGTCTTTCAAACTCGCGAAGTCTACGAACCAGATAGTAATCACAGAGATTTAATGGCTGCATACATTGGCTTGGTGCGCAGCATTCTCGAAAAATATCAAAAAGATTGTGAGGTGCGTTTGTTGAATCGCCAGTTGCGTAACTCGCTGGACCGTTTGCAGGTTTACTGTCAGGTGATGCCAGACTTAGGCATGGTGTTGTCAGAACAAGGTGACTATGTCGATGTGTATGGTTCTCACGAAGTGGTCGGCTACGACGACGCCGAACAGTTGATCGGCAAAAACATTCGGGACTGTTTAGATTCGGGCGTTGCGCGCGATATATTACACGCGGCAGAACTGGCACTAAAAACCGGTGACCCACAAGTCTTCGAATACGAACTGATGATTAATGGTAGCCGTGTGATTTTTGAAAGTCGTGTGGCTCCTATTGAAAACTATTTACCAAGTTCACCTGACAAACGACATGTGGTTTGGGTCGCGCGGGACATTACTCAGCGGCGCTTGTCAGAAAAACGCATTGAACACATGGCCTACTACGATCCGCTGACGCAATTGCCAAACAGGCGATTGCTCATGGACAGGTTGCAACACACCATAGATCAGGTTTCCCGTCACCAAACCATGGGGGCCGTGATCTTTGTGGATTTGGATGGCTTTAAACGTGTCAACGATGACTTTGGTCACGACTATGGTGACGCACTGCTAACGGAAATAGCAAAACGACTTAAAAATGGACTGCGTGATAGCGATACCATTGCCCGTTTTGGTGGCGATGAATTTGTGGTGGTGGTCGAACGCATGGATGACAACTTAGAAAGCATGTATCACGAAGCCATGAATGTTTCGCGCCGCATACTCGCCAATTTAAAACCCGGCATCACTGTGTTTGACCAATCCTTTTTAATGAATGCCAGTGTCGGTATTAGTTTGATATACGGTACTCACTTGTCCGCCGAAGGCGTGCTACGAGAAGCCGACAAAGCCATGTATCAAGCTAAGCACACAGGCAAAACGGGGCAGATTTGTTTGTACAAGGCCAGCTAGCGTTTGCTGTTGTTAACTGCTACGTCTCGCGGCAGCGATTGGCTATACTGGTGTATCTGTGTTTTAAATAGTGATGAGACGTGGTGGATTCGTTTTTATTTGTGCATGAGCAAGAACTTAGACTATTAAGTTTTTTGCTGTGTTTTTTGCTTTTAGCGTTTTGGGAATGGCGTGCACCGCGTCGCCCGCTTACCGTGAGTAAACCTCTGCGCTGGGTGAACAATCTCGCGCTCATGATTATTAACACCCTTGTTTTACGTTTTGCCTTACCTGTATTGGCGGTGGGTTTTGCCGTGCATGTTCAGCAACAACAATGGGGTGTGTTTAATGCCATTGCGTGGCCGTTTTGGTTAGAAGTGGTGTTAGCTGTATTACTGTTGGATTTAGCCATTTATTGGCAACACAGATTAATGCATGTAGTGCCCGTACTGTGGCGTTTGCATCGAATGCATCACAGTGATCGCGACTTGGATGTAACCTCGGCCATTCGTTTTCATCCCATCGAAATGGTGTTGTCCATGGCCTACAAATTGGGGCTGATTGCGCTGCTTGGGCCTGCGGTCACGGCTGTAATTGTGTTCGAAATTGTGCTCAACAGTTTTAGCTTGTTTAACCATACCAATGGCTATTTACCGGAAAAATGGGATCGGCGTTTACGTTGGTTTTTGGTAACGCCGGATATGCATCGTATCCATCACTCAAAATATTTTGTGAACGAAACCAACAGCAATTACGGTGTGCTTACCAGTTTGTGGGATCGCCTATTTGGTAGTTATACCGAGCAACCTAAAGAAGGGCAGCAACAGCTCAGCTTAGGCGTAGAAGGGTTTTCCAGTTTGGGTCGGGCGCAATATTTAAGCGGCTTGCTAATGACCCCGTTTTTATCGCGCAAGAAGTTACCCAAGTAGAGAGTTGTTCCGCATCGCTCTCTTTCTAAACACCCACTACTTTCTGCTCGCGTCCAAGCTGCGTTTGATCCGCTTTTTTAAACGCGCAGCGTCTAGCATGTCGTCTTTGCGGGTCCGTCTCGCCCACCACGCCTCCCAATACTGCACCACTTTTATGGCTCGCGTTTGGCAACCGCTTACTCACCCGCTGTGACGCCATTGCTGACTGCGCGTTACAAAATCGGAACGCAGCCATGTCCGCTATGCAGAAAGTAGTGGGTGTAATTGACGATGAGAGGGCGGCGCTGTCGATTACCCGATGCCGGCCGTTGGTGCGTTCCGTCTTTTTAGGGAGTCGGTCAGCACCCGAGCCGCAGCGGGTAAATACGCGAGCCTGATTGGCTTTTCAGTTGGTTTCCTGCAGCGGGCGAGACGGACCCGCAAGCGCGAAGTGCGCGAGCTCGACTGCCAAAAAAGTAAGGATCAAACGCAACTGGGCCGCACAGGGTAAGCGGCAGTGGCGTCTATTTTGAGTCCGAAAATCCAAAGCGCTTCCACATCAAATACACCACGGGCAGCACAAACAGCGTCAGCAACACGCTCGACACCATAGCCTTAGACCATCATTTTAGGAAAGAACACAGGAATGGCATGGGGAGGGATCAACGCCTTAACGGGTTGTTTGTGTTCAGCCAAAATAAGTTTGTCGCGGCGCAAACCTGCAATGCATTCTTTGAAAATGGACTCCGACAGACCTGACCATTCGCGTAATTCTTTTTGCATTAATGGTCCTTCATCCACGAGAACTTGGTAAACGCGACCGGCCTCGGCTCTTAATTTAGGCATCGGGCCTACATCTGCTATTTCATCTTGGTTATCGCGCATTAAAAAATACTGACGAATGCGTTTGCGTAACGTTTGGGGCTGAAAAATACTTTTGAAAAACTCTAGTTGATCAATGGCGGTATCAAGAAAGAATTCCGTAAACTGAAGCAAGCCTGAGTCAGATAAAATGCCTCGCCCATCGGTATCGCCTTTGCGTGGCAAATCGGCTTTGGCCAAGAAGGCTTTATATTCAGCTGCGTGTCGTGCGAAACCACGGCTCATCGACCAAAGGCCATAACCCTGTAATCCAATGGCGCGCATATATTGGTCTGTGAACATGCGGACAACCCTACCATTACCGTCCAAGAATGGGTGAATCCAAGCAAGCCTGTGATGAGCTCCAGCAGCTGCAATAAGTTGTCTGATGTAGCTAATGCGTGAGATCGTAAAGACTTGTTCAAACCAATCCATATGGCTCTTGATGCGTGATGGATCAATGGGAACGTGTTTCCCTACAATAACTTGGTGGCTGCGATACTGGCCAGGCGTGAGTAGTACCGTTTCGGTCGAGTTTTCGTTGGCAAAGGTGCAAACCAGCTTTTCGGGTGGTAAACCGTTAAAAAAATCATAGTGCAGGGCGGTGATGCTAGACGTTGAGCACAGCTTATCGGCTGGCGTGTGCAAAGCCACCGTTTTCGCTTGCACCTCGATGTGTTGCATAAGCTCTAGATAGTCCAGTCGCGCGCTTTGATCTAGGTCTTGGCTTGGACTGTCATCACTGGATGTATTGCTTGTGCTATTGGTTTCTGGCTTAAACAAATCCGCTAACAGGGTGGCGTTGCCCTCTATTAGGTTGGAATAGTAACTGTTAACGGTAAATAGCGTGTCCTCTACGGCATGGCGCAAGGTAGGAGGAAGGGAATTACTGAGCGCGGCATCTAGCTCTCGAATGCGCGTAGATTTCTCTAAAAGCCGGTCTTTATCAGCTGAGTTTAGAGTGTCTATGTTGAGATAGGGGGTGACACTTATCACGATCAGATACCTGTTTTACCAGTGTATTTTCTCCTGAATAATAGGCCGGTTTGTTTTAAAAGTGAAGTTACTCCTAGCCCAGTATTTATGAGGGGTTCTGGGTTCATCGATTAGGCTAAGGCTGTAGTTTTGCCCCATAAAATCTCCTGAATATTATGCTGGTTCCTGCGTCTATCATTACACCCACCGCTTTCTGCTCGCGTCCCAACTGCGTTTGATCCGCTTTTTTAAACGCGCAGCGTCTAGCATGTCGTCTTTGCGGGTCCGTCTCGCCCGCCACGCCTCACAATACTGCACCACTTGTATAGCTCGCTTGCTTACCCGCTGTGACGCCAGTGCTGACTGCGCGTTACAAAATCGGAACGCAGCCATGTCCGCTACGCAAAAAGTGGTGGGTGTATTGACGATTGAGGGGGAACTGTCGATTACCCGATGGCGGCCGTTGGTGCGTTCCGTCTTTTTAGGAAGTCGGTCAGCACCCGAGCCGCAGCGGGTAAAAGCGCGAGCCTGATTGGCTTTTCAGTTGGTTTTCTGCAGCGGGCGAGACGGACCCGCAAGTGCGAAGTGCGCGAGCCCGACTGCCAAAAAAGAAAGGATCAAACGCAACTGGGCCGCACAGGGTTATCGACAGTGGGCCACAGTAGCGCGCGTAAACACCGCGCGTCTATTTAGAGCCCGTAAGCCCCAAGCGCTTCCATATCAAATACACCACGGGCAACACAAACAGCGTCAGCAACACGCTCGACACCATGCCGCCCACCATGGGCGCGGCTAAGCGCGACATGATTTCCGAACCTGTGCCCGAGCCATACATGATGGGCAGCAAACCAATAATGGTGGCGCCCGCTGTCATTAATACTGGGCGCACACGCAAGCCCGCACCTTGTTCCACGGCGTGTCGTAACTGCGTAGGGTCAGGGTGCTCGGTGTCCGCCGTTAGCTCGCGCCATGCTTGATCCAAATACACCATCATGATGACGCCAGTTTCGATGGCCACACCCGCCAAGGCGATCATGCCCACGCCCACGGCAATGGAAAAGTTAAAGCCCAGTGCCCACATTAACCACAAGCTGCCCACCAAGCTCAGCGGCAAGGTTGCCATTAACACCACCACGGGCACAGGCTCGCGGAAGTTCAAATACAGCAGCACCAAAATAATGGCCAAGGTTAGTGGCACCACGTAGCCCAGTTTTTCTTTGGCGCGCAGCATGTATTCGTACTGGCCCGACCAATTCAAACTGTAACCCGCTGGCAAACTCACTTGTTCTGCCACGGCTTGTTGCGCGGCTTGCACATAACTGCCCACGTCCACGTTTTCGATATCCACAAAGGTCCAGCCGTTTAAACGTGCGTTTTCACTTTTAATACCAGGCGGTCCGTCTTCGACGCCAATGTCGGCCACGTCACCTAAGGCAATGGTTTGCCCTGCTGGAGTAACAACGGGCAATAACGCCATGGCTTCTGGGCTGTCACGGTAGGCTTGTGGATAACGCAAATTCACCGGATAGCGTTCCAAACCTTCGACGGTTTGGGTGAGGTTCATGCCACCAATGGCAGTGCTAATGACCTGCTGTATGCCTTGAATGCTCAAGCCGTAGCGTGCGGCTTGGTCGCGGCGAATATCAATTTTGATATAGCGCCCACCGGCCACCCGTTCGCTGTACACAGATGCGGTGCCTTTCACCTTGGGCAGCACGGTTTCTAACTGCTGACCAATTTGCTGAATCACACTTAAATCAGGCCCCGCCACTTTAATGCCCACTGGGGTTTTTATGCCCGTGGCCAACATGTCGATACGGGTTTTAATGGGCATCACCCAAGCGTTGGTGAGGCCGGGTAATTTCACTAGGCTATCCAGCTCTTGTTTGAGCGTGTCCGTGGTCATGCCGTCGCGCCATTGATCGCGGGGTTTAAGCTGAATAAAGGTTTCGATCATGGTCAGCGGCGCAGGGTCGGTGGCGGTTTCGGCGCGGCCGATTTTGCCAAACACACTGGCCACTTCTGGCACGGTGGCGATGAGCCGGTCGGTCTGTTGTAACAGCTCGCGGGCTTTACCAATGGACAGCCCCGGATAGGTGGTGGGCATGTACATGAGGTCGCCTTCGTCCAGCTCAGGCATGAATTCGCTGCCAATGTGTTGCAGTGGATACAACGCACTTAATGTCAGCAAGCCTGCCGCGGCCAAGGTGGTTTTGGGGTAGTTCAGCACGGTGCGC
Organism: Pseudomonadales bacterium; assembly: GCA_041589295.1. Taxonomy (GTDB): domain Bacteria; phylum Pseudomonadota; class Gammaproteobacteria; order Pseudomonadales; family Oceanobacteraceae; genus Bermanella. The sequence goes on from JBFHVZ010000008.1 coordinate 9,719, forward strand.
AGCAACGGCGCATAGCCTTTGACGAGCACGCGATTCACTGGGTTTTTTTGCTCAGGCAAAATGCGGCCGCGCACAAAATACCCCATTAAAACCGGCACCAAGGTAATGGCCAGTGCGGCGCTGGCGGCCATGGCGTAGGTTTTGGTGTAGGCCAGTGGCGAGAACATGCGGCCTTCTTGTGCTTCCAAGGTGAACACAGGCACAAAGCTTACGGTAATTATTAACAAGCTAAAAAACAGCGCAGGCCCCACTTCTTGGCTGGCCTGACTCACCAACTGCCAGCGTTTCTGCGCAGTCAGGGATTCGCCGGTTTTCGCCGCTTGGGCATGAAAGCGCTCCAAGTGTTTGTGCAGGTTTTCGATCATCACAATAGCGCCGTCGATCATGGCGCCTATGGCAATGGCGATGCCGCCCAAGGACATGATGTTGGCGTTAAGCCCCTGCATGTACATGACGATAAACGCGGTGATGATGCCCACCGGCAAACTGATAATGGCCACCAAGGATGAGCGCACGTGAAACAAAAACACCACGCACACCAAGGCCACCATGATGAGTTCTTCGATGAGTTTGTCGATGAGGTTATCCACAGCGCGGTTGATTAACCCAGAGCGGTCGTACACGGTGACGATTTCCACGCCGTCCGGTAAGCCCTGTTTAAGCTGCTCTAGTTTTTCGATGACGCCTTCAATAGTGCGCTGCGCGTTTTCGCCAAAACGCATAACCACAATGCCACCGGCCACTTCGCCTTCGCCGTTTAGCTCGGCAATGCCGCGACGAATTTGCGGGCCTGCTTCGACGCGGGCGATGTCACCCAATAACAAAGGCGTGCCTTGGTTGTTTAACCCCAAAGGAATGGCTTCGATGTCTTGCTGCGACTGCAAATAGCCCGATGCCCGCACCATGTATTCGGCTTCGGCCATTTCCACCACGGATGCGCCCACTTCTTGGTTGGCTTGTTTAATGGCGGTTTGAATGAGCGTTAACGGCAGGTTAAACGCGCGCAGTTTTTCGGGTTCCACGGTGATTTGATATTGCTTCACCATGCCGCCCACACTGGCCACTTCGCTGACGCCTTCGACGGTTTGCAGTTCGTATTTTAAAAACCAATCCTGCAATGAACGCAGTTGGCTGATGTCGTGCTGTCCGGTGCGATCCACCAAGGCGTAAAGGTACACCCAACCCACGCCGGTGGCGTCTGGTCCCAGTTGCGGACGCGCACTGTCGGGCAGTGATGGTGCCACCTGACTTAGGTATTCCAGCACCCGCGAGCGCGCCCAATACAGGTCGGTGTCTTCGTCGAAAATAATGTACACATAGCTGTCGCCAAAAAAGCTAAAGCCGCGCACGGTGCGCGCCCCCGGCACCGACAACATGGCGGTGGTGAGCGGGTAGGTCACTTGGTCTTCCACCACTTGCGGGGCCTGACCCGGATAACTGGTTTTGATGATGACCTGCACATCAGACAAGTCGGGTATGGCGTCCACCGGCGTGTTTTTTACGGCATAACTGCCCACGCCCAACAAAATCACCGTGGCCAGCAACACCAAAAAGCGGTTGTGTACGGACCACTGAATCACGGCGGCAATCATGTTAATGGCCCTCGTGTTCGTTTTGGGCGTCGTGAGCTTCTAGCTCGTACACATAAAACTCGCCGTTTTCGATGTAAAAGCTAAACATCACATGCTTGCCGGTGAGTTGTTGTAACCGATCCAAGGTGTACTTGGTGTTCATTACCGGCGCTAAGCGGAAGTCCAAAGTGGCGGGGCCACGATTCCATTTTTCGATGGGGCCACGGCTGATGTTCAGCATGCCTTGGCTGCGATCAAAGTGATTCACCGTGCCCATGGCGCTGGCGTGCTGCGAGGGTATGCCGTGGGCGTCGGTCATGCGTACAAAGTCAGAGCTTTTGCTGGACTCGCTATCGAGCAGAAATTGCGCTCGGGTGACCACGCGGTCGTCGGCCACCAGTCCAGACGTAATTTCCACATGGTCTTGAGTGAACACACCCACATCCACTGCCACAGATTTAAAGCGGCCGTGACCGTTATGTTGACCAAGATCCAACACCACGCGGTTTTGTTCTGGCCCGCGAATCAGCGCACTTTTCGGCACGGTTAAACCGCTGCGACCGGCATCGGTATGAATGCTCACTTGCGCATACATGTTGGGCTTCAAGGTTAGGTCTGGGTTGGCAAACTTTAAGCGCGCTCTGAGCGTGCGGTTTTGTCCGTCCAGCGTGGGGTAGATGTAATCCACCTGACCTTGCCATTGGCGGCTGGGCAAAAAGTCCATGGTCATGCTGACACTTTGGCCCACCTTCACGCGGCTGGCCTGACGCTCGAAAATTTCTGCTTCGACCCATACTTGATCCAACGCGCTGATGGACATCATGGTGGCCCCAGGTTGCACGTAAAAACCTTCGCGGATATTTAAGTTATCCACCACGCCACTTTGCGGCGCGTAAAAGGTAATGGACTGTTGCACCTGACGTTGGCGCTCCAGTTGGCGAATAAAACGATCACTGATTTGCAGCGCGCTCAAACGCTCACGGGCGGCGGCAATTAACCCTTGTTGGCCACGGGCCAGTTCGGCCACAAATTCTTGTTGGGCGTTGACTAATTCTGGGCTGTACAACTCGTACAAGGGTTGTCCGGCTTTGACCGGATCGCCAGCGGCTTTGACGTGAAGTTTTTCGATCCAACCTTCAACGCGGGGGTGAATGTGGATCATCTTGTTTTCGTCGTACTGGACTATGCCCACGGTGCGAATCACTTCGCTTAAACTGCGCACCTGAGCAGGCTCACTCACCACGCCCAAGTTCTGCACCACAGCAGGAGAAATGCGCAGGCTGTTATCGTTGGCGCTGCCTTCTTCGGCGTTTCCTTCGTTTGCATAAACCGGCACCAAGTCCATGCCCATGGGGGATTTGCCTGGCTTGTCTCGGCGGTAGTTACTGTCCATGGGGGCAACCCAATACAGAGGTTGCGGCTCGGCGGAGCTGTCGGCGTCCATTGCGCTACCAGCGTGAAACAGCGTGCCCGAAAAACCGTACATGACAGCGGTCGTGATCGCCGCGCCGCTCAGGGCGCCGCTTAGGGCTCCGAACGTCAATGATTTAATGTTCATGGCCGCCCCCTAAAACTGCGATGCGTAGTCAGGCACGTCAGCGTAAACCGAGCTGCTGCCGTCTTTGAATAACACCAACACCTGATACGGCATGAAACGCGTATGACCGTGGCCATCATCCACTTCCATGCCGGGCGAACCCACAGGCATGGCTGGTACAGTCAGGCCCAGTGCATTTTCTGGTGGGGAGGCTAAAAACTGTTTGATGTACTTGGCAGGCACATGACCTTCAAACACAAACCCTTCGGGCGATAGGCCGGTATGGCAAGAGCGGTATTTGGGCGCAATGCCCAGCTCGGTTTTAAATTCTCCCAGCGAATTGGATAGCTCAGAAGAATTGACGATGCCGGATTGAGTAAGGTGATCCTGCCAGTCGCCGCAACAACCGCAGGTCGGTGTTTTGTGCACAACTAGCTGTAACGCTGAATCTTGGGCTGAGTTGTGAGCAGCGTGATGCTCACTTTGATGATCGCTGCACGCGCTTAGCAAACCCGCAAATAGGGACAGAAGGGCAATAAATAGCCCAGTACGAAGAAATACAAACATGATTGACTCGCTTAAAAAACTAAATAGGAGAACCTAAGTAACGTTCTCGGCTGCGGTAACACAGTGATTACTTGGGTTGTAGGTATTGAAATGTGTCCTCGCCATGGAGAGCCTGCCCCATGCGCGTAGCGCATGCTTTGGGTATGGCGAGGTCAAGGCCCCATGGATGGGTTTACGCCGTCATTTAAATACCTATGAGCCGAATAAATCACTAAATGATGTGTCAGCAACCAAAAAACAAACAGTAATGAATGATTAAGCGAGTATCGGGGGGCGGTAAGGGTGAGTGGGTAAGGCGTGTACGACCTGAGCGCTGTAGTCGCTGCTGGGTGTGTGAAACTGAACCGCCACAGGGTTAATGTCTAGACCAATAAGCAAGGCCATACCGGCGCAGGCGTTCATGGGGCAATCGCCACTTTCGCAGCAATTCATGTCATTGGTCATGTTGTGGCTCATGTCGCTGGCCATGTGGCCCATTTTAGAATGATCCATGCTGGCATGATTCATAGCAACATGACTCATGGTATCGGCGGATTGCATGGCCATATGATCAGGGCAGGGCGCGGACACGGCATAGACGGACTGCATGAGCAAACTGATGATGCTCAAGCAAATCACAAAGCCTTTCACTGTTCGACCAGCAAAGGCGTTTGTCCAAAACCCGATGTGTAACGACACTGACACGAAAAGGGAACCCTGTTTCAACACGTATGGTCTGTAGGATACTCTCAGACTTTCGTAGTTCAATAAAAAGTTCAACGATTAGACGGCCATGGGCGCTGTAAACCACAAAAAGGACCCAAACCATGACGAAAATCAGCCGAAGCGCATTGGTCACTGCACTGACCTTGGCCTGCGCATCCAGCATGGCCACTGCGTCGCAGCCAACTGGTAGCCGTTTTATTCAGGTTAGCGGCGAATCCAGCGCCACCGTGGTGGCCGACCATTATGAAATCCACGTGGAGTTGGTGGTGCGCAACGCTGATCGCAGTGCCGTGAAACGTCAGTTGGACGACAAACGCAACGCGCTGCGGGCACTGACGCGAGATGTAGCAGCCGAAGACATGGGCTACACCCGTGCCGAGCTGCAAGAAGAATTCAAATGGCAAGATAACGAGCGCCAGCGCATCGGTTTTAGCATGCAAGAAAGCTGGTGGATTAAGGCTCAAGGGGTAAAACATAACGGCCAACTGCTGGCTGCGTTGGCACAATCCACAGCGGTGGACAGCTATCGCTCGCAGCCCAGCGTAGACGGTCAGGCGGCCTATCGCAGCGCCATGGTGGCCGCCCTGCAAGATGCCAAAGCAAAGGCCGAGCTCATGGCAGACACCCTAAACAGCTGTTTAGGTCCCGTGCAGCAAATTCAAGAGCAAGGCACGCATAGCGCGCCGCAACCCTTCATGATGAAAAGCGCTGTTCAGGCCGAAATGGCCGACGCTCCGGGTCATGCACAGGTCAGCAGTCAGGCCCGTGTAAATGTCGTGTGGCAACTGGTGAACTGCACCGACATGCCGTAGCCCTAATGCTGTGTCTATACTCAACCCATGATGACTAGAATTGGGCGGGCTACGGCCACAGCATGGAAGGCAACTCGCGCAGCACTCTCAGCAGCACTCTCAGCAGCAAACCAAACAGGGGTCCAAATAAGGGCCCTAACAGTAGCCAACTGGGCAGCGGCGGCAGCCAATCACGGCGAGCATCAATGACGACCTCCGGCCTCGCTCGGGGTAGCTTGGGTCGTCAAATCATGCTCGGCTTTGTGGTGATGGCCGTGGCCCCCTTGCTACTGGTCGCGCTCATCAGCTATTACCAATTCAAATCCAACCTCACACAACAAGCCCTGCTGAAATTGGATGAAACCTCCATCGAAGCGGAGCGCTTTGTACTCAACTGGTTAGACTATCGGCGCATGGACCTAGCCAGTCAGGCGGGGGCATTTCGCAACGCTTGGCTTTTAGAATATTTATTGGAAGGCCTCAAAGACTCGGGCAAGTCCTTGGCCGATTACGTACGTTCTAACGATTGGCGCTACAAATTAGAAATCACGGACGGTCACCTACTGACGTTGATTCGCCGTTACGACTACATCGAGGATCTGTATCTGATCGACCGTGACGGCAACATGGTGTACAGCACGCAGCACGAACGCCCTCATCTTGGCACCAATATGTTGACTGGGCCCTATCGTGAAAGTCGCTTTGCCCAAGCCATTGCCACCGCCATGCAGCAACATAAATTTGCGTACTCTGACGTTGAACGCTACGGGCCTTTTACCAACCAGTTAACCAGTTTTATGGCCGCCCCACTCATTGATGAAAACCAAGAAAAGATGGGCGTATTCGCCATGCAAATCCGCCTCGACCGGATTCGTAAACTGCTGGCGACTCAGTCTCGTACTGGCCTCACCCACTACTTGATCGGCGAGGACGGATTACTGCGCACTCCCATTAATGGTCGTAAGCAACAAGTGCTTCGTCGTTTAGTTAAAATTCCCTTTACCCACGAAGGCATGCGTCAACAAGCTCAGTCCTTCGAGCTGGATGGCCAGCAAGCTTGGCGTTACACCGGCATTCATGGCCGCCCTGTGTTTGGGGTCGCACGGCCCATCGAATTTTTAGGTGTGAACTGGGTGTTGGTCAGCGAAGTGGACGTGGCCGAGTCGCTAACGCTGGTGCGTTTATTTACGTTTTCTATGGTCTTGGCGGTAGTCATTATTGCGGTGGCGGCCATCGCACTGGCGCTGACCATTACGCGCCGTTTAACCGCACCGATTTATGGATTAGTGGAACATGCTGATTCGGTGGCGCAAGGCAAAAACCAGCCGTTCAAAGGGGATGCGCCATACAGCGAACTTAAGCTGTTGTCGAACGCGTTAAACAACATGTTGCTGCAACGTAATCAAAACGAAGCCGCCATTCAAACCAGCCACGAAAGCATGCAATTGGCGTTAGAGCGTATGGCCGTGCAAGAACAGCGTTATCGCTCGTTGGTCAGCAACATTCCTGGTGTGGTTTATCGTTGTGAACTAGATGCAAATTGGACCATGTGTTTTATGTCGGACTATGCCGAAGAACTCACCGGCTATCCGGCCAGTGATTTTATTCGCAACGCCGTGCGCAGTTACGCCAGCATTATTCACCCTGACGATGTACATCATGTCGAAACCCAAGTGAACGAAGGTCTCAAAGGTACCGGTGAGTTTGTTATGGAGTACCGCATAAATACGCAAAGCGGCAAAGTACGCTGGGTGTTTGAACGCGGGCAAGTGGTGCGAGGACACGAAGGGCAATCAGATTGTTTAGACGGTTTTATACTCGACATTACCCCCATTAAAGAAACCGAACTGGCGCTTGTGCAAGCAAAACATCAAGCCGAAGAAGCCGCTAAAGTGAAGGCAGATTTTCTTGCTGTGGTCAGTCATGAAATTCGAACACCGTTAAACGGCGTCATCGGGATGCTCGGTTTATTAGAAAAAACCGACATGGATGAAAATCAAACCCACAAACTGACCATTGCTAAAGACAGTGCCAATGCCTTGTTGGTGTTGATCAACGACATACTGGATTTTTCCAAAGTCGATGCTGGAAAAATGGAGTTGGAGCAAATTCCGTTTAATGTAAGGACCTTGTTTGAAAATACGCTTGAGCCCCACAGATTAAAAGCACAAGAAAAAAACTTGGATTTTATTATTGATATTAAAGGCATCGATCACGATTGGCTCGAAGGTGACCCAACGCGCATTCGCCAAGTGTTGTCGAATCTAGTGAGTAATGCACTCAAGTTTACCGAGCAAGGTCATATTAAAATACAAGCCGCGCTGGATCATTATCGCGGTCACGTTAAATTAATTTGTATGGTGTCTGATACCGGTATTGGTATTGCGCCGGAAAAGATGGAAAAACTATTTGATAGTTTTACCCAAGCCGACTCGTCCACTACGCGCAAATATGGCGGTACGGGATTAGGTTTAGCGATCAGCAAGCGTTTATGTCAGCTCATGCATGGCGACGTGTTTGTGACCAGTGAAGCAGGCAAAGGCAGTCAATTTACTTTTTTAGCGGCGCTGCATATGACGCAGGCCATTGATCACATACCGCAAGAAGAACAAGAAGACGTGCGTCCGTTATTTCAGCAACAGACTCAACTGCGTATTTTGTTGGTCGATGATAACTCCATTAATTTGGTGGTAGCCGAAGAAATGCTACAAGACATTGGCTTGCATGCCGAAACTGCATGCACAGGCCAAGAAGCCATCAGCACATTAAGAGATTCACCGCAGGGCGCAGGTTTTAGCTTAGTGTTAATGGATTGCCAAATGCCCGAAATGGACGGATACGAAGCCACAAAACGCATTCGTAAAGGCGAAGCCGGTGCTCGATATCGAAACATTCCCATCATTGCCATGACGGCCAACGCCATGGAAGGGGATAAAGAAAAGTGCTTAGCCGCAGGTATGGATGACTACCTAGCCAAACCATTAGATGCCGCCCAACTGGCAGACGTAATGTTAAGTTATTTGCCGTTAATGCGGCAGGACTAAACCACAGCTTACTGCAACAACAGCTGACGCCATTGCGGCTTACGCTGACCTTGCCAGATCAACACCACCACAATCACGCCCATAATCAAGTTGCCCAAGGCAGCCCCTAAAAACAAACCTTTTAACCCCCACAATGCTTGCCCCGCCATCGCCAACGGCACATACAATACAAACAAACGGAAAAAGCTCAACGCGAGCGAAATGCGTGGATGGTGCAGTGCGTTTAACGTGCTGTTCAACACCAACGCGAAGCCAGTGCCAAAGTACGACCAAGGCAATAAATATAAAAACCACTGAATCAACTGTTGCACTTCTGGTTCGTCAGAAAACAAACGACTTAACGGAATGGCCAACACGGCCAGAACAGCGAACACCAAAAACTGCCAAGCAAAGACAAAGCGCACGCTTTGCCATAAGCCTTGCTCAATACGCCCATGTTGTCCGGCGCCGAGGTTTTGCCCCACAAACGGCGGCAGTGCTGCGGTGAGCGCCATAATCACGATCATCGCAATGGGCTCTAACCGTAAGCCAACACCAAATGCGGCCACCGCGTGGGTACCGTGTTGCGCCACCATGGCAATTAAAATGCCGTTCGCTAATGGCACCAACATATTGGTAAGCGCGGCCGGAATGGCTAACGACAATAATTTGCTCCAGTAGGCTTTTAAGCCATTGGGCATGATCAGCACGAGTAGTTCGTCTTGAATCATTTTGCGTCCGATAAACATCAGCGCCACCACCCAACTAATAACCGTGGCAATGGCCGCACCGGCAATACCGAGCTCGGGAAAGGGCCCCAAACCAAATATGAGCAGAGGGTCCAGCACACCGTTTAACATGGCCGCCAACATCATCATGGTACTGGGCAGTTTGGTATTGCCCGAGGCGCGCACAGTGGCGTTAATGACAATCAGCACCACCAACATAAAGCCGCCGAGCAGCCACCAGTTCATATAGCTTTCGATTAACGGAATTAACTCAGCGGAGGCACCCAGCCAAGTGTATAGACTGTGCTGAAAGACAAAGACCAAAAAACAAATGCTAAAGGCCACCAATAAAACCAACAGCAGTGTGGCGCTAATCCAATTACGCACGGCCTCCATGTCTTTTTGCCCAAACACCCGCGCCAGCACGGCACCGGCGCCGATGCTCAAACCAATGGCTAAATTCATAATGGTCATGGTGATGGGAAAGGTAAAACTAACAGCGGCCAGCGGTTCGGTACCCAGCAAGCTGATGAAGTACATGTCCACCAGGTTGAACGCAAAAATCGCGAAAATGCCCAGCACCATGGGGGCAGTCAGACGGTACAAGGTTTGATTGATGGGGCCTTGTGTTAAATCGCGGGACAACTTGGACATGAGAAGTGTATACGTAAATAAGTCTTGGCAGTGTAGACAAGCTGGCCGCTGACGGATAGCGCTGAAAGGCACTGTTTCATATGAATGTGAAATTAACAGGCATTTGCCAATTTAAACAATCCGTCCCATTTAATTCACAGAATCTGTGGATAAGTTTGTGGGCAGGCTTGGGGCAGATGCGGCCATCGGGCAAGTCACGGGACGGGTTCTTAGTTTGTCGAAAAAAGAACCAGTCCATTTGCCCTTAGGTCTGTTCTTAAGTTTGTCCTTAAGCTTTTTTTAATCCCTGCGCAATGAGCGCCGCCAGTGAAATCCCATTCGTGTTATGGGGAATGCTATCGCAGGTCACCACGGTTAAACCTTGCGCTTGCATTTCTTCCGCTGCGCCGGCTGCAAATACTGCGTGAACGGCCATGCACACAGGTGTGGGTAAACCGGCTTGGGTTAAATGCTGCGCTGCTTGCATCATGGTTTTACCGGTACTAATGATGTCGTCCACTAACACAGGTGTGTGATCGCGGTAATTGTCCACATGAGGTAATGAGACTTTTACATCGCGATCGCCAAAGCGTTCTTTCGTTAATACTTCGTAGGGGCAGTTGGCCGCCAGCGCCACGCTTTTCGCCCATTGTTCGCTCTCGCCGTCTGGGCCAATGACCACAGGATTTTTAACATGCTGGCGGATGTATTCGGCAATGGGTTGCACAGCCGTTAATGCCGTGGCAGGAATGGAATAGATCTCACTTAAACTGTGATAACGGTGCAGGTGCGGGTCCACCGTAATTAAGCTATCCACATATTGGCTTAACAGCTTGGCAAAATAACGGGAGCTAATACCTTCACCGTCATGGAAGCGAATATCCTGCCGCATGTAAGCCAAATAAGGCGCAATCAGATTCACCGACTTTGCGCCCAGTTCTTTTAACGTCTCGGTTAAAAAAATAATGGCTAACGCTTTTGCATTGGGTTGATGTAAATGACACAAAATAAAACAGTCTTGGTCTTTTACGTTTTCTAAACAGCGCACGTAATACTCGCCATCGGGAAACTGACGCAAGGTCATCTTACCCAACTGTGCATTTAACTCGGTGCATAAATCCTTCGCCAAATCGGCTTGTTCATTTACATCAAATAAAAAACTCATGTTTTCTCAACTTTCTATTTAACCAATTCTGTGTGTGCGCAAAATCTTCCAGTTCCATATTTGAACGTTATGCGAGCCTGCCTTGGTCTAGCAACGTAGCTGGTTCAAATTAGACAGACTCCGGCTCAATCCGTACTAACTCCGCATGCTGGTGATAAAACTCCATGGCATATTCCAATTCCCCAGGGGCTTCGGCGTGCACAGTAATCAATGGATCACCCACGCTCACACATTCGCCAAGTTTTACATGCACGGTTAAGCCCGCAGCGGCGTTATTGGGCGCGCCCGCTAAACTGGCTAAACGACTTAATACGCGGTTATTGAAATAACTGACCACGCCATGACTGTCCGCCAACACGGTTTGCTGATGACGCGCCACGGGTAATTCTTTTATGCCACCTTGGGCCTCACAAATGGCGAGGAATTTTTTCAATGCGCGGCCATCGGCCAATACGTCCCGCGCCAATTGTTCGCATTCATTGGGCGTGCCCTTGTTGGCCATGTGCAACATTTTGGAGGCCAACAAAATACTTTTTTCGCGTAAGTCTTGTGGCGCTTGTGGATGGTTTTCTAACACCTGCATGACGTCTCGCGCTTCGAGCGCTGGGCCTATGCCATTGCCAATGGGTTGGCTGCCGTCGCTGATGAGGGTTTCCACCACAAGACCTAAACCTTGCCCTGCGTGCTTGAGTGCTGCCGCCAATTGTTCGGCCGCTGCGTGACTGCGCACCTTGGCGGTTGGCCCCACCGGAATATCAATCAACACATGGGTGGAACCCGCAGCGACTTTTTTCGAAATTACCGAGGCCACCATTTGCCCTTCGCTGTCTAAATCCAGCGCGCGTTCGACACGAATGATGATGTCATCGGTTGGACTCAACGACACCGAGCCACCCCAAGCCAAGCAACCACCTTGCTCGTTTACCACTTGCTTCATGTGATCGAACGACAATGTGACGTGGGTGAGGCATTCCATCATGTCGGCGGTGCCAGCGGGGGAGGTGATGGCACGGCTCGAAGTCTTCGGCATGGTTAAACCCAGCGCGGTAATGATGGCCACCACAATGGGCGTGGTGCGGTTACCGGGCAAGCCGCCCACGCAATGTTTATCCAAGACTTGGGTTTTGTCCCATTGAAAGCGCTGACCTGATTCCACCATGGCACGGGTGATAAACAGGGTTTCTTCTTTGCTTAACCGATTACCTGCACAGGCGGTGACAAACGCCGTGAGTTGAATGTCGCTATAACGGCCGTGATTAATATCCGAAATAATGGCGTTGGCGTCCTGTTGCGTGAAGGCTTGGCCATACAATTTACCGCGCACGGCACTCATGCTGTCCACGGCTTTTGGATGAGAGAACGTCGCTTTGTCGCCTTCTTGTGCGCCCAACAAGTGCCACGCAATTTCGCTAAGACCGGCTTTTTGATGGCTCAACCAATCACCGCGCACAATGCTTAACGTCGCAATAATGGAGCGATCCCCCAAACATACTTTCACGCGACCCTGCGCGCTAAAGCCTTCGGCGGTACAGACGTGGCAATCTTCGCGCATGTACAGCACAGGCTCTTGGTGGGTATCTATGCCTAGACGGGTTAGGTATAAAAAATTATCACTCATGAAACGGCTTAAACCTGTTAATGCATTCTTTAATAAGTGTATACCCTCAGCCGAAGAACAAACTGGATGCGTGTCAAAGTAATGTAGTGTCGCTAGAGTTAAATAAACTGTTGAGCTAAACGCTCGCAAGCACAGTGATTGTGAGGCTTTTAGCTTTTTAAATGTGTCCTCGCCATGGATGGCGAGGTCAAGGCCCCATGGATGGGTTTACGCCGTCATTTAAAAAGCTAAAAGACTGAACAATCACGGATGTAATAAAACTAGGAGTAGACGTTTAACAATGATTGAAACCTCTGATCTTGCCAAATGGCCGCGCTGACGTGCTAAAGTGCAGCCACGTGTTTATGGCGATTGCATCGGATGCTGTTAAAGACCCGTTTTTATATTCCCCCCCTGCGTGCCCATGATGTGGTGCGCCCGCGCTTGATGTCACAACTGAATTCACTGGCCGGAGGCGGCTTAGGTTTGGTGGTGGCCCCAGCTGGATTTGGAAAAACCACCGTGGTGAGTCAATGGTTACACCACAACCCCCACAGTTTTGCATGGCTAATGCTGGATCAAAGCCACTCCGGTGATGTGCGATTTTGGCGTTACGTCATTGCCGCTTTGCAAACCCTGATGCCGCAAATCGGCGAGCAAGCCTTAACCTGCCTAGATCAAAACGATGTCGACGCTGCGCTCATCGCGTTATTAAACGAACTGGATCAACAACCCATCAGTGATCGTCAAGCCATGACCTTGGTGCTGGACGATATCCACAAGGCGGAAAACCCAACCTTGTTGCAATCACTTAATGTCTTTTTGGATCATTTACCGGCGTGCCTGCGCGTGGTGATGACCAGTCGTTCCAGTCCAGAATTGCAACTGCCCAGACGACGCGCCACGGGGCAACTATTAGAGATTACTCAGCAGGCGTTAGCGTTCACGCCGCAAGAAGTGCAGGATTTTTTAAAAAACAAAAACACGCCTGTTTTGCAAGGCAGTCTGCAAGAGAGTCAGCAATTATGGCAAACCACAGAAGGCTGGATTACAGGTTTACAACTGGCCTTAATGTCGCAAGATGCGCGCAGTCAAATAAGTAATGACGCAACGAATTCGACTGCTTCACACTCAAACGCACCAACAAACGCAAATACAAACACTGCGGCCAACGAAATAAGATTGCATCGCGATATTGCCGATTATTTATTTGAAGAAGTGTTCGCACTGCAAACCCAAGAGCTGCAAACCTTTATGTTGCTCACCGCCATTCCCAAACGGTTTTGTACTGCGCTGGCCAATAGTTTGTTAGATCAACTCAACACAGCGGACACCAAAACCGCTGCGCAAACTTGTCTAAAAACGTTAGAGCAATTGAATGTGTTCTTGGTGCCGCTGGATAACCACAGAGTCTGGTATCGCTACCATGATTTGTTCCGCCAGCTGTTGCTGCAACAAACGCAAGATTGGTCCCAGTCCCGTTTGCAACAGGTGCATCGTGCGGCGGCCAATTGGTTTGAACAGGCAGGCTATCCAGAAGATGCCGTGCATCATTGGGTTAAATTACAAGATTGGTCCGCGCTTGAAACCTTGTGGCAAAGCGCCGCGTTGGATCGCTCACATTTGGTAACGTGGCAGCATTTAATTCCGCACAGTGTGTACGGCACCTTGGAAGCGCTTTGTGAAACGAGTGCACAAGCCAAAGGCGAATCTGTTGCAGAATCCCATAAGGCCGTTATTAATAAATCAGGGGACGCAAATGTCGGCGATCCGTTCGGCGATCCGTTCGGCGAACCATTAACCAAACGGGAGAAACAAGTTATGGCGCGGGTCAAGTCTGGTCTAACTAATCAGCAAATTGCCGATGAGCTGCATATTTCCTTGAACACATTGAAAGTCCACATTCGCAACCTGTACGGCAAGATGGGGGTGGAAAATCGTACCCAAGCCTTGGTTAAGCTTAATGGCTAACTAACACCGCGAGTGCGACGCACTTTCTCCGCTCTTTTTCCACTACGTCAGCTAAATTTCTCCCTCTTTTTTCCAAAATTCATCCCGCAGTTCACCCTGCTTTTCACCCCTCTATTCACCTTCAGGGGTGAGTTGCATCGTGCCCCAACGCGTTAGTCTGAATCCTACAAAAACACCCATGGCCAGAACCCCATACATAGAAGCTGATACCAAGAAACAACGCAAAAAGAACAAGCACAGACGCAATACGCGCGAGGAGAGAAGATGGAACGTGAACAGTTAGACACTCAAGTATTGATTGTGGGCGGCGGCCCTGCCGGTTTGGCGTGCGCCATTCGACTGAAACAACTTAACCCAGAGTTGCATGTAATGCTGCTGGAAAAAGGCTCGGAAATCGGCGCACACATCTTGTCCGGCGCTATCATGCAACCCACTGCCATGAATGAGCTTTTTCCGGACTGGCAAAGCATGGGTGCGCCTCTTAATGTGCCCGTGGTGGAAGACAAGGTGTATTACTTTATGTCGGAAAAAAAGGGCGTGCGCTTTCCCCATCTGTTAGAACCCAAAACCCTGAAAAATCACGGCAATTACATCATAAGTTTGGGCAATGTTTGTCGCTGGCTTGCACAACAGGCCGAAGCCCTTGGCGTCGAAATTTATACGGGCTTTAGCGCAGCTGAGCTATTGTTTGATGAAGAAAACCGCGTATGCGGTGTGACCACAGGCGACATGGGGTTGGATCACAACGGCGCCCCCAAAGCCGACTTTGTGGCAGGCATAAATATTCGCGCCGATTACACAGTTTTAAGTGAAGGGTGTCGCGGCCATTTGGGTAAGCAAGTCATTGCGCGATACGAATTAGACGCAGGTAAAGACCCGCAGCATTATGGTTTGGGCATAAAAGAATTGTGGCAAATTGATCCGGCAAAACACCGCGCGGGTGAAGTCATGCATACCGCAGGTTGGCCGTCGGAAGAAAGCGGCACCGGAGGCGGCGGTTTTTTATATCACCTAGATAATCACCAAGTGTCGTTAGGGTTTATTTCTGAGCTAAGTTACGACAACCCTTATTACAATCCGTATGAAGAAATGCAGCGCTGGAAAACCCATCCCGTCATTCGCGACTTACGTGAAGGGGGTGAACGCATTGCCTACGGTGCCCGCGCCATTGCCAAAGGCGGTTTGCAATCGCTGCCGAAAATGTCGTTTGCCGGTGGCCTATTAATCGGCTGCGATGCGGGCACGTTAAACAATGCAAAAATTAAAGGCTCACATACCGCCATGAAGTCCGGCATGTTAGCCGCCGAATCTCTGGCTGACGCATTTTCGAAGCAACAATTGGGTGCCGACTTGCTGGACTATCAAACCCGCTTTAAACAATCCTGGCTATACCAAGAGCTGCATACCCAGCGTAATTGGGGGCCAGCACGGCACAAGTTCGGCAACCTATTTGGCAGCGCAATTGCGTGGGTCGACATTAATATTTTCAACGGCAAATTACCGTGGACATTGCGCGATCCGGTGGCGGATCACGCAACCTTGAAACCGGTCGAACAATGCAAACCGATTGCGTACCCCAAGCCCGATAATGTGATCACGTTTAGTAAATTAGATTCGGTATTTTTAAGCGCCACCAATCATGCTGAAGATCAGCCGAATCATTTGCGCTTAAAAGACGACAGTCTGCCGCTGGGTAAACATCTGACCTTGTACCATGAACCGGCACAGCGTTATTGCCCAGCGGGCGTTTACGAAATTGTTCAAACAGAACAAGGTGAAAACCAAAGCGGAACAGCTGGGATGCGTTTTCAAATTAATTCGCAAAACTGTTTGCACTGCAAAACCTGCGACATCAAAGACCCATCGCAAAACATTCAATGGGTTCCGCCGGAAGGCAGTGGTGGGCCGAATTATCCGAATATGTGAGTGCGAATATTCTGGCTAAAAAAAAGCCCCAATGCGTCGATAAAACGCATTGGGGCTTTTGCTTTCTAATTTGCCTTTAGGCTTACGCTAAGCTAGCAAATACTTTATCTGCTGCTTGCAAGGTAAAGTCGATGTCTTCGTCAGACACGGCGGCACAGACAAAGCCCGCTTCGTAAGAAGACGGTGCAAGATACACACCTTCGTCCAACATGCCGTGGAAGAATTGTTTAAAGCGCGCTTGATCGCACTGGCTTACTTGCGCAAATGTGCGGATTTCTTTTTCTTCACTGAAGAAGAAACCAAACATGCTGCCCACTTGGTTTGTGGTCAGAGGAATACCGTGACGGGCGGCTGCGGCTTCTAAGCCTTTTACAAGGCGTTCGGTTTTTGCTGTAAGGTCAGCATAAAAACCGTCTGCGCTAATGGCCTCCAACATGGCTTTACCTGCGGCCATGGCGATGGGGTTACCGGATAGGGTGCCTGCTTGATATACAGGGCCAAGCGGTGCCAAGTGTTCCATAATTTCGCGCTTGCCGCCGAACGCCCCCACAGGCATACCGCCGCCAATGACTTTGCCTAACGTGGTCATGTCGGGTTTCACACCGTACACCTCTTGCGCGCCGCCTTTTGCTGCACGGAAGCCACACATAACTTCGTCAAAAATTAACACGATGCCGTATTGGTCGCACAGTTCGCGCAGACCTTCTAAAAAGCCTTTGACGGGTGGAATGCAGTTCATGTTACCGGCAATGGGTTCCACGATAATGCAAGCCACTTCGTTGCCGATTTCGGCTAAGCAGGTTTTAACACTGTCGATGTCGTTGTGCGTTAGGGTAATGGTTAAATCAGCAAGGGCCGCAGGTACACCCGGTGAACTTGGCGTGCCCAGTGTCAGCAAACCCGAACCGGCTTTTACCAACAGAGAATCAGCGTGGCCGTGGTAGCAACCTTCGAACTTAATCATCTTGTCACGGCCAGTAAAACCGCGGGCCAAGCGAATGGCCGACATAGTGGCTTCCGTGCCGCTGGAGACCATACGCACCATATCCATGCTTGGATAAATTTCACAAACTTTTTGCGCCATTTCGATTTCGATTTCGGTGGGCGCACCAAAGCTTAACCCTTGCTCTAGCTGACCGCGTACTGCGTTCAAAACAGGCTCGGCGGCGTGACCCAAAATTAACGGGCCCCAAGAGTTTACGAAATCCACATACCGGTTACCGTCTTCGTCGTAAACGTAAGCGCCTTTACCGCTTTTGAAAAATACCGGTGTGCCGCCCACTCCATTAAATGCACGCACAGGTGAGTTCACACCACCTGGAATGTGTTTTTTGGCAAGTTCGAACAGTGTTTCGCTGCGATTGTGTTCCATAAAAAATATCTCAACTTTTAAATCTAATTTGTAGGAGCGAGCTAGTATGCCCTGCTCACGCAGTGAGTGCTTTGGGTACCGCTCGCGAATTTAGAATCGCCAGCATGGCTGGCTCCCACAGGTAATATTTCTTTCAAAGGGGAGAACGCGTCTCACGTCTCCCATCTAGCGTCTTGCGCAATTAAAAAGGTTTAACGATTACCAAAATCACCACGGCAATCAAAATAAATACAGGGACTTCGTTAAACACACGGAAGAACACATGGCTCTTGGTATTTTTGTCATCACGAAATTGTTTTAGCAAATAACCACAATAGTGGTGGTAGCCAACAAGCAAGACGATCAATGTCAGTTTGGCATGCATCCAACCCTGACTCATAAAATACGCAGGGTTATAGGTGATCAACCAAACGCCGAGCGCGATGACGGCGATCATGCTGGGGGTCATAATCCCGCGATAGAGTTTGCGCTCCATAATTTTAAAACGCTCATTGGCTTTTTGATCGCCTTCGGCGTTGCTCATGGCGTGGTACACAAATAAACGTGGCAAATAGAAAATCGCGGCAAACCATGTGACCACGGCAATGATGTGAAACGCTTTTACCCAAAGCATGAAGTACCTACTTTTCCAGTTATTTAAATAGCCAGTTATTTGTTTAGCCAGTGTAACGGTAGTAGCTGTGAATGCTGTCTTGATCAATAAAACCAATTAAAGATTCACTGCTGTTACTTTCGTTTAAATGTACGGTTAATACCTGCACTTGGTTTTGCGCCATTTTATCCAAGGCCTGCTGCAAGTTAGCGAGCAGCGAAATAGGCATACAACTGCGTCGTTCAGCTGGGATGGCGGTGAGGTTAATGACGGTTTCGCCATCCAGTTCTTCGCACCATTGCGCTAGCCCTTGCTTGTCGAGCATTAAATTCACCAAGGCAGCCGCTGGAAACACAGCATTGATTTGACCTTTGCTGTCTCGAATGGCGATCCACTGTGGACGTTTTTCCAATACCGACTCAATCAACGGAATCGCAGCCATTTTAGGCAGGGCGATTACGTTGCGCTCCGCCACGTGGGTGACATTGCCTTGGCGTAGCATTTTTTCCACTGGGCTGCTGTCCAGCGTTAGACCACGCAGTTGCAATAAACGTGGGAACAACGCCTTTTGTTTGAACAGTTCTGTGGTGGTGAGATTAGCGATTACCACCACCAGCATGGCGGGCAGAATGATATTCGGATTGCCGGTTAATTCAAACAAGGTTAGCAAGCCCGTCAGGGGTGCCTGCAAACAGGCAGACATCATGGCAGCCATGCCGAGCATAGCGTAGTAACCACTGGCACTGGCTTGTTCTGGAGCAAAGAAGTTTCCGATTTCGCCAAATACGCCACCGGCACATGCGCCGATAAACAGCATGGGGCCTATGGCTCCACCGGGCTGACCTAAGCCAAGGTTTACACTGGTGATTAACAGCTTGGCGATGGCGAGCACCAGCAATGTAATAATTGTGAGATGCCCAAATAAAGCTTGGTTCACCGTGTCGTAGCCAATGCCCATGATTTGAGGAATGCTGAGTGCGAGCAGAGCGTTGAACAACCCAATGAGCCCAAAGCGAATCCATAGGTTTTTAGGGCCCCGTTGCGCAGTTTGGGAGCAGATCCAAATGAACGCGGCGGCGAATGCGCCAAGCAACAAGCCCTCTGCTATCAAAAAGGGAAACTCCAGCAATGAGCGCATATCCAACGGCGGCACAATAAACGCGGGCTCATTGCCGTACACCGCACGGGTGATCAGTGCGCCAACCACGGAGGCCAGTATCACCGGAATAAAGCTTTGCAGGCTATAACCCACAATTACCACCTCCATGGCAAAGATCACACCTGCCATGGGTGTATTGAACGATGCACTGATGGCGGCCGCGACGCCTGCCGCTAATAATATCTGCGTGTGATGGGTAGGTAATTTGAGTTTATGACCAAGCAAACTGCCCGATGCAGCACCCAAATGGACTGCGGGTCCTTCGCGTCCTGTGCTTTGACCACTGAGTGCGCAAATTACACCACCGATGAATTGCGCAAAAAAATTGCCCAGTGGCATGTGACCTTGGTGCTTTTCTAAACGTTCTAATACGTGGCTAATGCCCACCATGCGCATATTAGGGCTCATGGCGCGGAATATAATGGCCAGCAAAAGAGCGCCCACAAGAGGAAGGCCGAAGCGCACCGCAGCGTCTAAGGATTCAAAGTTTTCGTGATGATTGCCCGGTAATAGAAAGTCCAGCGGACCTTCGATGGCCATGCGAAATAAAAGAATGGTGCCTGAGGTAATTAAGCCACAAATGATGCCTAAAAAAGCGAGCGGGATCAGAGCATCGGCCTGCGCTAAATGCAGGCGCATTTTTGTGCGCGTTTGTGGTGACGGAAAAGGCTTAAAATCCATACTGGCGCTAAACTGATCTCTACTTGTAACTGTACTTGTAACTGTGTAGGTAAGGCTCTTATTATACGGCCTCTTGCACCCAAACCAACTTAGAAGGTGAAAATGTGATTAATGTGGGCTTGGTAGGCGGCACCGGTTATACGGGCGTTGAACTATTACGTATTCTTGTCCAACACCCTGAGGTAAACCTAAAGGTTGTGACGTCCCGTGGCGAAGACGGTTTGCCTGTTGCCGACCTGTATCCAAATCTACGTCCGTTCACCGACATTCGTTTTACTGTACCTGATGTTGCTACCTTGAGCGAATGCGACGTGGTGTTTTTTGCCACGCCCCATGGCGTTGCCATGGATATGATGCCCGAATTGATGAAGTCCAATGTCAAGGTTATCGACCTTGGTGCAGACTTCCGTATCAAAGATGTTGTTGAGTGGTCTAAGTGGTATGGCATGGAGCACACCTGCCCTGACTTAGTAGCCGAAGCAGTGTATGGCTTACCAGAAGTAAACCGCGAACAAATTAAAACAGCGCGGCTAATTGCGAATCCGGGCTGCTACCCAACGGCCACGCAACTCGGCTATCTGCCACTAATCGAAAACGGCTTGGTGGATACACAAAACTTGATTGCGGATTGTAAGTCCGGCGTAAGCGGCGCTGGCCGTCAGGCGAACATCGGCATGTTGTTGTGTGAAACCAGCGAAAGCTTCTCGGCCTATGGCGTAAAAGGGCACCGTCACCTGCCAGAAATCAGCCAAGGTTTGACCATTGCCAACCACAACACGCCAGTGGGTTTAACCTTTGTGCCACATTTGACACCGATGATTCGCGGCATCCACGCCACGTTATACGCTAAACTGAAAAAAGACGTGTCGTTGCAGGACATTCAAGCCATGTACGAACAGCGTTACGCAAATGAGCCGTTCGTCGATGTTTTGCCACTGGGTACTCATCCCGCCACGCGCAATGTTAAAGGCAGCAACTACAACCAGATCGCGGTACATAGACCACAGGGCGGCGATACCGTCGTTGTGTTGTCTGTCATCGACAACTTGGTAAAAGGGGCAGCGGGTCAAGCCGTGCAAAACATGAATATCATGTTTGGTTTTGAAGAGCGTCTCGGAATGACCCAACCGGCAATGCTACCCTAACGCGAAGGGGCGCAGACTGTACTAACAAGCTGCGCCTGCTACTGAGAACGTGCAAAAAGAAGTTCAAGGATTTCATCCATGACTGCGGTAAAAGGCTCCAAACAAAATAAGCTCATGGTGGTCAGCTATGACCCATGGGGGCGCTTTTGGCGACGACTGTTCGTCCTATTGCTAATAGCAGCATTGGCGTTTGCCAGTTATGTGTTTGGTCGATACGAAGCGCTAGAAGCACAAGAGCAAGCCATTGCTGAACGCGATCAACTGCGCGAAGACTTGCAAGCAGCCGAAGAAGAAATTGCCTCGTACAACCAGCGGGTACTGGTGCTCGAAAAAGGTGGTGAAGTCGACCGCCGTTCCACCGAAGGCCTACGCCAAAATCTTGTGGATTTACGTACCCAAATCGCCGACCTGCAAGAAGAAGTTGCGTTTTATAAAGGGCTAATGGCACCGGCTGCCCGCCAACAAGGTTTGCGTATTCAAAGTTTGGAAATCAAACCCACGTTAGAAGAACGTCGCTACAACTATAAGGCGGTGTTTACCCAAGTGGGCAACAACCAAACCTATATATCTGGCTTGGCGGCAGTTAACATCACCGGCGTATTAAACGGTAAGCAAAAAACCTATGCCTTGCGTGATTTAGACGACAAGGTTAATGACTACGGCATCAAATTTAGATTTCGTTATTTTCAAGACATCGCAGGCGACGTCGTACTTCCTGAAGGCTTTGAGCCAGAAGAAGTCGAAGTGGTGCTGCAATCCAAAGGTTCTAAGGCGGCTCGGGTAAGCAATACCTTCCCGTGGCCAGGTAAGGAGGAGAAAAGTGTTGGGCAGTAAAAATAAAAACTCCGGACATTACGATACGCTGATTTCAAACAAATCCGAATTCATTGGTAATTTGCATTTCAGTGGTGGTTTACATATCGACGGCCGCATCAAAGGCAATATAGTAGCGGATGATAAATCCGGCGCTGTGGTACGAATTTCTGAAACCGGTGTCGTTGAAGGTGAAATTCGCGTGCCGAACGTCATCATCAATGGTTGTGTAAAAGGCAACGTGTTTTCTAGCCAGCACATCGAGTTAGCCAAAAAAGCCGACGTACAGGGTGATGTGCACTACACCATTATGGAAATGGTTATGGGCGCACAGGTGAATGGCTCCTTGGTTCACCAAGCCGACCCGAAAGCGGGCAAAAATGGCAAGGGCCGCAAGCCAGAGCCAAGCCTGTCCGAAATGGACGTTGTTGAAAAAGTTGACTGATTTAGTCGGATAACTGGATAATAGGCGTTTATTCAACCTAGTTTCAGAGCAGGCCCAAAGCAGTATGAGCACGCTATCCCTTACAGACAGCGCCACACAAAAGGTGCGCAACCTGTTGGAAGAAGAAGGTGACGACAGCCTATGCCTGCGCGTCTTCGTGACCGGTGGCGGATGCTCTGGCTTTCAATACGGCTTCACCTTCGACACCGAAATTGCCGAAGACGATGCCGTTATTGAGCAGCAAGGGGTTAAAGTCCTTGTGGATGCCTTAAGCTATCCCTACATCGACGGTGCAGAAGTGGATTATCAAGAGAATCTGGAAGGATCCCGTTTTGTTGTACAAAACCCGCAAGCATCGTCCACCTGTGGCTGTGGCTCGTCCTTTACTATCTAGTGGGCATAGCCTGTCGGCGTGCCGGACTTGGCTGATAGCAGCAAGCCTGGCTGTTGGACTCACAGCTCAGCCCTCGCTTGCCATGGATGAGCAACCAACCTCCAACCCCTACTTGGTCCAAATACACGCTCATACCCCAGATGAACTTCAAGATGTCCTGACCCGTGCTCAAGCATGGTCTGATCAGTTCGAAACCTATCCAGAAGAACCCATCGCCATCGTGTTACATGGCCCTGAAGCTAACGTCTTCGTTAAACAGAATTACACCATGTATAAATCACTGGTGGATTTAGCCGCCAAATTGGATGCATTTAATGTGGTGGATGTAAAAATCTGCGAACGCTGGATGGGCAGCAACAACATAGAAAAAGGTCAGTTGCCGCCGTTCGTGGAAACCGTGCCTTATGGTCCGGCGGAAGAGCAGCGGTTGATTAAAGCGGGTTATCAGGAATTCTGAATCTCGCCTGTGTTGGGTAGTCCAAACCCATCAATGATCTATCTTTCAAATACGAAAGCACTCTAATAATAATCGGTAATGTCATCATGGAAGCGGTAAGTCAGATTTTCCACATCTTGTTATTGCTGGTGAGTGGTGTGCTGTTAGGGTTCGCCTGTCGCAATTTTTATCAAAATAGAAAGATTCGTCAGAGGAAAGGAGAGACTCAAGCTAAGGTTATTTCCTCCGAAATTACAGTCAGCCACTCAAACCGATCAGACGGGCGAGTCGTACAAATGTACTCTCCCGATATCGCTTACCAATATGAGATTGAGGGTCATCGCTATGAGGGAACTGATATTTACATTCGCTCCAAAGTAAAAACCTCAGAAGAGTGGCTTGCGAGAGATATCGTGAAGGCGTTTCCAGCTGGAAAGGTGTGTGACATTTTTTATGACAAGGACAATCCGGATGTTAGCTGGCTGAAAGATAAAGTGTTCGTAGGTGACTATATTTTCTTCGGAATATCCCTAGTTTTTACTCTTTTAGGTAGCTGGCTCGTATTCTCCTGAATTACTTAGGATAAATAGCTCCCAAAACCCTTTCTCCTTTAGCTCCTGTTACAGCAGGTACATTTCCCGGCAAGTTATGCAAACACTGATGGGCTAACCAGCCGAATGCCAAGGCTTCAATGCATTGCGCATCTAAACCTAAATCATCGGAAGTCTGTACTTCGATATTGGCCAGCAATGCATCGAGTACGCGCATAAGCTCACC